>NZ_JBDFRB010000004.1:0-62446 GCF_039615075.1 Sinomonas halotolerans | reverse complement strand
GCCGTGGCTCCGCGCGGGTCGGGCGGGGGGCCGCCGGTCCCCCCGCTAGGGGCGGGGCGCCGTCGTGCGTGCTCTGCCGGCAGCCGGAGGCGAGGGCTAGATCCAGTACCGCTCGTCCTCGGAATCGCCCGGGTGCTGCCGCACCATGCCGGCCGCGAGGGTGTTGCCGTCCTGCGGGTCGATCACGAGGAACGCGCCCGTGCGGCGGTGCGTCGCGTACGGCTCGAGCGGGAGGGCGGCGGCGAGGCGGATCTGGACTTCGCCGATGTCGTTGAGCTCCAGACCGGACGCTTCGGAGACGGCGAGCGTGTCGAGGTCGAGCCTGCCGGTCACGGCCCGCACGAGCCCGCGCACGGTCGAGGTGCCGTGCTTGACGAGCACCTTCGCGCCCTCGCGCAGGGGCTTGGGCGAGAGCCATGCGAGAGACGCGTACAGGTCCGCGCTGCTCTCCGGCAGCGTCCCGGCGGCGGCGATGGTGTCGCCGCGGGAGACGTCGAACTCGTCCGCGAGGCGCAGCGCCACGGACTGCGGCGCGGCGGCCTCGGCGAGCGTGCGGCCGGCGACGTCGATCCCCACCACGGTCGTCTCGCGCGGCGCCTGGCCGGGGGTCACGACGGCGACGCGGTCGCCCACGCGCACGACGCCCTCGGTCACCTGGCCCGCGTACGCGCGGTAGTCGCGGAACTCGTCCTCGGACAGCCCCGGCGCGAGCGCCCCCTGCGGCCGGATCACGGTCTGGACGGGGAAGCGGAAGGGCTCGTGCGCGTCGTCCAGCTCGTCCGTCCCGGGCAGGGTCTCGAGCAGCTCGAGCAGAGTCGGCCCTGTGTACCAGGGGGTGCGGTCCGAGCGGTCCACGACGTTGTCGCCGTCGAGCGCGGACACAGGCACGGCGACGGCCTCGCGCAGCCCCAGCTCCCGCGCGACCTGCGCGACGTCGTCGGCGATCTGGACGAACACCGACTCGGAGAAGTCCACGAGGTCGATCTTGTTCACGGCCACCACGACGTGCGGCACCCGCAGGAGCGCAACGACGGAGAGGTGCCGGCGGGTCTGCTCGAGCACGCCCTTGCGCGCGTCGATGAGCACGACGACGGCGTCCGCGGTGGACGCGCCCGTCACCGTGTTCTTCGTGTACTGCACGTGGCCGGGGCAGTCCGCGAGGATGAAGGTGCGGCGGTCGGTCGCGAAGTAGCGGTACGCGACGTCGATCGTGATGCCCTGCTCGCGCTCGGCGCGGAGCCCGTCGGTCAGGAGCGCCAGGTCGAGGCCGCCCTTCTCGCCGCCGAAGCCGCGGTCGGCGGAGGTGCGGGCGACGGCGTCGAGCTGGTCGGCGAGGATCGCCTTCGAGTCATGCAGGAGGCGGCCCACGAGGGTGGACTTGCCGTCGTCGACCGAGCCTGCGGTGGCGAAGCGGAACAGCGAGCCGGTGCCGAGGACGGCCTCGGCGGACTCGATCACATCAAGGGGTGTGGACGTGCTCATCAGAAGTACCCATCCTTCTTGCGGTCTTCCATCGCCGCTTCGGAGATGCGGTCGTCGGCGCGGGTGGCCCCGCGCTCGGTGAGGGTCGAGGCGGCGACCTCGCGCACGACGTCGTCCACGGTGTACGCGTCGGAGAGCACCGCGCCCGTGCAGGACATGTCGCCCACCGTTCGGTAGCGGACGGTGCGCACGACGACGTCCTCCCCCTCGCGCGGGAGGCTCACCTCCCCCACGGCTCGCCACATGCCGTCGCGCTCGAACACGTCGCGCTCGTGGGCGTAGTAGATGCTCGGCAGCTCGATACCCTCGCGCGCGATGTACCGCCAGATGTCCAGCTCGGTCCAGTTCGAGATGGGGAACGCGCGCACGTGCTGGCCGACCGTGTGGCGGCCGTTGTACAGGTTCCACAGCTCCGGTCGCTGGTTGCGCGGGTCCCACTGGCCGAACTCGTCGCGCAGGGACAGGATGCGCTCCTTGGCGCGGGCCTTGTCCTCGTCGCGGCGGCCGCCGCCGAACACGGCGTCGAACCTGTTGCGCTCGATGGCGTCCAGCAGGGGCACGGTCTGGAGCGGGTTCCGGGTGCCGTCGGCGCGCTCGGCGAGCTCGCCGCGGTCGATGAACTCCTGCACCGACCCGACGACGAGCTTGAGCCCGAGCCGTTCCACGGTCCGGTCACGGAACTCCAGGACCTCGGGGAAGTTGTGGCCGGTGTCCACGTGCAGGACGGGGAAGGGCACCTTCCCCGGCCAGAACGCCTTCGCGGCGAGGTGCAGCATCACCACCGAGTCCTTGCCGCCCGAGAACAGCATGGCGGGGCGCTCGAACTCGGAGACGACCTCGCGGATGATGTGGATCGACTCGGCCTCGAGCGCGTCGAGCAGCGCGAGGCTGCCCGGCGAGTCGACAGCGTGAGCCGGAGCAGGCGATGCCGCCCCGGGAGTGGCATCGGGCCTGTCGGAGCGGGACGCATTGCCGCTCGCGGCAATGCCGTCCCGCGCAGGGGCGGGGGCGGCATCGCCTGCGGAGGCGGAGGCGACTGCGACTGTGTCGAAACCAGCAGATGTGCTCATACGTGGAGTCCGCATTCTGTCTTGTCGGTGCCGGACCAGCGGCCGGCGCGGGGGTCTTCTCCTGGGGCGACGGGCCGCGTGCAGGGCGCGCAGCCGATCGAGGGGTAGCCCTGGGCAAGGAGCGGGTTGACGGGCAGGAGGTTGTCCTCGGAGTACTGCACGAGCTCGTCGAACGTCCACCCCGCCATGGGGTTGACCTTGACGAGGCCGTTCTTCTCGTCCCACGTCACGAGCGGCGTGTTCGTGCGGGTCGGGGACTCGTCGCGGCGCACGCCCGTGAACCACAGCTCGTATCCGGCGAGCGAGCGGTGCAGCGGCTCGACCTTGCGCAGCGCGCAGCACCGGCCCGGGTCCCGGGCGAAGAGGTCCTTGCCCTCGGCGGCGTCCTGCTCGGCGACGGTCTGCTTCGGCGTCACGTCGACGATCGTCACGCGGAGGTTCTCGGCCACGGCGTCCCGCGTCTCGTACGTCTCGGGGAAGTGGTAGCCGGTGTCGAGGAAGAGGACGTCGACGCCGGGCAGCTGGTCTGCGACGAGGGCCGGCAGGACGGCGTCGGCCATGGAGCAGGCGACGGCGGTGGCCTCCGTGGCGAAGTTCCTCGCCACCCAGGCGATCACCTCGTGCGCGGGCGCGTCCCAGCCGAGCTCGGCGGCGCCGGCCTCGGCGAGGGCCTTGAGCTCAGCCTCCGACCGCTTCGAGGCGGCGGGGCCAGCGGCGTCCGGGGTTCGGCGGGCACCCTCGGGCGGGACGCCGCCCGCCTCGCCTGGCCTGGTCTTCGACAGTCCGGTCACTGGAGGGCCTCCTCGTCCGCGGCCAGGGCCCACTCGGCGAAGGTCTGGGCCTCGCCGGTGCGGTCGGCGAGGTACCGCCGGGTGACCCGCTCGACATAGTCGGGCAGATCCTCCGCGGTGACCTTGAGGCCGCGCACGGTGCGGCCGGTGCCGGCCTCCTCGCGGGTGTCGGAGGCGAGGCCGCCGCCGAGGTGCACCTGGAAGCCCGGGGTCTGGCCGCCGTTGCCGTCCGGCAGGAGCTGGCCCTTGAGGCCGATGTCCGCCGTCTGGATTCGGGCGCACGAGTTGGGGCAGCCGTTGACGTGCAGGGTCAGGGGCTTGAGCAGCGCGTTGGCGCCGTTGCCGTCCTTGGCGGGGTCTGCCTCGAAGCGCTTCTCGAGCTCGGCCACCGCAGCGGTCGCCGTGTCCTTGGTGTCCACGATCGCGAGCTTGCAGTACTCGATGCCCGTGCAGGCGATGGTGGAGCGGCGCCAGGGGCTCGGGTTGGCGTAGAGCCCGATCTCCTCGAGCCCGGCGACGAGCGAGTCGACGCGGTCCTCCTCGATGTCGAGGACCACGAGCTTCTGGTGCGGCGTGGTGCGCAGCCGCTGGGAGCCGTGGGCCTCGATGAGGTCCGCGAGCTCCAGGAGCACCTCGCCCGAGACGCGGCCCACGGTCGGGGTCGCGCCGACGTAGAACTTCCCGTCCTTCTGCGCGTGCACGCCCACGTGGTCTCCCGGCGTCGGCGGCTTGACCGCGGCCGGGCCGTCCGGGAGCGGCGCGGAGAGGTACTCGGTCTCGAGGACCTGGCGGAACTTCTCGGCGCCCCAGTCCTGCACGAGGTACTTGAGGCGGGCTCGGTTGCGCAGGCGGCGGTAGCCGTAGTCGCGGAAGATGCCCGTCACGCCGGCCCACACCTCGGCCGCGCGGGAGGGCTCGACGAAGGTGCCGAGGCGCACGGCGAGGTGCGCCGCCGTCGAGAGCCCGCCGCCGACCCACAGGTCGTAGCCCGGGCCCAGCTCGGGGTGCACGACGCCGACAAGCGCGATGTCGTTGATCTCATGGACCACGTCCTGGGACGGGTGGCCCGTGATGGCGGACTTGAACTTGCGGGGCAGGTTCGCGAACGACTCGTCGCCGATGTACCGCTCGGCGATCTCGCGGATCTGCGGCGTCGGGTCGAGGATCTCGTCCGCGGCGATCCCGGCCACAGGAGAGCCGAGGATGACGCGCGGGACGTCGCCGCAGGCCTCGGTCGTGTGCAGGCCCACGGCCTCGAGACGGCGCCAGATCTCCGGCACGTCCTCGACCTCGACCCAGTGCAGCTGGATGTTCTGGCGGTCCGTGATGTCCGCGGTGCCGCGCGCGAAGTCGACCGAGATCTGGCCGATGACGCGCAGCTGCTCGGTGGTGAGCGCGCCGCCGTCGATCCGCACGCGCATCATGAAGTAGCGGTCCTCGAGCTCGTGCGGCTCGAGCGTGGCGGTCTTGCCGCCGTCGATCCCGGGCTTGCGCTGGGTGTAGAGGCCCCACCAGCGGAAGCGGCCGTGGAGGTCAGTGGGGTCGATCGAGTCGAAGCCGCCCTGGGCGTAGATGGTCTCGATCCGCTCGCGGACGCTGAGGCCGCCGTCCTCCTGCTTCCACTGCTCGTTGGCGTTGAGCGGAGCAGTGCCGTCCACCTTCCACTGCCCATTGGGCTTGGAGGCACGGGGTCGCGCGGGCCGTGGAGTCTCAGGCCGTGCGGCGGTCGCGGGTGCGGCGGTCTCAGTCATGCCTTCGAGGGTACGGAGCCCGCTCGGCGTGTCCCTAGGGTGGTGCAACGCGCGGTCACGCGAGGAAACATTTCGTCGCACAGCGGCAGTCCGGCGGGCGCCCCCAGCGGGCTCCTAGCGCTGGAATGCACTCCACGGGTGCGTCGCACCGTAGCGCCGCAGCCACAGCGCGAGCGCGGCACACACGAGGTACCCGGCCCCCACGGCCAGCCACCCGGCGTCGAACGCCCCGGTCGCGTCCGCGAGCACGCCCATGAGCATCGGCCCAAGCGCGAAGCCCGCGTACATCCCCATGGCGAGCACCCCGGACGCGGCGCCGATCCGCTCCGAGGGCACCACAACGAGCACGGCCGCGTTCGTGATGACGTTCGCCCCCAGCACGGTCGCCCCGTGGAGCGCGACGCCGGCCCACACCAGGGCGGGCGTCCTCCACGCGCCCGCCGCGAGCAGGCACGCGACCCCGGCCACGGCGCCGAGCGCGAGCACGAGCAGGAGCCCCGAGGGCCGTGCACCGCGGGCCATCCGCCGGCCCCACACAATCCTCGAGGACACGCCCACCACGCCCGAGACGCCCGCGGCCGCGCCGGCGAGCACCAGCGGGAAGTCCAGTTCCCGCACGGCGAACAGCGGCAGGTACACGTTCGTGGCCTGCATGCCGAGCCCCGAGAAGAAGGCGAAGCCGGCGAAGAGCCACACCGGGAAGGGGAGGCGGCCGCGGGAGGAGCGGGACGCCGTCGTGCGCGGGCGAGGCGCCTCAGCCGGGACCTGCGCGAGGGCGAACACGAGAAGGCCCGCCGCGACCACGGCCGCGAGCCCGAACGCTCCCTGCCACCCCAGCCACAGCGCCACAGCGGGGAAGAACAGGCCGGAGAACAGCTGGCTCGCCTGCACGCCCGACTGCTTGATCCCGATCCAGCCTCCCCGCCGGCGCTGCGGGACCGACGTCACGATCACGCGGTTGGTGGTCGGGTTGGAGATGGACTGCGCGGGGCCCGCGAGCAGCGCCGCCGCGAGCAGCACCCAGAAGCTGCCCGCCACCGCCGCCACGAGCAGGGCCACCACCGTGCCGCCGAAGATGATGAGGAGCTGCTGGCGGGTCGTGGCCCGGTCGCTGAGACGGCCGAGCGAGAGGCTGCTCACCGCGGCCGAGGCGAACACTGCGCCCGCGAGCAGGCCGAACTGCGACTGCGAGATGCCCAGGCCCTCGATGATGAGCGGGCTCACCGCGCTCAGGCCGTAGTTGAGGATGGGCCCCACGCCCATCGCGGCGACGAGGACGACGAGGAGCGCCGTCCGCGGAACCGGGGATGACGACGGGGCGGCGGGCCGGGAGCTCATGAGGCGCTGGCGAGGGCCTCGTCGTAGCGGGCCAGGGCGATCTCCGCGATCTCGGGCGCCGGGAGGATCGGGGCGGCGACGGCGTCGGCCCCCGCCGTGGCGAGCTGGTCGTGGAAGTACCCGGGTGCGAGCAGGTACGAGGCGACGACCACGCGCGCGTCCCGGCCGTCGTCGTCGGCCTCCTCCGCGCGCAGCTCGGCGACCGCCTCCGGCACGGACGGGCGCGCGCTCGCGCCGTACCCGGGGAGGATGCGGTTCGGGATGAGGTGGCGGAGCATGTCCGCGAGCCGCTCGACGTCCGCGGCCGCCTCGGGGTTGGAGGAGCCGGCGGCGGCGAGCACGACGGCGTCGTCCGCTCCCAGCCCCGCCTCGCCGAGGCGTGCGGCGAGCACGCGCGCGAGCCTCTCATCCGGGCCCAGGGGGCGGGCGGTGAGAGTCCCGGGCCGGGACTTCGCGGCCTTCGCGATGTCCACGCGCACGTGGTAGCCCACGCTCAGCAGGAGGGGCACGACGACGGCCCGCGCCCCCGCTGGAAGCCCTGCCACGACCTCCGGCAGCTCGGGGCCGTGGACGTCCACGTACGCGTCCACCACCGTGAGGCCGGGCCGGGCCGCGCGGATCTCCTCGACGACCTGGAGGATGGCGGCGCGGCCCTCGGGGCTGCGGGTGCCGTGGGCGCACGCGACGAGGATGTCTTCGGTCATGGTGCGAGCGTACTCCCGGGCCGTTCACGCGCCCGAAATGCGTCCCCTCTCCCGCGCGGACCGTGGCCCCGGCGCTGGACGCGGCGCGACTAGGATGAAGGGCATGAGCGAAATGTTCCTGGAGAAGTTCCGCGCGCTTGTCCCCCAGTACCTCGAGGATCCGTGGCAGCCGGGCGACGGCATCTCCGCAGAGGAGCTGGACGACGCCCTCGAGGAGCACGCCTTCACCATCCCGCTCGTGCTGCGCGAGTTCTATCTGGCCGTGGGCGGGTCCGAGCTCATGGAGGCGTATCACTTCTTCTGGGACCCCGAGGAACTCGAGGTGGACGACGAGGGCTTCCTCATGTTCCTCGAGGACGAGGATGAGCAGTTCACGTGGGGCTTCCGCGCCGGGGACCTCCGCGTCCCGGACCCGATCGTGTACCGGAAGAACAACGCCCGCGGCGAGTGGGTGTCCGAGGACGGGACCTTCTCTGAGTTCGTGTTCGACATGTTCGACTGGGTGTTCACGGAGGACGAGGACTGAGATTCAGCTCTTAGGAACATCATTTACGTCTGTCACTGGACTTTTTACAGATTCGTCATAGACTTATCCCGGGTTCACTTCCTAGCCTCCAGTGGACCCGGGTGCGAACGGAAAACGACCCCGGGAAGCGGCACAACCGCTCCCCGGGGTCATCCGTTTAAGCGACCAGTTGACGGGCCCCGAGCAGCACCTGCATCAGGTGCGGCGCGAAGTCCTGGGAGAGGCCGAGGACCACACGGCAGTGGGCGCCCGGCTGTTCCGGGTAGCCGAGGTAGCGGCCGCGGAGGTCGCAGAGCGTCTGGCCACGGCCGGGGCCGTCACCGGCATCCACCTCGACCGCCACGACCGGGGCGCAGGCGAGATCGATGGCGCCGAGCGCCACCGCGGCCGCCAGCGGATCATGCATGGCCGAGCACGGACGCCCGTACTGCCCCTCGTAGAAGCCGAAGTAGTGGCCCAGCATCTCTCCGAGGGCCCGCGGCAGCGGGGCGGGGGCGGCCAGGAGCTCCTGCCGGTGCCTCTCCTCGAGGACGTTCTCCATGGTCACGTCCAGGGGCACGAGCGTGATCCGCCAGGGCGCCGCGAACACCGCCCGGGCCGCCTCCGGGTCATTGCCGATGTTCGCCTCGGCCACCGGGCTGATATTCCCCGGGACGAGTGCCGCACCGCCCATGACCGTGACCTCCGCGACGAGGTCCGGCAGGCGCGGCTCGAGCCGCAGTGCCTCGGCGAGGTTGGTGAGGGGCCCGATGGCGAGCACCCTGAGGGAGCCGGCATGGGCGTGGGCGAGGCGGACGAGCAGCTCGGCCGCGCTTCCCTCGACGGCCGAAGCCCGGGCCGGCGGCAGGCTGACGCCGCCCACGCCGTTCTCGCCGTGGACGTGGGGAGCGCCCCCATGGAATGCCCCGGCGAGCGGGTGGTGGGAGCCGACGGCCACGGGGACGTCCGCGCGTCCGGCCATCTCGAGCAGGTCCAGGGTGTTGCGCGCCCCGACGGCGGCGCCGACGTTCCCGCTGACGGTGCCGATGCCCAGCAGCTCGGCGGAGGGCGAGGCCAGCAGGTACGCGAGGGCGAGGGCGTCGTCGATCCCGGTGTCGCAGTCGAGGTAGAGGGGGATGCGGTCATTCATGGGGCGTGTCGCTTTCGTCGGGGTGCGGGAGTTCGTCGGGATGCGGGAGTTCGTCGGGGCGCGGACAGCCGGGACGCGGTCAGCGGTCGTCCTGCTGCGGCGCGGGGACCAGCAGGCTGACGAGGAATGCCGCGGCCGTGATGGCCACGGAGATCCAGAGTGCCGTGGAGTAGCCGGCCTCGGTCCCCTGCCCCGCGAAGGGGGCGACGAGGACGACGCCGAGGCTGGCCCCGATGCCGAACGAGGCCCCGTTGATGCCGGGCAGCGCCCCGGGCGCCTCCCGCGGTGAGAGCAGGACCGAGAGTCCGTTGATCGCGGTCAGGAAGAAGCCGTTGTAGAAGACCCCGAGGGCGGCGACGCACACGAGGACCGCCCACTGGTGCTGGGCGAAGAGAGCCGCTCCGGCGGCGCATGCGAGGCTGAGGCCCGTTCCGAGGCGCAGCGCCATGACCCAGCCCCGGCGCCCGGCCAGCCAGCCGGCCAGCGGCGCGGCGAAGACGCCGATCAGGGCCGCAGGGGTGAGGAACAGCAGGGCCGAGAGGGACGCGCTGAGCCCGAACCCGGTGGCGGAGTCCTGGCTCAGCAGCACCACCGTGAAGTTCATGATCGCGAACAGGCCCGCGAGCGCGAGCACGGTGGTGGCGATGACGGGCCAGACCTGCCGCGAGCGCAGCTGGTGCACGGCGATGAGCGGGGAGCTGCGCCGCTTCTCGAGCGCCCAGAACGCGGCGAAGGAGGCGGCGGTCGCCCCGAGCAGCGCAAGGGAGCCGGGCGATCCCCAGCCCGAGGCGGACCCGGCGGAGACGAAGCTGCTGAGGCAGACGAAGAACACCGAGAGGGCCGCGGCGCCCCACCAGTCCATGCGCTCCCCCGCCCCTGTGGGCCTGCCTGCCGGGACCGTCTTGAGGATGCAGAGCACCGCCACGGCCGCGAGGAGGAGGACGACGACGAAGATCGACCGGAATCCGAGCGTCTCGGTCATGAGCCCCCCGGCATAGCCGTCCAGGCCGGCAACCCCGCCGTTCACGGCGGCGACGACGCCGACGGAGGTCCCGAAGGAGCGCGGATGGAGGTTCTCCTTCAGCACCATGTAGGACAGGGCGAACACCGCGCTCGAGGCGCCCTGGAGGAATCGCCCGGCGACCAGCACCGGCAGCGTCGGGGCGGCGAGGCACAGGAGGGTCCCGGCTGCCATGACGGCGAGCACGAGCAGCAGGGCGGTCCGGCGGCCGATGAAGTCGCTCCAGCGTCCGACCACAGGCCCGGCAATGGCGCCGGCCAGGAAGAACATGGACTGCACGTGGGCGACGTCGGCGGGGACTGCGCCGAAGTGCTCGCCGATGCGCGGCAGTGCCGGGGTGACCATGCTCGCGTTGAGCTGGAAGGACAGCACGCCCAGCAGAAGCGATGTGATGAGGATTCCGGCCGGGCGGCCGCTGAGGCCGGCGGCTGGCGGCTGGTCCGACTGGGTGTGCCCGGTTGTCGGGGGGGCAGGTGTAATCACAGCAGAAACTCCCTTGTTCGTTCGGAGCCCGCTCGGGCCCGGCTGGATGACGAGATGTTATACAAGCATGTATGACAAACAAGTACAACCTTCCTGCCCGGTCCGTCTACACTGGCGGTACCGACGCGAACTGAGGCCTTCATGAATGACGACACCGCCCGGGACTGGACCGGACCCATCACCCCGCAGCCGGGCCTGCCCCTCCGGGTGGCCGCCTACTCGCGGATCGCAGAGGCGATCCGCCGAGGCGCCCTCCCCGGCGGGTCCCTCCTCCCGACCGAGACCGAGCTCGGGACGCTGCTGAAGGTCAGCAGGACGGTGATCCGCGAAGCGCTCATGCTGCTGGAGGAGGACGGTCTCGTGCGCACTCGCCGGGGCGTGGGGCGCTTTGTCGCGGAGTCCCTGCCGCGGCTCGGCATCGAGCGCATCCAGCCGTTCGAGGAGGTCTTCGCGGCCCCGGGGGCCCAGCTGGCCCTCGAGCGGGTCCAGACCGTCCTGCAGCCGGCTTCGGAGTTCGTCGCCCCGGGAGTGGGCATTGCGCCGGACGCCGAGTGCCTGCTGTGGGAGACGGTGGTCTCCCGGGACGGCGAGGCGATCGCGCACCTGCAGGAGCACGTGGGAGCCGAGCCCGGGAGCCCCGGCGGGCACCCGGACGTCCTCGCGGCCCTCGACGCAGCGGGGCCGGCCAGCACGATGCTGGCCGCCCTCGCCGGCGTGCCGGGGGGCGCGCTCGGCCCCGGCACGTGCGAGATCAGCCTGAGCACGGTCGGGCCCAGCCGCGCCAAGCTGCTGGACCTCCGCGCCTCAGACCCGGTGTTGGTGCTCACCCAGCATGTCCGCCGCCAGGGCCGCCCGCTCTACCTGGCCAAGTGCCTCGTGGCGGCCCGCGCCGGCCATCTCTCCCTGCGGCAGTCCTGACTGCCCGCGCAACCCCGACGATCGGCGGCACCGAGGCCGCCGGAGCAAGGATTCCCATGAACGAGTCATCCCGCCGCGCCCTCACGGTGCTCGGCAGCATCAATATGGACCTCATCGCCACCGCGGATCGCCTTCCCGCCGCAGGGGAGACCGTCGGCGGGGGCGTGCTCAGCCGGCAGCCCGGCGGCAAGGGTGCGAACCAGGCGGTCGCCGCCGCACGGCTCGGGGGAAGCGTCCGGATGGTCGGCGCGGTCGGAGACGACGACGCCGGGAGGCAGCTGATCGCCGCCCTCGCCGAGGCCGGGGTGGACGTGGCCGGCGTGGCGGTGCGGGAGGAGCCGACGGGGACCGCCCTGATCGCCGTCGACCGCCGCGGGGAGAACCAGATCGTGGTGTGCCCCGGCGCCAACGCGGGCGTCACCATGGACGGGGTCAGCCTTGGCGAGGACGAGGCGCTTCTCTGCCAGCTCGAGATCGGCGTCGAGGCAGTCCTCGAGGCGGCGCGGCGCCACCCGGGCTACTTCGCCCTCAACGCGGCCCCGGCGGAGAGGCTCCCCGCCGAGCTCGTGCGCCGCTGCGATCTCGTGATCGTCAACGAGACCGAGTACGCCCTGCTCCCGGAGCTCTCCGAGGCACGCCTCGTGGCCGTCACCTACGGCGAGCAGGGCTCCGCCCTGTACGAGGACGGGAGGCTGGCCGCCCGGGCCGCCGCCCAGTCGGCCCGTGTGGTGAACACGATCGGCGCGGGCGACGCCTTCTGCGCCGCCCTGGTGCTGGCCCTGCGCGCGGGGCTGGCCCATGAGGAGGCTCTCGCTGCCGCCAACGCCGTCGGCGCCCACGCGGTCGGCGACCCTTCATCCCAGCCGAAGCTCTCCCCGCTCGAGCACTACCTCGAGCCCCGGTCCGCAGTCATCGGCTCCCGCGACGCGAGCGCGGACGGCGGGTCGTGAGCGGACTTCGGGTCGTGAGCGGACTCCGCGTCCGGGCGGCCGAGCCCCGGGACTACGCCCACGTCGCCCGCATCACGCAGGCGGCCTACATGGCGGCGGGCCACTTCCCGGAGGGCCACCCCTACCTCAGGGTGCTCGGCGACGTCGCCCACCGGGCGGAGCACGCCATCGTCTGGCTCGGGGAGTCGGCGGGCCGGCCCGTCGCCGCGGTCACGCTCGCCGAATCCGGCCAGCCCTACAGCGAAGTGGCCCGGGAGGGAGAGATCGAGTTCCGGATGCTTGCCGTCGACCCAGCAGCCCAAGGGGCCGGGGTGGGGCGGGCCATGGTGCACCGCATCCTCGAGGACGCCCGCTCCCGCCCGGGCATCGAGGCCGTGGTCCTCACCAGCGCCTCGCACATGGCCTCCGCCCACCGGCTCTACGGATCGCTCGGCTTCCGCCGGCTCCCGGACCGGGACTGGAGCTTCGAGGGCACAGGCGAGAAGAACCTCTGGGTGTTCCGGAAGGACCTGGATCCCGCTGGCTGAAGCCGCGGGACACGGATCCCGCGGTCTAGACCGTGCGGTCCACCACCGCGTCGGCGAACGCCGCGAGGGAGGCCTTCACAACGCCCTCGGGCAGCGGCGCGAGCGCGGCCTTCGCCGCATCGGCCCATGCGCGAGCCTCGGCCCAGGCCTCCTGGGTCGCCGGGTGCGCGGCAAGCGCCTCGACCGCGCGGGCGAGGGCGGCGTCGTCCGTCAGGTCACCGTCCACGAGGGCGATGACGCCCGCGGCGGAGGCATCGCCGTCGGCCGCGGCCTTGCGCGCGAGGAGCACGGGGAGCGTCGGCACGCCCTCGCGGAGGTCGGTGCCCGCCGACTTGCCCGAGGAGGCCTTGCCGCCGGTGACGTCGATGACGTCGTCGGCGAGCTGGAAGGCCACGCCCACCTTCTCGCCATACTCGACGAGCAGGTCCTCGTACTCGGCCGGGGCTCCCGAGAAGATCGCCCCGAGCTGGCCCGAGGCCGCGATGAGCGAGCCGGTCTTGTCGGCGAGCACGGACAGGTAGTGCTCCACGGGGTCCTCGCCCTCGCGCGGGCCGACGGTCTCGTGCAACTGGCCGAGGCACAGCCGCTCGAACGTGCGCGCCTGGATGGCCAGCGCCCGTCCGCCGAGCTCGGAGACGAGGATCGAGGCGCGGGCGAAGATGAGGTCGCCCGTGAGGATGGCGACCGTGTTGCCCCACACCTCGTGCGCCGTGGGGGCGCCGCGGCGGTACGGGGCGGAGTCCATGACGTCGTCGTGGTAGAGCGTCGCGAGGTGCGTGAGCTCCACGACGGCGGCCGCCTGCAGGACCTCAGGCCGCTGGGCATCGCCCAGGTGCGCGCAGAGGAGGGTGAGGAGCGGGCGGATCCGCTTGCCGCCGGCCTCCACGAGGTGCCGGCTCGTCGCGTCCGCGAGCGGATCCGAGTTCGCGATGGCCTCGCGCAGCCGCTTCTCCACCCGCGCCATGCTCGTGGTGATGGCGGGCCCCAGCACGGCGTCCCCGGCGATGGCCGCGAACCCGGCCGGCAGGCTCAGGCCGGCGGCGATCGAGGTCGTGGTGGGGGCCGGCTCGGAGACTGGGCTGCCATGCCCGGCCTGCGTCCAGCTGTGGTCTGGAGAAGTCGTCACGGGTCAAGCCTAGCTTTCGGGTGCCGTGCGGGCGCCGCGGCACGGGGTGGGGCGGTGTTCGACGTCGCGGGCACGAGCGCCTCGAGGATCCGGATGGCCGCATCCGGCACGCTCGTGCCGGGCCGGTCGGTGAGGTTCGCGAGGAGCCGCACCACGAGGCGCATGAGCGGCGGCACGGGCATCCCTGTCGCGAGCGCGGCGCGCATGACGGCGGGGTGCCCGATGAGCGCGGCGAACATGCGCCCGAGGGTGAAGTGGCTCCCCCACTCGCGGCGCACGTGGTCCGCATAGGCGGCAAGGCGACGGTCGACGTCGTCCTCCGCCGGCCGCGCACGGCCCGCCGCGCGCTGGGCTGCTGCAGCGTCCACGACGTACTGCGCCGCGTAGCGCCCGGATTCCATCGCGTACGAGATGCCCTCGCCGTTGAACGGGCTCACCATGCCGCCGGCGTCGCCGAGCAGCGCCATGCCGGGGACCACGTGCGGGGTCCGGTTGAAGCCCATCGGCAGCGCCGCGCCGCGCACGGGCCCCACCTGGTTCTCCTCGGTGAAGCCCCACTCGCCGGGCATGCCCGCGGTCCAGTCCCGCAGCACCTGCCGGTAGTCCAGCTTCCCGAACTCCTTGGAGGAGTTGAGGATGCCCAGGCCCACGTTGGACGTGCCGTCGCCCACGCCGAACACCCAGCCGTAGCCCGGGAGCGGCTTCCCATCCCGGCCGGGCAGCTCGAGCCAGCCCTCCATCCAGTCGTCCTCGTGGCGGGGGCTCGTGAAGTACGTGCGGTAGGCGACGCCGAGCGGGCGGTCGTCCCGCTTGGCCAGGCCCCGGGACACCGCGGCACGGGTCGAGTTGCCGTCGGCGGCGAGCACGAGGTCGGCCCGGAACTCGCGGGTCTCCCCCGTCTTCTTCCCCTCGCCGTCCATGAGGTGCGCCCGCGCGCCCACGACCCGGCCGGCGTCGTCCGTGACGACCTCGCTGACCGCGTGCCCCTCGAGGATGCGCGCACCCGCGGACCGGGCATGCTCGGCGAGCTCGGCGTCGAAGCCGAGGCGCGTGCGGATGAGGCCGTAGTCCGGGAAGCCCTCGAGCGCGGGCCACGGCAGCTCGAGCGTGCGGCCGCCGGCGATGAGCCGCAGGCCGCGGTTGCGCCGCCAGCCGTCCGCCTCGGCGTGCGGGAGCCCGAGGAGCTGGATCTCGCGGACAGCGCGCGGGGTCAGGCCGTCGCCGCAGACCTTCTCGCGGGGGAAGCGCGTCTTCTCGAGCACCGTGACGGGCACGCCGGAGCGGGCGAGATAGTGGGCAGCGGTCGAGCCGGCGGGGCCGGCCCCGATCACGAGGACTTCCACGGACACCCGGGCCTAGCGGCTGCGGCCGCGCGCGCGGCGGACCTTCGCGAGGGGGCCGGCCGCCGGGGCGGGCTCCGCCTCAGGCTTGAACGCGCGGTGCACGGCCACGATCCCGCCGGCGAGGTTGCGGTAGGCGACCTGGGCCCAGCCTGCCTCCGCGAGCCAGGCCGCGAGGTGGTCCTGGTCCGGCCAGGCGCGGATGGACTCGGCGAGGTACACGTACGCGTCCGGGTTCGAGGACGCGCGGCGGGCGATCTCCGGGAGCGCGCGCATGAGGTACTCGAGGTACATGGTGCGCCAGAGGTGGTTCACGGGCGAGGAGAACTCGGCGATGACCAGACGGCCGCCGGGCTTGGTCACGCGGTACATCTCGCGCAGGGCCTGCTGGGGGTCGTTGACGTTGCGCAGGCCGAAACTGATGGTCACGGCGTCGAAGGCGTGGTCCGTGAAGGGCAGGTTGGTCGCGTCCCCGGCGATGAAGTCGATGTCCGGGCGGCGGCGCTTGCCCACCTTGAGCATGCCGAGGGAGAAGTCGCAGGCGACGACGTCGATCCCCGCGTCCGCGTACGGCTCGGCGGAGGTGCCGGTCCCCGCGGCGAGGTCCAGGACGCGCTGGCCGGGGGTCGCGCCGACCGCGTCCACCACCACCTTGCGCCACCGGCGGGCCTGGCCGAGGGACAGGAGGTCGTTGACCACGTCGTACCGAGGGGCGACCTCGTCGAACATCGTCTGGACCTCGTCGGGACGCTTCTCGAGGGATGCCCTGCTGCCTGCGCTGCTCACCCGGTCCATTGTGCCAAACAAGTACTCTTGATCCATCATGACCACCCCGTTGCGCGCCCTCACCGTCGATCTGGGCACCGCAGGCCCCGGCGAGGGCCACTTCCTCCCCACTGACGACCTCGCCTCCTGCCTCACCGATCCGCGCGCCCAGTGCTGGATCCGCCGCGGCGAGGGGCACATCGGGTTCGGCGAGGCGGCGCGCTTCACCGTCACGGGCCCGGAACGCTTCATCGAGGCCGAGGCGTGGTGGAAGCACCTTGTGCTCGAGGCCGAGGTGGAGGACCCCCTCCGGCACCCGGGCACCGGGCCGCTCGCATTCGGCTCGTTCGCCTTCTCGAAGACGTCGCACCATCTCTCCCGGCTCGTGGTGCCCGAGCTCGTCCTCGGCATCCGCGACGGGCGGGCCTGGGCCACCCTCCTCAACGCCGACGGCACCCGGCCCTCCGAGCGCGCGGTGCGGGACGCCGTCGTGCGCGTCCTCTCCTCCCCCGCCCCCCGCCAGCCCGGCGGCGGGGCGGTGCGCACGACGGCGGGATCCCCGACAGGTGCCGTGGCGGACGGGCAGGTGCGGCTCGGCCCGGGTTCGCTCGGCGAGCAGCGGTGGATGGACGCCGTGGCGGCGGGGGTCTCGCGGATCGCCGCCGGGGAGCTCGAGAAGCTCGTGCTCGCGCGGGACGTCCTCGTGGAGCGGCCCGGCGGGATCGCGCGGGACGCAGTGCTGCGCCGGCTCGCGGACGCGTACCGGGACACGTGGGTGTACGGGGTGGACGGGCTCGTGGGCGCCACGCCGGAGATGCTCATCCAGGTCGAGGGGCGCACGGCGCAGGCGCGCGTGCTCGCCGGGACGCTGGACCGGAGGGACGCCGTGGGGCAAGGGCTCGACTACCCGGAGCGGGTGCTCGCGGGGTCCGCGAAGCAGCGGCACGAGCACGAGATAGCCATCCAGTCGCTCACGGTGGCGCTCGCGCCGTTCTCCGAGGCGATGAGCGCGCACGAGGAGCCGTTCATCCTCGAGCTGCCCAACGTGTTCCACCTGGCCTCTGACGTCAAGGCGGAGCTCGCCGAGATCGAGGGGCATGTGCCCACCTCGCTCGCGCTCGTCAACGCCCTGCACCCGACCGCTGCCGTGTGCGGGACGCCTACCACCGTGGCGGGGGCGCTCATCCGGGAGCTCGAGGAGCTGGACCGGGGGCCCTACGCGGGGCCGGTCGGCTGGCTCGACGCCGCGGGCAACGGCGAATGGGGCATTGCGCTGCGCGGCGGCGTGATCGAGTCGGAGACGGCGATCCGGCTCTACGCCGGCTGCGGGATCGTGGAGGCCTCGCAGCCGACCGCCGAGCTCGCCGAGACCTGGGCCAAGTTCCGCCCGATGCTCGAGGCGCTGGGCCTCGAGCGCTGACGCCCTCACGGGACTCAACAACGGGCGGGACAGGACCCCACAACGCGCGGGACGGGACCCCACAGCGCGCGGGAGGCGGCCACTCAACCGCTGGGGTCGAGTGGCCGCCTCCCATCGCTCGCGTGGCCATGTCCCGCGTGACGCGTGGCCACGTCTTGCCTAATGCGTGGCCGCCTCAGAGGACCTTGCTGAGGAAGGCCTGGGTGCGCTCGTGCTGCGGGTTGGCGATGATCTCGCGGGGATTGCCCGACTCGACCACCACGCCGCCGTCCATGAAGGTCAGCGTCTCCCCGACCTCGCGGGCGAACCCGATCTCATGCGTCACCACGACCATCGTCATGCCGGACGCTGCAAGGTCCTTCATGACCTGGAGGACATCCCCGACGAGCTCCGGGTCGAGAGCCGAGGTCGGCTCGTCGAAGAGCATGAGCTCGGGGTCCATTGCGAGCGCCCGGGCAATCGCCACGCGCTGCTGCTGTCCGCCGGAGAGCTGGGCCGGGTAGTGGTTGGCCCGGTCCGAGAGGCCCACGCGCTCGAGCAGCTCGAGTGCACGGCGCTTCGCCGCCGCCTTACCCTGGCCCTTGACCTGGACAGGCGCCTCCATCACGTTCTCCAGGGCCGTCTTGTGGCCGAAGAGGTTGAACCGCTGGAACACCATGCCGATGTTGCGGCGCTGGAGGGCAATCTCCTTGGCGGGGAGCTCGTGGAGCTTCCCGCCGCGCTCCCTGTAGCCGATGAGGTGGTCATCGACGAAGATGCGGCCGGCGCTGATCGACTCGAGGTGGTTCACGCAGCGCAGGAGCGTGGACTTGCCGGACCCGGAGGGCCCGATGAGGACGGCGACCTCGCCCTGCCGGACCGTCATGTCGATCCCGCGCAGCACGTGGTGCGACCCGTAGAACTTGTGGACGCCCTCGATGCGGACGAGCTCCTTCGCGTGTCCCTGCACCGTCGCGGTGTCCGTCTGCGGCTGAGTGCTCATCGTCCGCTCTCCTCGATGTCCTTGCCGGCCACGGTGGGTCCGCCGGGGATGCTGTCCCCTCCGGTTCCGAGGCCCGCGGCCGCGGCCTTCGCTGCGGCGGGGTTGACGGCCACGGGAGCCGCGCTGTCGATTCCCCTGCCGTAGTGCTTCTCGATGAAGTGCTGGCCCACCATGAGGATGCTCGTGATGACGAGGTACCACGTGGCAGCGACGATGAGCAGCGGGATGGGCAGGTACGTGCGGTTGGCGAGCGAGTTCGTGACGAACGTGAGGTCCAGCGTGAACGGCACGGCCAGCACCAGCGAGGTGGTCTTGAGCATGCCGATCGTCTCGTTGCCGGTCGGCGGGACGATGACGCGCATGGCCTGCGGCAGCACGATCCGCCACATGATCTTGCCCTTGCCCATGCCGAGGGCCTCGGCTGCCTCGGCCTGGCCCTTGTCCACGGACTTGAGGCCGGCCCGGAAGATCTCCGCGAGGTACGCGGACTCGTTGAGGCCGAGGCCGAGCACGGCGGGGATGAAGCCGCGCGTCGGGTCCTCGAGGACCCAGGTCACGAGTGCCGGCCCGAACGGGATCCCGAGGGACATGGTCGGGTACAGCACCGTCACGAGGCCCCAGAACAGGAGCTGGGTGTAGACGGGGGTGCCGCGGAAGAACCAGACCCAGGTCCAGCTCGACCACCGCAGCACGGGGTTGTCCGACTGCCGCATGACGGCGAGGAGGACGGCGAGGACGATCGCCAGGATCATGGACAGTGCGGTCAGGAGCAGCGTCCAGCCGACGCCGCGGACCACGTTGACGTCCAGGATGTAGAGCGCCACGGTGTCCCAGTGGAACTGGGGGTTGGTGGCGAGGCTCTGGATGCCCAGAGCCGCGAGGAGGAGGATGACGGCCGCAGCGGCCCACCGGCCGGGGTGGCGCACCGGAACCGCCTTGATCAGTTCCGGTGCACCGCCCTGGGTGGCCGTCTCGGCCTTGTGTGCAGTCATGGTCATCAGACTGCCGGGTTCAGCTCAGCCTTGGAGATCGCGCCGTCCTCGTTGCCCCAGGCCTTGAGGATCTGCTCGTAGGTGCCGTCCTCCATGAGGCTCGTGAGCGTCTTCTGGATGAGCTCGGCGAACTCGGTGTCCTTCTTCGCCACGGCGATGCCCTGGACGGCCGAGTCGTACGGCTCGCCGATCTTCTCGACGGCGCCGTTGGTCTGGGTGATCGCGTAGCCGATGATCGGAGAGTCGGCGAGCATCGCGTCCACCGAGCCGTTGACGAGGCGGGTGTTGATGTCCGTCTGGGTCTTGAGGCTCACGACCTCGATGGCCGGCTTGCCGGCGTCCTTGCACTCCTTGTTGCGCGCGGTGAGGTCTTCCTCCTCCTGGACCGTGCCGGTCTGGACGCCGACCTTCTTGCCGCACACGTCGTCCAGCGAGAAGCCCTTCGGGTTGCCCTTCTGGACGGCCCACGAGGTGCCGGCCTCGAAGTAGCTCACGAAGTTCACGGCCTTGAGGCGCTCGGGGTTGATCGTGAAGGAGGAGATGCCCAGGTCGTACTTCGGGCCGAGCGCGGGGAGGATGCCCGTGAACTCTGCGGTCTGCACCTCGGCCTCGAGGCCGAGCTTCGCGCCGATGGCCTTGGCGATGTCGACGTCGTAGCCCATCGGTGTCTGGCCGTCCGACCCGCCGAGGAACTCGGCCGGGGCGTAGGAGGTGTCCGAGCCGACGAGGATCTTGCCCTTGGACTTGATCGAGTCCGGGACCGCGGCCGCGAGCGTGTCGTCCTTCTTCACGGCGCTCGGGTCGAACGCAGCTGCGGACTCGGTCCCGCCGGGCTGGCCCGCCCCGCCCGTCTCGGAGGCGTTGGTGCAGGCCGTGAGCGCGAGTGCGCCGATCGCGAGGACGGCTGCGCTCTTGGCGGCGAGCTTCGCGGAGAAAGTCATATCTCTACCTTTACTTGGCTGTATATGTCGAAGGTGCTAATGCGACGGTCCATCCTACCCTGCTCCCCGGGCTGGTGAGATGTGCATCACATGCAACTTATGTTTCACCATTGGACAACATGGGCGGCCGCAGATCAAGTCCACCCCGCCATGGGACGTCCGGAATCGCGGACACAGCGCGACGTCCGGCGCCGGAGCGCGCGGTCCGACGTCCCACGGTAGCGGGCGGGACCCCACAACGGACGGGACAGGACCCCACAGCGGACGGGACAGGACCCCACAGCGGACGGGACGGGACCCCGCAACGTCAGTGTCCGGAGTGGCGCACTGCGGCGGCGACCGCCTCGCGCACGCGAGCATGCAGGGCCCGCAGGCCGGAGCGGTCGATCCGCGCCTCGATGAGCTCTCGGCCCTCCGGCTGCGGCGCCGCGAGCGACTCGGCGGCTTCGGCCGGCGTGCGCACCACGCGGTGCCGCACGCCGTAGGCGGCGGCGAGCGCGCGGAGGTCGGCGCGGTGCGGCGTGCCGAAGAGGCGCTCGACGGCGGAGGCCGCGCCCGGGCGGGCGGCGGGGTCTCCCCCGACCTCACCGTGCTCGAGGAGCCCGAAGATGGCCCCCCCGGAGTCGTTGAGCACCACGATCCGCAGCCGTGGCTCCGCCTCGCCGAACCCGAGGAGCAGGCCGCCTGCATCGTGCAGGAGCGTGAGGTCGCCGAGGAAGAGCGTGGTCTGGACGCGGTGGCCGAGCCACACGCCGGTCGCGGTGGCCACCGTCCCGTCGATCCCGGAGAGGCCGCGGTTCGCGAAGACGCGGGCGCCGGGCCCGGGGTGCGGGGCTGCAGCGAGGTCCACGTCCCGGATGCCGTTGGAGGAACCGAGCACGAGCTGCCCGCGCGTGTGCGCCCACACGAGCTGCGCGAGGCGCGGCCCGGAGAGCGGGGCGCCGGGGGCGGTGAGGGCCCGGTCCACGGCCTCCTGCGCGGCGGCGCCTGCGAGGAGCCACGCATCGAGCCAGCCCTCGGCCCCGCGCCCGGCGAAGTCCGAGAGCCCGTCCAGGTCCGCCACGAGGCGCTCGCGCCGCTTGCCCTCGGTGAACCACGCGGCGGGTCGCGGGTGGTAGAGCGCTGTCTGGACGCCTTCGCGCGCGAGGAGCGCGGTCACAGGCCGGGAGAGCGTGGGCCGGCCGAAGAGCACCACGCGCTCGATCCGGTCTCCGGGGTGGCCGTCCAGCAGGAGCCGGTAGGGCCCCACCGCGTGCGAGCCGTAGCGGGCGTTGGACGACGGCTCGGCCAGCAGCGGGAGTCCGTGGGCGGCCGCGAAGGCCTCCGCGAGCGGCCCCGCGCCGTGACCGGCCAGGACCACCGTGCGCCGCGGCGGCAGTCCCCCGAGGGCCGCGACCACGGGGCGGTCGGACCACGGTCGCGTCTCGCGCGCGGGCGCCGCGCCCGTGGGCGGCTCCCAGCCGGGCTCAGGCACGAGCGGGTCGCGGAAGCACAGGTTGAGCTGCACGGGCCCGGCGGGCACGCCGTCGAGGAAGCCAGAGGCGGCATTGAGGGCGGTGCTGACTGCCGACGCCGGGGAGTCGCCTGCCGCGACAGAGGCGGCGAAGCGCACGTGGTCACCGAAGAGGTCGAGCTGCTCGGTGGTCTGGTTGGCACCCGTCCCGTGGAGCTCCTCGGGACGGTCGGCCGTGAGGACGACGAGGGGGACCTCGGCGTGGTTGGCCTCCATGACGGCGGGAAGGAGGTTGCCCGTGGCTGTGCCGCTCGTGGTGAGCACCGCCGTCGGGCGTCCCGAGGACAGGGCCGCGCCGAGGGCCGTGTAGGCGCCGTCCCGCTCGTCGATGCGGACCGCGAGTTCGAGGAGGCCCCGGCCCTCCGCCTCGGCGAGCGCGTACGCGAGCGGGGCGCTGCGCGAACCGGGGCTGACGGCGACGAAACGGACGCCGCCCGCGAGGAGTCCGGAGACTGCCTCACGGGCGGCGTCGAGGGAACTGAGGGAGCTCACTCCCCCATCCTAGGCGGGGCTGCTGGCCCGCCCGGGCGGGCGGCCAGCAGCCCCGCGTGCACTGCTACTTGGCGTGCGCCGTCGGGAGCACCTGGACCACGGACGGGCGCGGGCCGGCGAACTGGCCGCGGCCGGCCGGCGTGCCGGCGGGGACGTAGTCCGGGAAGTAGGAGTTCGGCGCCGCGAAGGTGCCGTCCTCGCCCGGGTGCTGGACCGAGACGAACACGTGGCGCTCCTCGTCGCGGACGATCGGGCCGCAGGTCTCGGCGTCGCGCGGGACGGACAGGAACTGCTCGACCTTGCCGCGCTCGGCGCCCTCGAGGGTGACCTTGAAGAGGCCGTCGTTGTAGCCGATGCCGCTCGGGGCGCCGTCGGTCGAGATCCACAGGTTGCCCTGGGAGTCGAACGCGACGTTGTCCGGGCAGGAGATCGGCGAGACCTGCTCCTTCGGGAAGCCCGAGAAGTAGACCGCGTCGCCCTGCTTGTAGTCACCGCAGAGCATGAGGAGGTTCCACGTGAACGTGGTGGCGGTCTGGTCGCCGCCGTCCTCGGTGATCTCCACGATGTGGCCGTCGCGGTTGAGCGAGCGCGGGTTGACCTCGTCGGGGCCGGCGTAGCCGGTCTTGCCGCGGTTGGAGTTGTTGGTGCAGGCCACGTAGACCTTGCCCGTGATGGGGTTCGGCTCAACGTCCTCGCAGCGGTCCATCTTCGTGGCGCCCGCGATGTCCGCCGCGAGGCGCGTGTAGACGAGGACCTGCTCGGTGCTCATGCCGGCGATGGCGGACTTGCCGTCCACGACGAGCGGGAGCCACTGGCCCACGCCGTCGAACGCCCCGTCCGAGGGGACCTTGCCCGTACCGTCGATCTCGGCAGCGGAGTCGCCCTCGAACTTGGCGACGTAGAGGCTGCCCGCGGAGAGGAGCGTCTTGTTGTGCTCGCGGTCCGCGGTGGTGCCGCCGTCGCGGTAGGTGTCACGCGAGACGAACTTGTACAGGTAGTCGAAGCGCTCGTCGTCGCCCGTGTAGGCCACGACCTTGCCGTTGGCGGCTACGTGGACGTTGGCGCCCTCGTGCTTGAGGCGGCCGAGCATCGTGTGCTTCTTGGGCGTGGACGTCGGGTCGAGCGGGTCGATCTCGACGACGTAGCCGAAGCGGTTGGCCTCGTTCGAGTAGCCGGGGTTGCGGGTGTCGAAGCGCGGGTCGTCGAGCTCCCAGCCCTGGCGGGTGGCCTTGTCCGAGAGGCCGTAGCGCTTGTCCTCGGCCGAGGTGCCCGCCGAGCGGAAGAAGCCGTTGAAGTTCTCCTCGCCGGAGAGGATGGTGCCCCACGGGGTGGTGCCGCCGGAGCAGTTGCCGAGCGTGCCGAGGACGCGGCGGCCCGAGGGGTCCGCGACAGTCTTCAGGAGCGCCGAGCCCGCAGCGGGGCCGGTGAGCTCGTACGGGGTGTCAAGCAGGTAGCGGCGGTTGCGCGGGGCGCCCTTGACGTAGCTCCAGGCGTCCGTCTTCGTCGCGCGCTCGAGCTCGACCACGGTGAGGCCGTGGGCAGCACGGGCGATCGCACGGATGCGGGCAGGATCGGCCGCCATCTCCTCGGCGGAGAACATGAGCTCGTTGTTCGTGTACTCGTGGTTCGCGAACATGACCGCGCGGCGGCCCTTGCTGCCCTCGAGCTCGATGATGGACGAGTAGTCGTTGTTGTAGCCGAACTGGCGGGCCTGCGCCTCGGGCGTCTGCTTGGCGGCGTCGAACTCGGGGGCGTCGTTGAAGAGCGGGTCGCCCCAGCGGATGATCGGCTTCCACGTGTAGCCGGCGGGGACGTTGAGCTCGTCCACGAGGTAGTCCACCGGAGCGATGGGCGTGAAGTCGAGCTTCGAGGGCGCCATGGTCTTGACGGCCTGGGAGAGGGTGCCCGCCTCGGCCTTCTGGCCGCCCGTGAGCGCGATCGTCAGGGCGCCGGCCAGGCCGAGGCCCAGAGCGGAGCGGCGCGAGATCGCACCTTCGGCGATGTCGCGGAAGTAGTTGTTCTTCGAGGTGTTGCAGACCTCGCCCGCGCAGGCGTTGTCGCACTTGAGCGCGCACGTGACAGCGCTGCGCTTGCCGCGCACGTGGCCGAGCATGGGGAGAAGGGTGCGCTGGTTCTCAGCGGGCATGGGGTTCCTCCAGGGAGTTAGGCACGAACGGGCCTACACCACCAGCCGCAGGAGAACTCGCCGGTGCCGTGAGGTTAACCGGAGGAAAACTAGCTTTTCTGCAAGACGAATATGTGCTAATCCCTCAGTGGCATGCGTCACGCTGCCCTGTCTCGGCGGCGGCCAGGACGGCGTGGCACCGCCGCAGCCGCTCGAGCCACCACTCCCTCCGCTCCTCGGGCGCGGCCCACCGCTGGACGAGCTCCGGGTCCGCCATGGCGCGCTGCGCGAGCCTCTCCGCGGAGAGGGCGCCGCGCACCGGCACGAGGGGCTCCGCCACGACGTCGTGCGCGAGGAGCGCGCCCGTGCCGAGGCCGCACGCGTACGGAAGGGACGGGAGAGCCGCGGCGAGGGCGACGCCGGCGGCAAGCCCCACCGAGGTGTCCAAGGCCGAGCTCACGACGGCGGGCAGCCCGGCCTTGCGGACGATCCCCAGCGCGCGCCGCACTCCCCCGAGCGGCGCTGCCTTGACGACGATGAGGTCGGCGGCACGGGCCCGCGCGACCCGCAGCGGGTCCTCCGCCTTGCGCACGGCCTCGTCTGCCGCGATCCGCACGGGGGTGCCGCGGGCCGCGAGGAGGGCCCGCACCTCCGCGAGCCCGTTGATCCCGGGCACGGGCTGCTCCGCGTACTCGAGGCCGTACGGCTCGAGCTGGCCGAGCGCCTCGACCGCCTCGGGGACGGACCACCCCGCGTTCGCGTCCACCCGCAGCGCCGCCTCGGGGAGCACCTCGCGGACGGCGGCGACCCGGCCGATGTCGTCCGCGAGGGACTGCCCCGCCTCGGCCACCTTGACCTTGACCGCGCTCACCGGCCCGAAGGCGGCCAGCACGTCGCGGACGCGGTCCGGGGCGACCGCGGGAACGGTCGCGTTCACCGGCACGCTCGTGCGCACCGGGGTGGGGAAGCCCTCCCAGGCCGCCTCGAGGGCGCTCGCGAGCCACCGCGACGCCTCGCCGTCGTCGTACTCGGGGAACGGCGCGAACTCGCCCCAGCCCGCCGGCCCGCGCACCAGGAGCGCCTCGCGCTCGGTGACCCCGCGGAAGCGCACCGTGAGCGGGAGGCGCACGACGGCGGCACCCGCCTCGATCGCGGACAGCGGAGGGAGGGCGGGGACAGGGTGGGCAGGGACGGGCCCCATGTGCGGGTGCTGATCCGGGGAAGGCTGGGGAGGGGTCGGGGCCATGGGCCCACTGTAGGCGCGGCGGGCGGCGCGCGCTCGGGCCCAGGCTCCGGAACGGAGGCCGTCCAGCCGGGCAGCGCGTCCAACCGGTGGCTGGCTCCAAGCGGGCGCACAGCGGAGTGTGGGACGCTGGATGCCATGCCCACGCAGACACGGGACGAGGCCGGGGCGGGGCCGTTCCTCGTCGCATCCCTCACAGCCTTCACCGGGCTCCTGGGGACGTACCTGTTCTTCGTGCGCACCACCACGGGGCAGTTCATCGACGAATCCGCGCTCGTCGAGGCCGTGGCCCTCTACGGGGCGGCCGGCAAGGCAGCCCTCCGCTTCCTGGACCTCCTTCCAGCGCTCTCGGCCGCCGCCGCGACGATCGCCCTGGGCTATGCCGCCCTCGCGAGGGGCCGCTGGGCCGCAGCCCTCATCGCCCTGCTCGCAGCAGCCGGCGCCAACGCGACCACCCAGATCCTCAAAGCGGAGGTGCTCACCCGGCCGTTCCGGGGCATCGAGACGCTCACCGAGAACTCGCTCCCCTCAGGCCACACGACCCTCGCCGCCTCCGCTGCCGCCGCGGTCTTCCTCGTCGCCTCGCCGCGCTGGCGGCCGTTCCTGGCGTTCGTGGGAGGGACGTTCGCGGTCGTCTCGGGAGGCTCCACCCTCGTGAACCAGTGGCACCGGCCGGCGGACGTGGTCGCGGCGTTCCTCGTGGTCGCGGCCTTCACCGCCCCGGCCGGCTGGGCGGTCCTCCGCACGGGCAGCGCGTGGAACGCCTGGGAGGGATACGGGGGCCACTGGGCGTCCTCGCGGTGGTGGCTCGCGCTGCCGGTCCTCGCGGGGCTCGCGGCCGCGGCGGCAGCGGCGGTGGCGCTCATCCGGATCGCCGGGCCGGAGGTCAGCACCACGCACTACTTCTGGGCTGGGTGCTCGCTCATCGTGATCACGGGCTACCTCCTCGCCGTGGCCGGGGCATGGCTCTTCGGCCGCTCCGCCCGGAGCCCGCATGAGACTCCCCACGTCTCAATGACGCCTGCGTGACGCCTGCGCCGCCGTGGCCTTGCAACGCGCGACGCGCGGCCGCTACGGTATTAAAACCAGTCGGTGGATGAAACCGCGCCTGCGGTGGCCCTGACGACTCCTCGAGAGGGGATCGCGGGGAACCGACCGGCTGGGGCGCCGCGTCACGGCTGCGAATGGGGGGCAGCCGTGACGCCCTGTGCCCGCCCGCTCTCGCGGTACCCGGACACGATCGCAGCCGCGATCTCCCGGTAGGCCCTGCTGGTCGCGGGGCGCAGGGACTCGAGGGACACGAGGTCGCCGTCCGCCATCGAGCGGTCATGCGGGACCGTCACCAGCGCACGGCACATGCCCGCGAGCGTCTCCTCGATGGCATCCCGGTCAACCCTTTCCGTGACGCCGTCCTTGTCCGTCACCACCACGGTGGCGCTCTCTGCGAGGTGCGCATACCCGTGGCCGGAGAGCCATGCGAGAGTGTCCCTGGCCCGTTTCGCCCCCGTGACCGCGTAGCCGGCCACCACCACGATGCTGTCCGCGTCCTGGAGGATCCCCTGCATGGCCGGGTGGCTCACCCCGGTCCCGCAGTCCGTGAGCGTGATGCCGAAGTAGCGGGACACGAGCTCGTGGACCCTGCGGTACTCCTCCGCAGTCAGGGATTCGGAGAGTTCCGGGTCCTGCTCGCCCGCCAGGAGGTGGAGGCCGCCGGCCTCGTGCAGGTAGCGCGCGAGCTCCGAGCGGGAGCCGATCCGGTCCACATCCCGCAGCAGGGCGGTGATCGAGTGGACGCGCTCGGACTCGTAGGCGCCCTCCCCGAGCGCCCGCTCCACGAGGTCCCCCGCATCCGGGTTGGCATCGATCGCGCACGGCGGGTCGGAGCGGAGGGCGGCGAGCGCAAGGCCCACCCCCACGGTCGTCGAAGTCTTCCCGATCCCGCCCTTGAGCGAGAGGAACGCGGTGTTCCAGCTGCCCTCGAGCGGCTGGCGGATCTGCTCCTCGAGCTCCCGCTCGCGCAGCTCGTCCTCGCTGGGGCCGAGGTTCACGGCCCCGCCCGTGAGCCGGTACACGAGGCCGCGCCAGCCCTTCGGCGCCGGCGCCGGCGCCGCGCGCACGAACCCGCTCGGCTGGCTGGCCACGGGCCGCGGTTCGGGAACAGCCGGCGCCCCGGGCGCCGGAATCGCCTCGGGTACAGCGGCCGACATCTCGGGTACAGCGTCGCGAGTTTCGGGTACGGCGTCGCGAGTTTCGGGTACGGCGTCGCGAGTTTCGGGTACAGCGTCGCGAGTTTCGGGTACAGCGTCGCGAGTTTCGGGTACAGCGTTGCGTGTTTCGGGTACGACGGCGTGCCCCACCCCCGCCTCGGAATCCACCGGCGTCACGGGCAGTGCGCTCGTCTCAACCTCAGGGCTCGACGCAGACGCAGGGATCGGCCATGCCGAGGGCTCCCTCTCCCGCCGCAGCGCAGGCACAGGCTCCGGTGCAGAGAAAGCGGGAGGCGCCATCCCGGCGTCGTCCGCGCTGCTGCCTGCCACGGCGCCACTGGCCTCCGTACGGTCCGCACCCACACGGCGGCGCTCCGCGCCGCTGGCCGCCGCCTCCTCCACGGAGGCGGGCCGGTCGAGCGCAGCCAGCCGCGCAGCCTCCTCGGCCTCGCGCAGGCGGCGCGCCTCGCGCCGCGTCATCGGAACCGGCTGCCCTTGCTCATCCGCCATGCTCGCCCTTCCGTTCCAGCTCCCCGACCACTCCCGGCGGGCTGTGCCTCGCCTGCCGTGACGCCTCCTACCGGAGGGCGCTCCCCTTGAGCCGCTGGATGAACAGCCTCGACTGCTCAGGGCCGTACGGCAGGATCGGGATCGCCTTGGTCGCATCGTCCGGGGTCTCCCGCGTGGCCTGCCGTGCGGAGCGCACCGCAGTCGCCATGGTATCCGCCATGGTCCGCACGGTGGCGTCACTGCACAGGCCCCCGTGTCCGGGCACGAGGTGCTCGTAGCGGTGGCGCAGCGCCGAGATGTGCCGCAGCACGTCGGCCCATTCCTCCGGGTAGGAGTCCTCGAACGCCGGCGGCGCCCCCTCCTCGACCAGGTCACCGGAGAAGAGGGTCGAGGACGTGCCCACGAGCAGGTCCCCGTCCGTGTGCCCGCGGCCCAGGTAGAAGAGGGTGACGGAGACGCCGCCGAGGTCCACGAGCACGGGCTGGTCCCGCACGATCGCAGTCGGGACGACGATCTCGGTGTTCTCCCCCTCGCCGGCGGCCATCTCCGGCTCGGTGTCCGCGACCGCCTCGCGCTCGCCCCCGGCGGCGGTGCCCGCATCGCGCACCTGGGCGATCGTGGCCGCCGCATTCTCGTGCGCGTAGAACTCTGTGACCCCGGCGGCGGCGAAGGCCGCGTTGCCGAAATAGTGGTCGTAGTGGGCGTGGGTGTTGACGACGACGAGCGGCAGCTCCGTCTTCTCGCGCACCGCGGCGAGGACCTCTGCGGCCTGGCGCGGGCCTTCGCCCGTGTCGACGACGAGCGCGCGCTCGGTTCCCACCACGAGACCGATGTTCAGCCGCAGCGGCTCCGTGGCCAGCACCGAGGTCCCCCCGCCGAGTTCCCGCCAATTAGCCATGCGCTGCCGTCCTTCCGCGGGCCCGCCCTCGGGCCCTTCTCGAGTTTCCGGTTGCCCCGATTCTGCCACGCCTTGCCGCCGCGGGGCCTGAGCCGGAGGGCGGACGCGCGGACAGCGGGGCCCCCGGCCGCGTGGCGGCAGGAGCCCCGCCCCGGCGCGTTCCGCCGCCGATGGGTCGGGTCAGAGGTCCGCGAGGACGCTCCCCGGCTGCTCCACCGCGTCCGCGACGTAGCGCAGGAACCCGCCGGCGGTGCCGCCGTCGCACACCCGGTGGTCGAACGTGAGCGTGAGCTGCACGACCTTGCGGACGGCGAGCTCGCCGTCCACCGCCCACGGGCGGTCCACGATGCGCCCGACGCCGAGGATCGCCGCCTCAGGGTGGTTGATGATCGCCGCGCTGCCGTCCACGCCGAACACCCCGTAGTTGTTGAGCGTGAACGTGCCGCCCGTGAGGTCCGCCGGCGAGGCCTTGCCCTCGCGGGCGAGGCCGGTGAGGCGGCGCAGCTGCGCGTCGATCTCCCGTGCGCTGAGCGCCTGCGCGCCGCGGATGACGGGGACCACGAGCCCGCGGTCGGTCTGGGCGGCGAAGCCGAGGTTCACGCCGTCGAACGCCACGATCTCCTGGCCGTCGCCCTCACCCGCGCCGCGCGCGCCCGTCTCGTCGATGCGCGTGGCCAGTTCGGGGTACTTGGCGAGGCCGGCGAGGACGAACCGGGCGATGAACGCGAGCAGGCTGGGCGTGTGCGGGTCGCGGCGCTTGAGCTCTGCACGCATCTCGACGAGGGCGGTCGCGTCCGCGTCCACCCAGACCGTGGCCTCGGGGATCTCGGACCGCGAGCGCACCATGGCCTGGGCGATCGCCTTGCGCACGCCCTTGACCGCGGTGCGGGACACGATCGGGAGCCCGGTACGCGCGTCCCTCTCGCCCGCCGAAATGGGGGCCTGAGCCGCCGAAGTGGGGGCCTGAGCCGCCGAGATGGGGGCCTGAGCCGCCGAGATGGGGGGCTGGGCCGCCGAAATGGGGGGCTGAGCCGCCGAAATGGGGGAGCCCGTACCCGAAACCGAGGCCGCGGACTCGACGTCGCGGCGCAGGATCAGCCCGTCAGGCCCGGTGCCGGCAACGGCCGCGAGCGCAACGCCCAGCTCCCGCGCCCTCCGCCGCACGATCGGGGAGACGACGCGCACGGCCTGGCCCGTCGTCGTCGTGCGTGCGGGCTCCTCTGCGGACGGCGAGGCGGAGAGGGAAGGAGCGGACAGCGCGGACGGCGCGGACGACGCCGCTGCCCCCTTGCGCCTGCGGGTGCGGCCGCCTGCCGCGTGCCCGGGCGTGCCGTACCCGATGAGGACGTTGCCCGAGCCGGAGCCCTGCTCGGCAGGGCTGGCTGCAGTCCCAGAGGCGGGCGCGGCGGATCCGGCGCGCTCCTCGGTCCGGTACGCGTCGCCGGCCGAGTCCCCCTTCTCGGCGGCCAGGGCCCCCATCTCGCCGGCCGAGTCCCCCTCCTCGGCGGTCAGGGCCCCCATTTCGGCGGGCTGGGCGACGGTGATGAGCGGTGCGCCGACGTCGAGGGTCTCCCCCGGCTCGCCGTGCAGCACGGCGACCGTGCCGCCGAACGGCGAGGGCACCTCGACGACGGCCTTGGCCGTCTCGACCTCGGCGATGGGCTGGTCCACGGCGATCTCCTCGCCGACCGCTACCAGCCAGCGCACGAGCTCTGCCTCGGTCAGGCCCTCGCCGAGGTCCGGGAGCCGGAAGACGCGGCCTGTCTGGGTGTGAGTGCTCACGGTCATCAGTCCTCCCACTGCAGGTCGTCGAGGGCGTCGAGGATGCGGTCCACGCTGGGCAGGTGCCAGTGCTCGAGCTTGGGCGGCGGGAACGGGATGTCGAACCCGGTCACCCGGCGCACCGGCGCGGCCAGCGAGTGGAAGCAGCGCTCCTGCACCCGAGCGACGATCTCCGAGGCCACGGACGCGAAGCCCGCTGCCTCGGCCACCACCACGGCGCGGCCCGTCTTCCGGACCGACGCGGCGACGGTCTCGTCGTCGAACGGCACGATCGAGCGCACGTCCACGACCTCGACCGAGCGCCCCTCCGCGGCGGCGGCCTCGGCGGCCGCGAGGGCGGTGGGCACCGAGGGCCCGTAGGCGATGAGGGTCGCGTCGGTGCCGGGGCGGGCGACGACGGCGGCGCCGTCCACCGTGAGCCGCCGCCCGCCGTCGTGCGCACCCCGCGCGCCCGCAGGGGTGGCAGCCGGGCCGGCGAACTCGGCGCGGAGCGCGGCCAGGTCCACGAGGTCCTTGGACCAGTAGAGCTTCTTGGGCTCGAGGAACACGACCGGGTCGTCGCTCGCGATGGCCTCGCGGAGCATGCGGTAGGCGTCCGCGACCGTGGCGGGCGTGAGGACCTTGAGGCCCGGGGTGTGGGCGTAGTAGGCCTCGGAGGAGTCGCAGTGGTGCTCCACCCCGCCGATCCCGCCCGCGTACGGGACGCGGATGACCATGGGCAGGCGCACCGCGCCGCGCGTGCGGTTGTGCATCTTCGCGACGTGGCTCAGGATCTGCTCGAAGGCGGGATACGCGAACGCGTCGAACTGCATCTCGACGACGGGGCGCATGCCGTTCATGGCCATGCCCACTGCCATGCCCACGATCCCGGACTCCGCGAGCGGGGTGTCGAAGCAGCGGTCCTCGCCGAGCTCCTTCTGGAGCCCGTCGGTGATGCGGAAGACCCCGCCGAGCGTTCCGACGTCCTCGCCGAAGACGACCACGGAGGCGTCCGCCTTCATCGCGTCCGCCATGGCGGTGGTGAGGGCCTTCGCGAACGTCAGGGGCTGGGGCCCTTCGCCTGCGGCGGCGCGGCGGGCCGCGCGTTCGGTGGCGGCCTCGGCGACAGTGCTCATGTCAGTGCCCCTTTCCGGAGGTCTCGTCGCCCTGCTCGCGGGCCTGCTCGTCGGCCAGCTGCGCCGCCTGCTCGCGCAGCTGGGGGGTCGGCTCGGTGTAGACGAACCGGAAGAGGTCGGCCGGGTCCACGGCCGCGTCCTCGCCCAGGCCGTCGCGCAGCTGCCGCGCGACCTCCTCGGCGTCGGCCGCGAAGGAGGCCTCGGCGTCGTCCGTCAGCACGCCCTCGGCGCGCAGGTAGGCGCGCATGCGGTTCAGCGGGTCCTTCGCCGCCCAGGCCTGGACCTCGGCGTCCTCGCGGTAGCGCGTCGCGTCGTCGGCGTTGGTGTGCGCCTGCATGCGGTAGGTGTACGCCTCGACGAGGAGGGGGCCCGAGCCCGAGCGGGCCAGGCGCACGGCGCGGTCGAGGACGGCGAGGAGGGCGACGGCGTCGTTCCCGTCCACGCGCTCGCCGGCCATGCCGTAGCCGATCGCCTTGTGGGCGAGCGACGGCGCCACGGACTGGTGCGCGAGCGGCACCGAGATCGCGTACTGGTTGTTCTGGACGAAGAACACGACCGGGAGCTTGAAGACCGCGGCGAAGTTGAGCGCCTCGTGGAAGTCGCCCTCGCTCGTGGCGCCGTCGCCGCACATGGCCAGCACCACGGTGTCCTCACCGCGCAATGCGGCCGCACGGGCGACGCCGACGGCGTGGAGGAGCTGGGTGGTGAGTGGCGTGCACTGGATGCCCACCTTGTGCTCGATCGGGCTGTAGCCGCCGTGCCAGTCGCCGCGGAACAGGGTCATCGTCTCGACCGGGTCGACGCCGCGGGTCATGACGGCGACCGAGTCGCGGTAGGTGGGGAACATCCAGTCGCCCTCGCACAGGCACAGGGCGGCCGCCACCTGGCAGGCCTCCTGGCCGTGGCTCGAGGGGTAGACGGCCATGCGCCCCTGGCGCACGAGCGCGGAGTTCTGGTCGTTGACCCGGCGTCCGATCACGAGGCGGCGGTAGGCCTCCAGGAGCTCGTCCGCGGACGGGATGGGGTATTCGTGCCCGGGGGCGGACCCGCGCTGCTCGGGCGGCAGCAGGGTTCCGTCGGCATCGAGGATCTGGATCTGGGCCACCGGTCCGTGGACGGGGAGCATGTAGTCCTCGAGGCTGATCCCGAAGCTGCGGATGGCCTCCTGGGCCTCTGCGGGGATGGTCATGTCTCCTCCTCGTGCAGCGCTGAACGGGTTGGGCGGCCGGTTCACGGCCGCACATGTTGCCTCCAGTATCCCCTCATCGGAGGCATTCGTATCCCCGATCCGCCCAAACCGTGGAAGACTGGTGGCGAGACTCTTCGATCCGTAGACGGATTGCTCATATGACCGGCATCACAGGAGGTCCCCGTGGACGATCTGCACGCCCTGCCGGGCGAGCCGCGGCCGCTCGACGACGTCGACCGCGCGATCCTGGCCCAACTCACCGAGGATGCACGCCGCTCCGTCACGACCATCGCGGAGAACGTCCACATCTCCCGGGCGCACGCGTACAACCGGATCGCGAAGCTCCAGGCGGACGGCGTGATCACCAAGTACACGGCGCTGCTCGACCCCCTCCGCGCCGGCCTGCGCTCGAGCGCCTACGTGACCCTCAAGGTGCGCCAGCACTCATGGCGCGAGCTGCGCGAGAGGCTCCGCGCCATCCCGGAGGTGCACCACATCGCCCTCGTGGGCGGGGACTTCGACGTCATCATCCTCGTGCGCGCCGTGGACAACACGGACCTGCGCCGCGTGGTGTTCGACCAGCTCCAGTCCATGCCCGGCGTCCTGGACACCCAGACCTTCCTCGTCTTCGAGGACCTGGACACGCGCTGACCCCAGCCGCCGCCTCAGCCGTCCCCGTGCTCGTGGTCCGCGGTGAACGAGGCGAGGAGTCCGTCCGCGTCCGTGCCCTCGAGGCGGAAGGCGTGCCCGATGAACACGAGCAGGTCGTCCACCGCGGTCCGCAGGCCCGCAGCGCTCGGGGCGAGCCCGTTCTCCTGGGTGGCGTCGGCGGCCTCGGCCGCCGCCGCGATCTCCAGCGCGTACGGCAGGGACATCGGGAGGGACATGTCCGGGTCTTCCTCCCTGAAGTAATAGGTCTCAAGGTTCTGGGCCAGGTCCACCCGGATCTGGACGACGTTGCGGGCCAGGTCGTCGAGCATGCGGCAGGCGGCCGCGGGGAGGACCTCGTGGACCCGCTGCGCGTAGTCGGACCGGCGCAGGATGGCGAGGTGCAGGGCCAGCTCGCGGCGGCGGGACAGTGCCGGGTAGAGCTCGAGCACCCACGACACCGCCGCGGTGAGGAGCGCGAATCCCGCCACAGCCTGGACGGGGGCCACCGCCCGGATGAACCGGTCCTCCGGCACCACGTCCCCGAAGCCGAGCGTGGACAGGGTGACGAGGGAGAGGTAGACCGCCTCCCCGAAGTCCGAGTAGGCCGACTCGTCGAGGCCCGGGGCGTAGACCAGCCCCTCGGGGACGTGCGGGAGGTACACGAGGGCCCAGCCGAAGGCCTGCAGCAGGAACCACACGACCACGACCGTGACGACGACGAAGGGCCCCGCGAGCCGCTGGCCGGGGCGGGTCTTCTTGGCGAGCGCCCACACACCCGAGGCGAGGTACCGGCCGAGCCTCCCGCGCCCCATGGGATGCAGCAGTGTGTGGAACATGTCGTTGAACCCGAGGAGGATCAGGACGGCGCCTGCCGCCGCGAACAGCCATTCCACCGGCCTCTCCTCCCCCCGCGGGCTCCACGCCCGCCCTGCCCGGGCGGTCCGCGCCGCCTGCCACCTCCGAGCCTAGCCCGCGTGACCTCCCGGGCGGGGCATGGGAAGGTAGGGAGGACTCGACCTTCGCCCGAGGAGAACCATGAGCAGCGACGCCGGCCCCGGGGGCCTTCCCGAACGGGCGTCGCCTGCACGTCGACTGCACCGGTGGCCGGTCTGGATGTGGGCGCTGGGCGGGGTGTACCTCGTGGTCGGCATCGCACTCGTCGTGGCAGTTGCGGGCCTTCTGACCCCATCGGGGCCGGCGCGGATGGCCTCCCCCGAGCCGAGCCCGGCGTCGTCGTCCTCCCCCGCACCAGGCCCCACCCTCGACGCCTACGGGCTCGGCGACCCGCTCACGCTCGCCGCCACACCCTCCTGGCACGCCGAGCCGAGCGCGCGGTACCGGCTCACCGCGGCGCCGGACGAGCTGCGGTTCGTCTCCGACGCCGGCTGCAGGCTCTCCTTCCGCGTGGGCCCGCTCGCGCCGGAGCGCACGACGGCGAGCCCCGCCGCCCCGGCCGGCTCGCCATCGTCCCCACTCGCCTCACCCGGCTCCAGCCCGTCCCCGTCAGATGACCGGGCCTCGGCCGAGCAGTCCGCGACCGCGCGCGCGCTCGAGGCCGAGATCGGGCGCGTGCGCGGCTCCGCTGCGGAGGCGAGCGTGACGCACGAGGGCTTCACGGTCGTGACGACGCTCGGTGCCTACGACGGACCGCTCGTTGACCTGGCCGGCGCGGACCTCCGCGTGAGCGCCGACGACGGCTCTGACAGCTACGTCCGCCTCGGCGTGCGCGCAGTGCCGGCGTCCCAGGCCGCGGTGGCGATCGTCGTCGAGTGCCCCTCCGCCGAGGAGGCGGCCACGGCGATGAACCACGCGAGCGTGCGCGCCTACCTCGCGGCGGGCTGAGCGGGACGGGACCCCACAACAAGCGGGACGGGACCCCACAACGGTTGCGGGGTCCCGTCCCCACCGTTGCGGGGTCCCGTCCCCACTGTTGCGGGGTCCCTGGCGCGCTCAGCGGCCGGCGAAGACCGGCCTGCGCTTCTCCTGGAAGGCCTTGAAGCCCTCGGCGTAGTCCTGGGAGGCGCACAGGGCGGCCTGTGCCTTGTTCTCGGCCTCCATGGACTCCCACAGGCCGAGGCGGCGGTCGCGGATCTGCGCCACGAGCTCCTTGGACGCGACGAACGCGCCGGTGGCGCCCTCCGCCACGCGGGCCACGATCTCCCGCGTCCTCGGCAGGAGCTCCTCGGCACCGAAGGCGCGCGAGAACATGCCCGAGCGGACAGCGTCCGCGCCGCTCATGAGCTCGGCCGTGTAGACGAGGTCGAGCGCGCGGTGCATGCCGAGCCGCTCGGTGAAGTACCAGTGCCCCCCGGAGTCGAGGGTCGCACCGAGGTTGGCGAACGGCGAACCGATCTTTGCGCTGTCCGCCACATAGACAACGTCCGTCGCGAGGAGCAGCCCGAGCCCCACGCCGAGCGTGGCGCCCTGGGCGGCGGCGAACGTCGGCGCAGGGAACGCGGCCATCTTCTCGAGCAGCGGCTGGACGAGCCCGCCGAGGTACCCGAGCACGTCGTCGTCCGCCGGGGTGACACCGGAGATGTCGCGGCCCGCGCAGAAGGCCCGGCCCTCGCCGCGCAGGAGCAGCGCCCGCACCTCGCCGCGGGAGGCGGCGTCAGCGGCGTCGTCGTACGCCTTCGAGAGCTCCGCGAGCGCGGCCTCGTCGAGCGAGTTGAGCTTGGCGGGGGCGTCCAGCACGACCTCGGCGACGCCGTCCGCAATGGTCAGGGTGATCATGGGGGTTCTCCTCGGATCAGGGGCCGCTGGATCAGGCGTCGAAGTCCACGGACACGCACTCGGAGGTCGGGCGGGACTGGCACGTGAGGACGTACCCGCGCTCCACCTCGTCCGCCTCGAGGGCGTAGTTCTCGGCCATCTCGACCGTGCCGGAGACGACCTTCGCGCGGCACGTGCCGCACACGCCGCCGGCGCACGCGAACGGGACGTCCGGGCGCACACGCAGGGCCGCGTTGAGGACCGTCTCGTTGGCCGAGACCGGGGACTTCACGGTGCCCGAGAGCCCGTCAAGGCGGAACTCGATCTCGAAGTTCGCCCCGGAGGCGTCCTCGGCCACGGGCCGGCCGATGTTGCCCTCGAGGCTCGTGGGCGTGCCCGTCGTGAAGAGCTCGTAGCGGACCTTCTCGGCCTCGACCCCGCGCGCGGCGAGCGTGTCGCGCACGAGCTGGACGAGCTCGAACGGCCCGCACAGGAACCACTCGTCGACGTCATCGGCGTGGATCACCGTGCTGAGCAGCGTGGTGAGCTTCTCGGAGTCGACGCGCCCTGAGAGCAGCGGCGAGATGCGCTGCTCCCGCGAGAGCACGTGGTGCAGCGCGAACCGGGAAGGGTACTTGTCCTTGAGGTCCGCGAGCTCCTCGACGAACATGACGTCCATCGCTGCCCTGTTGGCGTAGACGAGGTCGAAGCGGACGTTCTCGTCCGCCGCGAGCACGGTCTTGGCGATCGCGAGGATGGGCGTGATCCCGGAGCCCGCCGCGACGGCGACGAAGGTGTGCTCGGCGTCGGTGTCGATGCTCGAGGGGTCGTTGAGGTCCGTCATGCGGTGCTTCGAGATGAACGCGCCGGCCGGGCTCATGACGTCGAGCGTGTCGCCTGCCGCGAGGCTCTCGTTGGCCCACGTGGAGAACAGGCCGCCGAGGTCCCGCTTGATCGCGACCCGGATCTCGCTGCTGCCGTCCTCGAAGCGCTGCGGTGCGGCGCAGATCGAGTAGGAGCGGCGCACCTCGCGCACCTCGCCGCCCTGGCTGGGGTCGGCGAGCTCCTTGCGCAGGGCCACGTACTGGCCGGGGATGTAGTCGTACTCGTCGGCGAGCTCGGCTGGGACGGCGAAGGTCACCTCGATCGCGTCATTGGTCAGGCGGCGCACCTCGCCCACGGTGAGAGGGTGGAAGGACGCACGACGGCGGGGGGCCGCCTCGGCGCCCGGGGCTGCGGCCGCCCCGGCCTGGGAGGGGTCGGCGGTGTCGGCAGCCGTCGTTTCGCTGATCTGGTCAGTCATCTAGAGCACCTTGAAGTAGTCGAAGGGTTCGTGGCAGTCCTGGCACACGTAGAGGGCCTTGCAGGAGGTGGACCCGAAGCGGGACATCTCGCGCGTGTTGAGCGAGTGGCACTGGGGGCACTTGACCGTGAGCCCGACCTTGACAGGACCGCCGGCGCGCGCTGCACCGTGACGGGCCGCGCCCGTCGGCGGGGCGATGCCGTACTCCTCGAGCTTGGCCTTGCCTTCCGCCGTCATCCAGTCCGTGGTCCAGGCGGGCGAGAGGACGAGGTCCACCTGGACCTTCTCGTGCCCTGCCCTCGCGAACACGGCGGTGAGGTCGTCCCGGATGGCGTCCATCGCGGGGCAGCCCGAGTAGGTCGGGGTGATCGTGAGGTGGACGGTGCCGTCCTCGTCGATCCGGCCGTCCCGGAGGATCCCGAGGTCCGCGATGCTGAGCACCGGGATCTCGGGGTCCGTGACGGTCGCTGCGAGGGCGAGGACGTCCGCGTCGGTCGTGATCACGGGTTCTCCTTGGCTACCAGGTGGCACCGGGGTGCTTGCGGGCCAGGACCTGCATCTCGGCGAGGATGTAGCCGAGGTGCTCGGTGTGCTCGCCGTGGCGGCCGCCGCCCGAGGCCCGCGGGACGTCGGGGACGGTCAGGGTGGCCTCCTCGAGCACCGAGGCGATCTGGCGCTCGAACTCGGCGCGCAGGCTCGAGGGGCGCACTGCGGCGTCGCCGAGCGCGTCGATGAGCGCGTCGTCGTCGAACATCTCGTCGACATAGGGCCAGACGAGCGTCAGCGCCGCCTGCATGCGTGCGTGCGACTCCTCGGTGCCGTCGCCGAGGCGGAGGGTCCACTGCACGGCGTGGTCGCGATGGTAGTCCACCTCCTTGATGGCCTTCTGGGCGATCGCCGCGAGGGTCGGGTCGCTCGAGGCGGTCAGGCCGCTGTAGAGGAGGTACTGGTAGACCGAGACGACGAGCTGGCGCGCGATCGTGGTGCCGAAGTCGCCGTTGGGCTGCTCGACGATCCAGAGCGAGCGGAACTCGTCCTCGTCGCGCCAATAGGCCAGGTCGTCCTCGGTCTTGCCCCACGCATGCCCGGCGTACGCCAGGAACGAGCGGGCATGTCCGAGCACGTCGAGGGCGATGTTGCCGAGGGCGATGTCCTCCTCGAGCTCGGGCGCGCGGGAGATCCAGTGGCTCAGCCGCTGCGCGAGGATGAGGGCATCGTCGCCCAGCCGCACGGCGTACTGCGCGACTTCCTCGGCCGGCACCTCCTTGGCGAGCGCGATGTCCTCGGGGCGCAGGGCGTTCCCGGGGGTGACCCGCGTGGCCGAGGCCGCGGCGTCGCCGAAGCTGTCGAGTGAGTGGTCGCCGTGCGGGGCTGCGGTGTGGGTCTCGTGGCTCACAGGTGCTTCACGCCCTCGCTCTTGGTGTAGTACGTCGCGTGGCGGTAGTCCTTGCCCTGCGGCGACTCGAAGTAGGCGCCCTTGGAGTCCGGGTCGGAGGAGGCGATGGCCTCGGACGGGACGACCCAGATGGACACGCCCTCGTTGCGGCGGGTGTAGAGGTCACGCGCATTGCGCAGCGCCATCGCCGCGTCCGGAGCGTGGAGGGAACCGGCGTGCACGTGGGAGAGGCCGCGGCTGGACCGCACGAAGACCTCCCACAGAGGCCAGATGTTGGTCTGCTCGCTCACTTATGCTGCTCCGATCTCGTTCTGCGCCGCCTTCGCGGCCTGCTTCTGGGCGTACGCCCGCGCTGCCTCGCGCACCCACGTGCCGTCTTCGTGCGCCTCGCGGCGCCGTGCCATCCGCTGGGCGTTGCACGGGCCGCGGCCCGCGATCACGTCCTTGAACTCCTGCCAGTCGAGCTCCATGTGGATCCACTGGCCGCTCTCCTCGTCGTAGCGGAGCTCGGGATCCGGGAGGGTGAGGCCCAGAACCTTGACCTGCTCGACGATCATGCCGACGAAGCGCTGGCGCAGCTCGTCATTGGAGAAGCGCTTGATGTTCCAGGCCATGGACTGCTTCGAGTTGGGCGAGTCGTCGTCCGGCGGACCGAACATCATGAGCGCGGGCGCGTAGAAGCGGTTGACGGCGTCCTGCGCCATCTGCTTCTGCTCGGGCGTGCCGTTGGAGAGCTCGAGGAGGATCTCGAACCCCTGCCGCTGGTGGAACGACTCCTCCTTGCAGATGCGGACCATCGCCCGGCCGTAGGGGCCGTAGCTGGCCCGGCAGAGCGGGACCTGGTTGGCGATCGCGGCCCCGTCCACGAGCCAGCCGATCGCGCCCATGTCCGCCCACGTGCGGGCGGGGTAGTTGAAGATCGAGGAGTACTTCGCCTTCCCGTCGAGCAGCTGCTGGTTGAGCACGTCGCGCGGGGTCCCGAGGGTCTCGGCGGCGGAGTAGAGGTAGAGGCCGTGTCCCGCCTCGTCCTGGACCTTCGCCATGAGGATCGCCTTGCGCTTGAGACTCGGGGCGCGCGTGATCCAGTTGGCCTCTGGCTGCATGCCGATGATCTCGGAATGGGCGTGCTGGGAGATCTGGCGGACCAGGGTCTTGCGGTATGCGGCGGGCATCCAGTCGCGCGGCTCGATCCGCGAGTCCTCGGCGATGATGCGCTCGAAATATGCCTGACCCGCCGCATCAGCAGCGGACAGGGCCTCGTCGTCCTGCCCGGGCTGGGGCTGGGGCACGGGCTGCAGGGTCGCAGCTGCCATGGCTCCTCCTCGAAATAATTACCGACCGTTCGTTCAGAATATGGGAGCGCGCGGACACGGTCAAGCGCAGCGGGGTGCACTCTCGGCTGCATGTGGCAGGATCGAGGCCTGCACGCAGCGCAGGCACGATCAGCACCGAATGACAGGAATCCCACCGAAGCACCCCCACCGGCACGAGCGAATGAGGCCAGCCATGGAAGACACTGTCAGCACCCCGTCCCGACTCGTCGTCCTCCGCGCACCCGGTGCCGTGCCGGATGCCACCAGAGGCCGGCACGCCCGCCCCGCCGAGGGCCGCGATGCCGGTCCCGGTGCAGGCCGGGAGGGCGCCCGCAACGCCGCCTCGGCTGTGGTCGAGGTCCAGGACGAGCCGACCCGGGCACAGCTGCGCGAGCTGCGGGAGGACCCGGGCGTCCTGGGATTCGCTGCCGCGATGCCGCTCAGGCTCATCGAGCCGCTGGCCGCCGAAGAGGCGGGGCCGCGGGCCACCACCTGGGGCGTCGACGCCGTCGGGGCTCCCGCCTCCCCCTTCACCGGGGACGGCGTGACCGTCGCGGTGCTGGACACGGGCATCGATGCCGGCCACCCTGCCTTTGCGGGCGTGGACCTCGTGCTGCGTGACTTCACGGGCTCCGGGAGCACCCAGGACGAGAACGGCCACGGCACCCACTGCGCGGGGACCGTGTTCGGCCGGGACCTGGACGGCGAGCGGATCGGGGTGGCCCCCGGCATCGGCCGCGCGCTCATCGGCAAGGTGCTGGGAGGACCCGCGGGCGGCGGGAGCGATGCACTCGCGAGCGCCGTCCTGTGGGCGGCCGAGGGCGGGGCGAACGTCATCTCGATGTCCCTCGGGATCGACTTCCCGGGCTGGGTCGCCGAGCTCGTGGAACAGCGGGGGCTCCCGGTCCAGGCGGCGACCTCGATCGCCCTCGAGGACTACCGGGCGAACATCCGCCTCTTCGAGCAGCTCGCGAACCTGCTCGAAGCGCGCGCGCCGTTCGCGCAGACGGCCCTCATCGTCGCGGCGGCGGGCAATGAGAGCGAGCGCGACGGCGATCCCGCCTACGAGATCAACGTCTCTCCCCCTGCTGCGGCGCACGGCGTGGTCTCAGTCGCCGCGCTCGGAGAGGGGCCCTCCGGCTTCACGGTGGCCCCGTTCTCGAACACGCTCGCGACCGTCGCCGGCCCCGGCGTCGGCGTCAGGAGCGCGTGGCCTGGGGGTGGGACCCGCACCATCAGCGGTACGTCGATGGCCACGCCCCACGTGGCGGGGGTGGCAGCCCTGTGGGCACAGAGGCTCCTCGCGCATGGCCCGCTCGCCCCCGTGGAACTCCGCTCGCGGCTCGTCGCGTCCGGAACGCATGCGCCCCTTGCCTCAGGCAGCGATCCCCTCGATGTCGGGGCAGGCCTCGTCCAGGCGCCCCGCGAGTAGAACCGCGGGTCTGAACCGGGAAAGGCCAGAGGCGCGGCCCGGGCATCGACAGCCCGGGCCGCGTCCCTGCCGGACGCGCTGCGCCTTATTGGTGCCCTACTCCTGCTCGGAGCCAGCGGAGCGGCGCCTCCGGTAGCTGTCCCGGACCCTGGCGGGCAGCCACATGGCGTCCTCGTCGTCGAGCTGACCGGCAGTCTCCGCGGGGACCGGCGCGGGGTGCGACCAGTGATTGCCGCTGCTCCGCTCCTCGGGAGTGCTCAGCTCCTCGTCCGCGGCGCGGATCTCGTCCGCCGAGGGATCATGGGGCGCGAAGCGCGGCTGGCGCTCCTCAGCGGAGAGCGCCGCATAGTTGAACGGCTCGTCCGCCGTGCTCGGGCGCCGGCCATGGTCTGCGGGGCGATCAGCGAAGGCCGGCTGGTCCCTGAAGCCAGGCTCGTCCTGGTAGCCCTGCTCCCGGCGGAAATCCGGCTGGCCCTGGAAGCCCGGCTCGTCGTGGAAGCCCGGCTCGCCCCGGAAGCCGTGCCCATCGTCGAACGCCGGCCGGTCCTCGAAGCCGGGCGCCCCGGAGAAGGATGAGTGCTCCTCGAACCGGGGCTGGTCCTCGAATGCCGACTCGTCCTGCCAGTAGCCGTCCGCATGAGGGTCGCGGGAGGGCGCAGCTGCGGGCTCCGGTGCAGCGGTGGCCGCCGGAACAGCGGCCGTCGCGGCAGCCGCTTCGCGCTCGGCGGACTTGCGCGGGCGCTTGCGGTCAGGCTTGCGGCTGCCCTCAGGATCCTCCCCGTAGGTGCCGTAGTACCCGTAGGTGTAGGACTCGGGGCCCTTCGTCGGCACGCAGTTGAGCACCACGCCGAGGATGCGGCCGCGGACGCGCTCGAGGTTGCCGAGCGCCCGGGCGAGGCTGTCCGTCGTCGTCTGCCCCGCGCGCGCGACCACGAGGGTGCCGTGCACGGCACGGGAGAGGACCGCTGCGTCGGTGACCGGAAGGAGCGGAGGGGCATCGACGAGGACGAAGGCCTCTTCCGAGAGCCTGTCGAGCAGTGCGCCCATCGCACGGGAGCCGAGCAGTTCGGAGGGGTTCGGCGGGATGCGGCCGGCGCCGAGGATCTGGAGGTTGTCCGAGCCCTCCCAGCTCTGGAGCACGTCCTCGATGTGGGCGCGCCCTGCAAGGACGTCGCTCACGCCCACGCCGGGGACCACGTCGAAAATCGAATGGACCGTGGGGCGGCGGAGGTCGCAGTCGACCACCACCACGCGCTCCCCCGCCGCGACCATGGTCGCCGCGAGGTTCGCCACGACTGCCGACTTCCCCTCGGAGGCCACCGAACTCGTCACGAGCAGGATGCGCGGGGGGTTGTCCACGTCGATGAACTGGAGGTTGGTCCGCAGCTCGCGGAACGCCTCGTTGATGGCACGGCTCCCGGTCTGTCCGTCCAGGACGCGCGCGTTCGCGTCGAGGCTGTGGTCCACCGGCAGCGTGCCCACGACGGGCACGCCGAAGGCCTGCTCGATCTCGTCTGCGTTGCGGATCCGGCGGTCCACGTGGTGGCGGACCATCGCGTAGGCCAGGCCCAGGAGCAGGCCGCCGCCCACGCCGACGCCAAGCGTCAGGCGCACGTTGGGCGAGACGGGCTCCTCGGGAAGCACGGCCCGGCCGAGCTGCACCACACGCACGGGCGGCAGGTCGGTCTCCCCCGCCGACTGCTCGATCTCCCGCACCTGGTCGGCGAGGGCGGTGATCCAGGCGTCAGCCATGCGCTGGGCGAGTGCCGGGTCCATGGACTTCGCCGTCACCCGGACCTCGGTGGTGTCCTGCGGGACCGTCACGGCCACGGAGTCCACGAGCTGCTGTGCCGTGGTCGTGAGGCCGAGCTCCCGGGCCACGCGGTCCGCAACGAGCGCGGACTCCGCCACCGACTTGTAGTTCTTGGCGCGGGACTTGGCCAGGTTGTCTCCAGCGAGCGAGAGGCTCAGGTTGTCCGCGCCGACGGTGATCACGACCCCGCTCGACTCGGCCGCGTAGATGCGCGGCTGCATGAGGTACCACGTGAAGGCCAGAGCCGTTGTCAACGCCGTGATGGCCACAATGCCCCGCCAGAACCGACGGGCTACCCGCAGGTAGTCAGCCAGTGTCAGTTCCTGTGCGCCACGGCGCTCGTTCTCATACTCCACGTACGGTGTCCTCCCCTAAAGCCGCCGGCACGCGTCTTGCGCGAGTCTACCCGAGCCGAGGGACCCGGCCATCACGCGAGAGCGGTGAGGCGCGCTCCGATGACCTCGAGTGCCGGCACCATCTGCTCCTCCATGAGCCGGTAGTCGGCGGGGCCGCCGCCGTAGGGGTCGTGGACATCGTCGCCCGGCACGGACCCGCGGCGGCCCGCGGCAAGCCCGGCAGCCACCTCGCGCCATGCCTCGCGCAGCCCCCTGCCTACCCCTTCTTGTGCCGGCGCCCCGGCCGAGCCGGCCGGCGGCGCGGCCTGGAGGAGCCGGGCGAGCTCCCGCAGGAGGAACGTCCGCTTGAGGGCGGCGGGAGCGAGGTCCAGGACCTGGGCGCGGTGCTCGGCGGTCATCGTCAGGACCAGGTCCGCGTCCCGGAGCATGGCCGGATCGACCTGGCGGGCACTGAAGGCCCGGAAGTCCAGCCGCGCGCTCGTGCCGAGGCCCGTGACGCCAGGGTGGGCGGGGCGGCCCACGAGGGCGCGTGTGCCTGCGCTCGCCACGACCGCGTGGCCGGGCGGCAGGGCGGCGAGGGCGTTGCGGAGCCAGCGCTCGGCGAACGGGGACCGGCAGATGTTGCCCGTGCAGACCACGAGCAGCGAGAGAGGGGCTGCAGACACGGGCTCACCCTAGCAGCGCGGGCTGCCCGCCCCATCCCGGCGGCGCACGGAAACAGCCCCTGGCCGCCCAGTCCCAAAGCGGGCAGCAGCGCAACACGGCAGCCGAGCCCGGCTTCCGCAGACCACAGCTTGGAAAAACGCAGAGCGGGGCGCGTGCGTGTGCACGCGCCCCGCTCTCGTCGCGGTCCGCGAGGACCGCTGCAGCGTCGAGTCGGCTCAGGCCTGGTCCACCGCGCCCGTACGGCGACGGGCGACGACGACGGCAGCCGCACCGGCGGCAACCGCACCGGCGCCGACGAGCGACCAGCCGAGGAGGGCCGGGTCGAGACCGGTGTCGGCCAGACCGCCACCGGTAGCGCCAGTGCCCGTCACGGTGCCGGCAGCGCCGACCACCGTGACGGTGGCGGAGACGGACCGGCCCGAGGTCTGGCCGGTGCCGGTGATGACGTAGGTGCCCGGCTGGTCGAGCGTGATCGTGACCGAGAACTCGCCCTGGGCGTTGGCCGTGGTCGTCATGGTCTGGAGCGCGGCCGGAACGATGATGGCGGCAGGAACGCTGAGGGCAGCGCCGCCCGTGCCGGCACCCGCGGCGGCCGGCCCGCCCGCGGCGTCGACCGTCACGACGATGGTCTCACCGGGAAGGAAGCCCTCGCCGGAGAAGACGAACGGCTCACCGGGTGCGACGGTGGCGTCAGAGACGGTGGCGGAAGGCGAAGGGGCCGGGTACTGGGCGGCCACGGCCGGAACGGCCCCGGCCAGCGCAATGGAACCGGCCAGAGCAAGTGCTGCGCAGATCTTCTTCATGGTCAAGTCCCCCTAAGACTTTTGTTTCGAAACGCTCTTGGTCTGGAGTGGTCGGCGGCGAATCGGCACATGCACCCGATGGATCCCGCGGTGACACCCGAGGCCCGAATGGCACGATTGGGAGGCTAGCACGCGCCCGGATAATTCGGAAAGCTTCTTGAAGAAACCCGTAATGAATTAAACATCTGCTCAAATAATTCGCGTTCTGCGGGGCGGCCCGGGAATGTCACCGGCCCTCCGTGCAGAGCGCCCCCGTGGTCAGCCCGACCGCCTCGGAACGCGGCTGCACGCCGGGCGTCAGGTCCAGGCGCAGCGCGCCCGGGGGGAGCTGGCTGAAGGCGACCTCCACGGCCACAGTCTGGCCGGGCGCCACCCGCACCGCCGTCGTGGCGAGCGGCCGTCCCGCGTGGACGTCCGCGCTCAGGCCAGAGGAACGGCCGTTGACTCGCACCGACTCGACGCCGGCCCCTCGTGGCCCGTAGGCCACCACGTTGGTCTGGACGGTGCCGGGCGGGACCCCGAAGACTCCGCGTCCCGTCACGTAGTCCGGGAGCGTTCTCCCCGCATCCGCGGGCGCGGCATTCTTTAACGTGACATGCATCACAATTTGCGATCCGTCGGGCGTGCACTTCTGTTCGAGCCGCGCGGTGCGCCGCATGTAATAGTCCATTTTCGCGCCCGTGCCGTCATTGAAATACGCACCGAACCGCACCTCGCTCCCCGCCGTCCGAGAGACCGACCCTCCCGCGTCCCATCCTGCGATGACCGCCTGCTCCTCCTCGTGGGCGGAGAAGACGAGGAGGCGCCCTTCCTCGACCATCCCGCCGAGGGCGCGGACGAGGGCCTCGGGCTGGGCGGTCGCGGAGGACGACGAGCTCGAGAACGCGCCGAAGATCTGCCGTGCCACCGCGGCGAAGTACAGGTCCTGGACGCGTGTGTCCTCCACGCGGTAGACGTCCGAGAGCAGGGCCTTGACCGCGTTCTGGGCCGTCAGGGTGGTGGGCAGGCCCGCAGCGCGGAACGGGGCGAACTCCTCCCCGTCCAGTTCCACGGGCCCCATGACGGCCAGCAGCCTGGCGAGGCCGACCGGGTCCACGGAGACCACGCCGTCCACGCGCCGGCCGCCGGACCGTTCCCACATCGCTGCTGCAGTGCGCGCGGAGGTCGGGAAGTCCGGAGTGAGGTTGACGTCCTGCATGTACCTCCCGAGCCGCGTGCTGTAGATGCGCTGCTGGGTCGGGTCCACCTCGATGCGCGGCATGAACGAGCCGAGTCCGCTCGCTGACCCCTGCCGGCCGAGGCTCAGCGCGCCGTCCTCCACAGTCATCTCGACGAGGGCGCCGGGGATGCCGCCGGTGGCGCGGGACTCCGCGTTGTTCTGCACGAGGACGAGGTATGTGCGCGCTCCGTCTGCCCCGAGCAGCCCGGGGGCGATCCGCACTGCGTCCTCGCCGACGTCGAGGGCCTCGCGGAGCCGGACCACCTCCGCCCGGGCGGAGACAAGGGGCTCGCGGAGCTGGGGAAGGAGCGCGTCCGTGTCCACGGCCGCGAGCCGCTCCTCGGCTCCGCGCGCCGCCGCGGCGGCACGGGCCACGAGCGGCTCGGCGGCCTTGAGCGGTGCGAGGTCCTTCGCCTTCTGGCCGGGCATGATCTTCGCCGGGTCCACTGTCGCGGCGACCTCGAGCAGGGACGGAAGGGCCTCCTGGGCGAGGGAGTCCACCGCGAGCGCGGCGGCAGACGCCGCGCGCAGGCTGGGCCCGACCACCGGCAGCGCAGACGCCGCGTCCCAGAGCGGTCCGGACGCTGCAGCGCGCGCGCTGCCCGCGCGTTCCTGGAGCCGGGCCAGCGTGGACTCGGCCTCGGGGATGCTCTGCTCCGCCACCTGGTCCTGGAGGCGGGGGGCGAGGGCGGCGGCCTCCTGGAGGTCCGAGCGCACGCTGAGCGCCTGGGCCGCGAGGACGCCGCAGGCCGCCAGGAGGAGGGCGACTGCGGCGAGTGACCAGAGCAGCATCCGGCGCCCGCGCCGCCGTCGTCCGCCTGGTCCGGCTCCCCTCTGCGCCCGCCGGGCACGGCGCGCCCCAGCCATCGGTTCCGCCATCGAGGCACTCCTCTCCGCCAGAAGGTGCCGCTGGCGCCCCCCTTGCCGTGTCTGTCGCCGATGCTAGCGGGAGCCGCTCGCCGTCCCCAAAGGAACGGGTGTGCTCCGCGCGCCGCGGCTAGGGTGGGCCCATGACAGATTCGACTCCCCTGCCCGCCACCGCGCCCGTCGCGCGGACGGTCCCCCATCGGCGCGTGCACCATGGGGATGCCTTCGAGGACGGCTACGAGTGGATGCGGGACAAGGAGAGCCCCGAGGTCCTCGCGCACCTGGAGGCGGAGAACGCCTACACGGACGCCGTGACGGGCCACCAGCAGCCCCTGCGCGAGGCCATCTTCGATGAGATCCGGCGTCGCACCCAGGAGACGGACCTCTCCGTTCCCAGCCGCAAGGACGACTGGTGGTACTACGCGCGCACGATCGAGGGGCAGCAGTACCCGGTCTACTGCCGGGTGGCGGCAGCGGGCACCGGTGGCCCCGGGGAGGGGAGCACCGTGGCGGACTGGACGCCGCCAGCCGTGGAGGCCGGTGTCCCGGTGCCGGGCGAGCAAGTGCTCCTGGACGGCAACGCCGAGGCCGAGGGACACCCGTTCTTCAGCGTGGGCGGCGCCGCCGTGACCCGTGACGGGCGCCTGTATGCCTACGCCGTGGACACCTCCGGGGACGAGACGTTCACGCTGCGCATCAAGGACCTCTCCACCGGCGAGCTGCTCCCCGAGGTGATCGAGGGCGTGTTCTACGGGCTCGAGTTCTCCCCGGACGGCAGCCGGCTCTTCTACATGGTGGCCGACGAGTCCTGGCGCCCCTACCAGGTGCGCGTGCACGTGCTGGGCACCGGCGTGGAGCAGGACACGGTCGTGTACCAGGAGGACGACGTCGCCCAGTGGACCGGGATCGACCTCTCCTCCGACCGTCGCTGGCTTCTCGTGGGGATCGGCAATTCGGAGTACTCCGAGACCCGCTACCTGGACCTCGAGGACCGGGAGGCGCTCGGGGCGCCCGCAGACAGCCTCCGCGTGCTGATCGGCCGCGGTGAGCGCGTGCTGTACAGCCCGGAGTTCTTCGAGCACGACGGCGCCACGCACGTCCTGCTCACGCACAACCTCCCCGGCGGGCCGGCCGCCGCGGCGGATGCGGACGGGCGGCGCGCTACCGCCCCCAACAACGCCGTCTCCCTCGCGCCGCTCGCGGAGTTCGCGAAGCCGCTGCCCGAGCAGCGCTGGGCCACCGTGGTGCCGCACAGCGAGACCGTGAAGGTCGAGGGGATCTCCGTCACGGCGAGCCACGCGATCCTGTCCCTGCGGCGGGACACGATCGAGACCGTCCGGTTCGCCGAACTCGCACCGCTCGTCGAGGCGGCGCTCGCACCCGGGGGCGCCAGCACGGCGTCGTTCGCGGAGCCGGCGTTCGACGACGAGCTCTACACGGCCGGCGCGGGCGCGACGGACTACGACTCCCCCGTCGCGCGCCTGAGCTACACGTCCTACTTCACCCCGCCCCGCGTGTACGACTACGTCCTCGCGACCGGCGAGCTCATCCTGCGGAAGGAGACCCCGGTCCTGGGCGGCTACGATCCCGCGGACTACGTGGCAGAGCGTGCCTGGGCGACGGCCGACGACGGCACCCGGGTCCCGCTCTCCGTCCTGCGGCGCGCGTCGGTGCGGCCGGACGGCACGAACCCCGCCCTCGTGTACGGCTACGGCTCGTACGAGGTGAGCATGGACCCGGCGTTCGCGATCCCGCGGCTGAGCCTCCTGGACCGGGGGATCGTGTTCGTCATAGCGCACGTGCGCGGCGGCGGGGAGCTGGGCCGGCGCTGGTACGAGGCCGGGAAGAAGCTCGCGAAGAAGAACACCTTCACCGACTTCATCGCCGCCACCGACTGGCTGGCGTCCTCGGGCTGGGCGGACCCCAAGCGGATCGCGTGCATGGGCGGTTCCGCGGGGGGCCTCCTCATCGGGGCCGTGCTGAACCTCGCCCCCGAGAAGTATGCGGCCGCGGTGGCGCAGGTGCCGTTCGTGGACGCCCTGACCACGATCCTCGACCCGGAGCTGCCGCTCTCGGCGCTCGAGTGGGAGGAATGGGGCAACCCGATCGAGGATCCGGAGGTGTACGCGTACATGAAGTCGTACACGCCGTACGAGAACGTGCACGAGGCGCCCTACCCGACCGTGGCGGCGGTGACGAGCTTCAACGACACGCGTGTGCTGTACGTGGAGCCCGCCAAGTGGGTGCAGTCGCTGCGCGCCGCCACGACGAGCGGGAAGCCCGTGGTGCTCAAGACCGAGATGGACGCCGGGCACGGTGGGGCGTCCGGCCGGTACGAGGCGTGGCGCGACCGGGCGTGGGACTACGCGTTCGTCGCAGACGCCCTCGGGGCCACCGAGCTCCTGGCGTAGGCGGTTCTGCACGCAGGGGAACGGAACCGGCCCCTGGCAGCGAGGGCGGTGCTGGGCACCGGTCTCGCGGCCAGGGGCCGGTCTCGCGCACAGGGCGGGCCGCCGTCGCGCTGGGGCGGGCCTGCTAGGCCTTGGCGTCCTCGAGCTCCTGCCCGGCCTCCTGTGCGGACGCAGCCGCGCGCTTGGCCTCGGCGCGCTTGACCAGGAGCCACCCGAGCCAGAGGAGCACGGCGAGGACCGGGATGCTGGCCACGGTGTAGAGGCCGATCGGGAAGACCTCGCCGGTGGCCTTGTCCGTCAGCGTGTCGAAGGCGATGAGCACCGTGATCGCGGCGAGCGCCGCGAGGCCGAGCCACCCGGTCCAGGGCGAACCGGGCATGGGGAGGGACGAGGCGCCGGCCCCGGTCCGCTTCCGCAGGACGAGCTGGCACGCGAAGATCGAGCCCCACGTGAAGATCACGCCGATCGAGGCCGTGTTGAGCGCGAGGTCGAACGCGTGCGTCCCACCCGCCCAGATGTTCACGATGATGCCGACGAGGTAGACGGCGCCGATGGCCAGCACTGCCGCGTAGGGGACGTGGCGGGAGGACATCCGCGTGAGCCAGTGCGGGGCGTGGCCGTTGTCGGCCATGGTGCGGAAGATACGGCCGATCGAGTACAGGCCGGTGTTGCACGAGCTGAGGGCAGCGGTGATCACCACGAAGTTCATGGCCGAGCCGATCCAGGCCAGGCCGAGCTGGTCGAAGACGGTGACGAACGGGCTCACGCCCGCCTGGTACTGGTCCGAGGGCAGGAGCATGGCGAGCAGCAGGACAGAACCGACATAGAACACCACGATGCGGAACACCACGGCGCGGATGGCGCGCGGCACCTCACGCTCGGGGTCCTCCATCTCGCCGGCGGTGATGCCCACGAGCTCGATCGCGTTGTAGGCGAAGATCACCGCGTTGAGCACGAGGACCATCACGAAGAAGCCGTGGGGGAACATGCCGCCCTCGGCCGCGAAGAGGTTCGCGGGGGACGCGTGCGTCGCGCCGATCTGGGCGTTGAGCGCCACCATGACCGTGCCGGCCACGAGGAACAGGACGATCGCGCCGACCTTGAGCACCGAGGCCCAGAACTCGAACTCGCCGAACGCCTTGACGCTCAGGAGGTTGACGGCCACGAGCACCGCGAGCGCGCAGACGGCCGCGACCTCGACCGGCACGCCGGGGAAGAAGTACTGGAAGTAGAGGCCGATCGCGATGAGCTCGGCGATACCGGTCATGGCCCAGTTGACGAAGTACATCCAGCCCGAGAGGTAGGCGCCCTTGGGGCCGAACATCTCGCCCGCGTAGCTCACGAAGGAACCGGAGGTCTGGCGGTGCATGACGAGCTCGCCGAGCGCCCGCATGAGCAGGTAGGCGATCCCGCCGGCGATCGCGTAGGAGAACACGAGGGCAGGGCCGGTCGAGGCGAGGCGGCCGCCTGCGCCCATGAACAGGCCGACGCCGATGGCGCCGCCCATGGCGATCATCTGCACGTGGCGCCGGGTCAGGGTCTTCTTGTAGCCCTCAGCGGAGACGGCGGCGTCCCGGGTGGAGGCATGGTGTTGCGTCACAGGGGGTCCTTCGGGGGAGGTTCGCCCGCGCCGATGGGCGCGGGCCGCCGTCAACTTTAGACCCGCAGGCTTCACGGGGCGTCATCCTGTGGCGCACCTCTCATGTGGGATTCGCCTCCCTTGCCTGCATCGAGTGCGCTGTGCCGCGATCTGTCAAGGCTCCGACGACCACTGCCCTCTGAGCCCCTCGAGCGGCACTCATGCCCCTCGGCGCTCATTGACCGGCCGGGCCGGCAGGCAGACGATCGAGGTGTCCCAGCACAACGGATGGAGTTTGCCATGACCACTTCACTTCAAGGCATGGGGGCGGACGCCGGTGGACGGACCGGCGCGCAGCAGCTCGTCGAGGAGCAGCTCGCAGCCTTCAACACCCACGACCCGGCGCGGTTCGCCGCGTACTACGCCGATGAGGCGGTTGTCGTCGATCCCCAGTACCCCGAGCCCCTCCGCGGACGCTCGGCGGTCGAGGAGGACGCCGCCGCGTTCATCCGTGCCATGCCCGACCTGACGGCAACGGTCACCCATATCGTGGCGCAGGGGGATTCGGTCGCCGTCGAGATCAGGATGACAGGAACCCAGACGGGTCCGCTGGCGCTGCCTGACGGCGAGGTCCCCCCGACCGGTCGCCGGATCGAACAGCGCTTTGCGGCCTTCAGCCGACTGGATGCCAGCGGCCGGATTGCCGAAGAGCACCGCTACTACGATCTGGCGGGCTTTGCCGCCCAGCTCGGGCAGGGCCAGGAGGCCTGAGCAGCCCGCGCCGCCACACGGCCCCGCCGCCTACCCCGCGTTCCGTACGACGGCGGCGGTGGCCTCCGCGATCGCCCGTTCCTCGTCGGTGGGGACCACGAGGACGGGGATCGCCGATCCGCGCGCCGAGACCACGCGCGGCTCCTTCGAGCGCTCGGCGTTGAGGCCGGCGTCGAGCTCGATGCCGAGCGCCCCGAGCCGGGCGGCCACGAGCGCGCGGAACTGGTGCGAGTTCTCCCCGATGCCCGCGGTGAAGACGATCGCCTTCGCCCCGCCGACCGCCACGTGGTAGGCGCCCACGTACTTCGCGAGCCGGTAGGCCGTGACGTCCAGGGCGAGGGCCGCGCGGCGGTCGCCGGATGCGGCGGCCTCGACCACCGAGCGCATGTCGTTCGAGCCCGCGAGCGCGAGCAGCCCTGACTCGCGGTTGAGCAGGGTGTCGATCTCGTCCGGGCTGTGCCCCTGACGGGCGAGGAACACGAGGATCGACGGGTCGAGGTCGCCCGAGCGGGTGCCCATGACGAGGCCCTCGAGCGGGGTGAACCCCATCGACGTGTCGATGCTGCGCCCGCCCGCGACCGCCGTGGCCGAGGCGCCGTTGCCGAGGTGGAGGACGACGCCGTCGAACGCCTCCGGGGCGACGTCCAGGAGCGCCGCGGCCCGGTGGGCGACGTACTCGTGCGAGGTGCCGTGGAAGCCGTATCGGCGGATCCCGTGGCGCGTGTAGAGCCAGTCGGGGACCGCGTAGCGCCACGCGTGCTCGGGGATGGAGCGGTGGAAGGCCGTGTCGAACACGGCGGCCTGGGGCATGTCCGGCCACTTCTCGGCGATGGCGCGCAGGCCCAGCACGTTGGCGGGGTTGTGCAGGGGCGCGAGGGGGTTGAGCCGTTCGATCGCGCGGATGATCTCGTTGTCCACGAGCACCGGCTCCGCGAAGCGCTCGCCGCCGTGCACCACGCGGTGCCCCACGGCATCCACGGCACGGTCGCCGAGGACGCGGTGCAGCTCTGCGTCCACCTGCTCGAGGGCCTCGGCGTGGTCCCGCGGACCCATGGGCTCCCCGTCGCCGAGCCCCCCGTTGCCCATGCCGATCCGCTCGATGAGCCCCTCGGCGAGCACCGTCCCGGCGTCCACGTCCCGCACCTGGTACTTGAGCGAGGACGAGCCGGAGTTGATGACGAGGACGAGCATGGCGCTCCTTCAGCTGGGGTCGGTGTTCTGGGCCTGGACGCTCTGGGCCTGGACGGCCGTGATGGCGACGGTGTTGACGATGTCCTCGACTGTGCACCCGCGCGAGAGGTCGTTGACGGGCTTGTTGAGCCCCTGCAGGACGGGCCCGACGGCGACCGCCCCCGAGGACTGCTGGACCGCCTTGTACGTGTTGTTGCCGGTGTTGAGGTCCGGGAAGATGAACACGGTCGCCTGCCCCGCGACGTCCGACTCGGGCAGCTTGGACGCGGCGATCGAGGCGTCCACGGCGGCGTCGTACTGGATGGGGCCCTCGACGGCGAGCTCGGGCCTCCGCTCCCGCACGATCTCGGTGGCGCGGCGCACCTCGTCCACGGCCCCGCCGGTGCCCGAGCCGCCCGTGGAGTAGGAGAGCATCGCGACGCGCGGCTCGACGCCGAACTGCGCGGCCGTCTCCGCGGAGGCGAGGGCAATGTCCGCGAGCTGCTCGTCATCGGGGTCCGGGTTGACCGCGCAGTCGCCGTAGACGAGGACGCGGTCCGGCATGAGCATGAGGAACACGGACGAGACGATCCTGACGCCCGGCTTCGTCTTGACGAACTCGAGCGCGGGCCTGATGGTGTGGGCCGTGGTGTGCGCGGCGCCGGAGACCATCCCGTCCACGATCCCGAGCTGGACCATCATGGTCCCGAAGTAGCTCACGTCCAGCATGGCCTCGAGGGCCCTCGCGAGGTCCACCCCGCGGTGGGCGCGCAGCCGCGCGTACTCCTGCGCGAAGCGCTCCCGCAGGGGGGACGTGGCCGGGTCCACGATCGCGATGCCCTCAAGGCTCAGGCCGTTCGCGGCCGCGAGCTCGCGCACCTGCGCGTCGTTGCCCAGCAGTGTGAGGTCGCAGACGTCGCGGCGGTGCAGGATGTCCGCCGCCCGCAGGATGCGCACGTCCGTCCCCTCGGGGAGCACGATGTGCCTGCGCTGGGCCCGGGCCCGCACGATCAGTCCGTGGAGGAAGCGCAGGGGCGTGGTCGTCTGCGCCCGCGGGAGCTCGAGCCGCTCCAAGAGCTCGGCCTCGTCCACGTGCCGGGCCCACGCCCCGAGGGCAGAGGCGACCTTGCGGTGGTGGCCCGTCCAGATCTCGCTGCGCACCTCGGCGACGGAGCGCGCCGCGTGGTACGTGTCGTCGTCGTACGAGAACACGGGGAACGGGGCCTGGGCGAGGAGCGGGAGGATGTTCGCCTCGGGAGGGAGGCCGCCCGTGAGCACCATGCCGGCGGGGACGGGGAACTCCGGGGAGAACGTCGAGGCGAGGGCGCCCACCATGACGTCGGCGCGGTCGCCGGGCACGATCACGAGGTCGCCGTCCTCGAGCGCGCCGAGGAAGTTGGCCACGTTCATCGCCGCGACCTTGACCCCGCGGACCTCGCGCTCCATGTCCGCGCTGCCGGCCAGCTGGCGCACGCGCAGCGCGCTCGAGACCTCGCCCGTGGTGGGGCGGGAGATCTCCTCGAGCTCGGGGAGGACGTAGACGGGGCGGCCCATGCGCCCCGGGCGGATCGCACCGGCGACCGCCTCGAGCTCGGCGGGGTCGGCGCGGTTGACCATGACGGCGAGGAGGCTGCAGTGCGCGGCGGCCAGCTCGCGCCGTGCGAGGTCGACGGCGTCGGCCACCTCCGCGGGCGTGCGGCCCCTGCCGCTCACGACGGCGACGAGCGGGCACCCCAGATCGTTGGCCAGGCGCGCGTTGAGGGCGAACTCCACCGCCGAGTCCTGGCCCGTGAGGTCGGTCCCCTCCACCACGACCACATCGCACTGGGCGGAGACCTCGGCGTAGATCTCCACGCACCGGGCGTCGATCTCCTCCCGCTGCCCGTCCGCGAGGAGCCGGCGGACCTCGGCCACCGTGAGCCCGCCCCGGCACACCGCGGGATCGAAGCCGAAGCGGGAGCGCATGAGGGCCACCATGGGATCGCCCTCCGGATGGTCGCCGAGCACCACCGGGCGGAAGAACCCCACGCGGCCGGTGCGGCCGTGGAGCGCCTCGACGAGGCCGAGCGCAATGAGGGACTTGCCCGACCCGGGGGCCGTGGCGCTGACGTAGATGCCTCTGGTCATGCTCGCTCCTCGCCTGGACGGACGCCTCGGTGCTCCCCCCATCCTTGCAGGTCTCGGCGCCCGCGCGGGGGCTGTGCTCCTTGACACATGGGGCGGCGATGGGATTACCTAATGAACATTCGGTAAAGAATTGCGAGGTCACCCATGAGCGAAGCTGCTCCCGCCCACACTCTGGCGCACCCGATCCTGACGGACGACTACGCGACGCAGTGGATGGGGCTCCGCGTCCTCTCCCTCGGCGAGGGCACCGCGACCGTGGCCGCAACGCTGCGGCGCGAGATGCTCAACGGATTCGGGATCGCCCACGGCGGCATGGTCTTCGCAATCGCCGACTCGGCCTTCGCCCTCGCGTGCAACCCGCACAGCCCCGACGAGGACCAGGCTCAGACCATCACCGTCGCCGCCGGCGTGGACGTGAACTTCCTCGCCCCCGCCCACGAGGGCGAGCGCATCACCGCGATCGCCTCCCGCCGCGCCCACGCAGGCCGCAGCGGGCTCTACGACGTCCGCGTCTACGCCGGAACCGAGGACGCCGACCATGACCCCGAGGCCCCCGGCCGGCTCATCGCGGAGTTCCGCGGCCGCTCGCGCACCATCCCGAAGCGCTAGGCGACCCGCCGCGCGCAGGCCGGGACCCGGCGTCGCGCGCTCCTCACAGCACCGCCCCGCCCCCACCACCGCCGCCCCCGCAGAGAACGAAGTGAGCACCGAAGTGACCCAGACCGCATCCACAGCGACCCCGCAGAACGCAGGTTTCGGCCCGGCCGTCCTCGACGCCGAGGAGACGATGAGCCGGGACGAGATCGAGGCCCTCCAGCTGGCCCGTCTCCAGGAGACGGTGTCCTACGCCTACAGCCGGGTCCCGCTCTACCAGCGCAAGTTCGACGAGGCCGGGGTCCGCCCTGAGGACCTCAAGGAGCTCGACGACCTCGCCAAGTTCCCGTACACGACCAAGGAGGACCTCCGCCAGGAGTACCCCTTCGGCATGTTCGCGGTGCCCATGGACCAGGTCGCGCGCATCCACGCCTCGTCCGGCACCACCGGCCGTCCCACGGTGGTCGGCTACACGAAGCAGGACCTGGACACGTGGGCCACGATCGTGGCCCGCTGCTTCCGGGCCTCGGGCGTCCGCCCCGGCATGAAGGTCCACAACGCCTACGGCTACGGGCTCTTCACCGGAGGCCTCGGCGCGCACGCCGGCATCGAGAAGCTCGGCGCCACCGTCATCCCCATGTCCGGCGGGCAGACCGAGAAGCAGATCCAGCTCATCCAGGACTTCGCCCCGGACGCGATCTGCTGCACGCCGACGTACCTGCTCACCATCGGCGACGCGATGATGCACAAGGGGCTCGACCCGCGCGAGACCTCGCTCAAGTACGCGGTGCTCGGCGCGGAGCCGTGGACCAACGAGATGCGTGCAGAGCTCGAGGAGATGTTCGGGCTCAAGGCCTCGGACATCTACGGCCTCTCCGAGGTCATGGGCCCGGGCGTCGCCGGCGAGTCCGTCGAGACGCAGGACGGCTCGCACATCTGGGAGGACCACTTCCGCCCGGAGATCGTGGACCCGTTCGACCTGACCAGGACCATGGCGGACGGCGAGCAGGGCGAGCTCGTCTTCACCTCCCTGACCAAGCAGGCCCTGCCGATCATCCGCTACCGCACCAAGGACCTCTCGACCCTGCTCCCGGGCACGGCCCGGCCCGGCCACCGCCGCATGGCCCGCATCTCGGGGCGCACGGACGACATGATCATCCTGCGCGGCGTGAACCTGTTCCCGTCCCAGATCGAGGAGATCGCGCTGCGGATCCCGGAACTGAGCCCGCACTTCCAGCTCATCCTCACCCGGCCCGAGGGCAAGCGCATGGACGACCTCACGGTGAGGATCGAGCCGCGCGAGGGCCTCACCCCTGAGCAGCGCGCCGCCGCGGGAACCACGCTCAAACAGCAGATCAAGATCCACATCGGCTCGTCCTGCACGATCGACGTCGTGGAGCCCGGCTCCCTCGAGCGGTCCAACGGCAAGCTGCGCCGGATCTACGACCTGCGCGGACAGGCCTAGGCTGGTTCCCATGCCTTCCGCTTCTCCCGCGCCGTCCGCCGGTCCCGCCGCCGGGCGGCGCGGCCGTCCCGGATACGACCAGCAGTCCGTGCTCAATATCGCCGTCGAGGTCTTCAACCGCCACGGCTACGATGCGACGAGCATGGGGATCCTGGCCGAGAACCTCGGGATCTCCAAGTCCGCGATCTACCACCACGTGCCCTCCAAGGAGGACCTCCTCGCCCTCGCACTCGACCACGCCCTCGGCGGCCTCGAGTCCGTGTGGGAGGCCCCCGAGGCGCAGGCCGGCACCGCCGAGGAGCGGCTCGAGTTCGTGGTCCGCTCCACCGTGCGGGTGCTCACCGAGCGGCTGCCGTTCGTGACGCTCCTGCTGCGCCTGCGCGGCAACACCGAGACCGAGCGGGCCGCCCTCGAGCGGCGCCGCAGCTTCGACCGGCAGGTGGCGAGCCTCATCGAGGACGCGCGCGCGGAGGGCACGATCCGCAAGGACATCGACCCGCGCACGGTCTCCCGCCTGCTGTTCGGAACGATCAACTCGATCGTCGAGTGGTACCGCCCGGGCGGCCCGCTCTCCCCCGAGAAGCTCGCCGAGGACGTCGTGGCCGTGCTCTTCGACGGGCTCCACACGCGCAGCTGACGCCCTTGCCGTACCCCCGCGGCAGGCGCATGCTGGGGCCATGGCCGTCGAGTTGTCCCGGGAGCTGCGGCGCCTCTCCTCGCAGCTCCGCTTCGAGCGCCACGCCAAGCGCCTGCGCGCGGAGCTCGGCGACGCGCCCGTGCTCGACTCGCGCCGCGCCGTCGTGCTCTGGGAACCCCAGCGGCACCTGCCCGTCCACGCCGCCCCGGAGGACGACGTCGTCGCCCGCCTCGAGGCGTTCACCCCGCCCGGGCCCGACGACGCGGAGAGCCCGCCTGACCGCACCGGCCCGCCCAGCTCGCCCCTGCCGTTCTCGCCCCACACGGCCGACGGCGAGCGGCTCACCGTAGCCGCGGGCGCCCACCGCGCACCCGATGCCGCGTTCCGCCTCGCGGACCCGGACCTGGCCGGCTACATCGCCTTCGACACGGACTCCTTCACGTGGCGCGAGGAGGACGAGCCCGTCATCGGGCACCCGCGGGACCCCCTGAGCCGGATCGACATCCGGGCGAGCTCGGCGCACGTGCGGGTGCTGCTCGACGGCGTGGTGCTCGCCGACTCCCACCGCACGGCCAGGCTCTTCGAGAGCCGGCTCCCGCCCCGGACCTACTTCCCCCGCGAGGACATCCGGTGGGAGGCGCTCGAGCCGGACCCGCTGCGCACCGTCTGCCCCTACAAGGGGACCGCACGCTACTGGAGCGCGCCCGGGCTCGGCGACGGCCGGCCCGTGGCGTGGAGCTACGGGAGCGAGATGCCCGAGATGGTGCAGATCCATGAGCGCGTCGCCTTCTTCGACGAGCGCACCGACGTGGAGCTCGATGGCGTCCCCCAGCCGCATGTGCGGACCGCATGGAGCTGACCGCCACGGGCAGGCAGCCCGCATCTGGCGGCGGCGGGCCCGGCGTGCCCTCTCGGCAACGATTCGGCAACGAGTCCGGCAGCCGATGGAGTCCCCGGGCCGCCACGCCTAGACTCGGGTGACGTGACCTGCATCTCAATGGCGCGATGCAGGTTCCCTCTTCTTCCGCGCTGACAGCCCTCCTGCCCAGCGCCGACCTCCACCAGCCCCTCCCGAAGCGGATGCCGCCATGCGTGACCCAGGCCGCCGGGCCGTCCTCGCCGCAGCCGGCGCGGCCGCCCTCGCGGCGTGCACGCCGGCCCCGCCCTCGCCCTCCCGGGCGACCACGGCGCCAGAGGGCACGACGGCGCCTCCCGGGCCCGCGCCGTCGTCCGCGCCGTCTGCATCCGGCGGCACAGGCGGGATGCGCCGCACGGCCGGGACGGGCACCCCGCGGGTCGTCGCGACGGTCGCGGAGGGCCTCGACACCCCGTGGTCGATCGCGTTCCTCCCCGGCGGGCCCGTGCTCGTAACCGAGCGGGGGACCGGGCGCATCCTGGCCCTCTCCCCCAGCGGCGCCGTGCGCGAGGCCGGCCGGATCACGGTGCGCGCCGGCGCGGGAGAGGGCGGACTCCTCGGCCTCGAACCCGCGCCTTCCTTCGCTCGGGACGGGACGGTGTTCGCCTACGCCACGGCCGAGCAGTCCAATCGCGTCATGGCCCTGCGCTGGGACGGCTCGGCGCTGGGCGGGGAGCGGGTGCTGGTGGACGGGATCCCCGCCGCGGCCGTGCACAACGGCGGCCGGCTCAAGGTGGGCCCGGACGGAATGCTCTACATCGGCGCGGGCGACGCGGGCCAGCGCCAGCTCGCCCAGGACAGGGCCAGCCTCGCGGGCAAGATCCTGCGCGTCGCGCCGGACGGCTCGCCGGCACCGGGGAACCCCTTCGGCAACCGGACCTTCACGTACGGGCACCGCAATGTGCAGGGCCTCGCGTGGGACTCGCGGGGGCGGATGTGGGCCAGCGAGTTCGGCCCGGACCGGGACGACGAGCTCAACCTCATCACCGCTGGCTCCCAGTACGGCTGGCCCGGCGTGACAGGGGCGGCGGTCCAGGGCGGGAGCGTGCCGGCGGCGCACGTGTGGCCGAGCACGGCCGACGCCTCGCCGAGCGCGCTCGCGATCCTCGACGACGTCGCGTACGTCGCGTGCCTGCGCGGCCAGCGGCTGTGGCGGGTCCCGCTGCCGGGCGCGGGGTTCGCGCCCGACGGCGGGGGCTCGCTTCCGGGCGCGACCGAGCACTTCCGCGGCGAGTACGGACGGCTCCGCGACGTGGTGGTGGTCCCGGCGGAGTTCCGCGGGACAGGCGCGCCGGGCGCTTGGCCGGATGCCGACCTGTGGCTCGCGACGAACGAGGGCGACGGCTCGAGGATCCTCGCCGTCGCCCTCTGAGTCCGCCCCCGTTGCGGGGTCCCCCAGCCCCATTGCGGGGTCAGATCCCTGTGGCCATGGTGAGGACAAAGACCCCACAACCGGCGGGACGGGACCCCACAATGAACTGCTCCCGGGAAGTTGGACCGTGAAATTCCGTTCCGTCTTCTGGGGAGCAGTGCATGCGTGTGGAGAGTTCGTTGTCCGTGGGGCAGCGGTCGGCGGCTGTAGCTTTGTTCGAGCAGGGTCTCGCTGATCGTGCCGCGGCGACGCGGCTGGGGGTGTCCCGGTGGCCGGTGCAGCGGCTGTATCGGCGTTGGGTGATCCGTGGCAGAGGAGCGCTGGTGGCCAAGACGACGAAGCGGTCGTACTCGTTCGAGCTGAAGCTGGCGGTGGTGAAGGGCTACCTCGCGGGCGCGGGCTCTGCTGCGGCCTTGGCCAGGGAGCATGGCCTGTCCTCCGGGAAGCTGGTCGAGGCGTGGGCACGCGCGTTCCGGGACGGCGGTGAGGACGCGCTGCGGCCCCGGCCCAGGGGCCGTCCGGCCCGGGCCGGCGGCGCCGCCGCGGGCGAGCTGACCGAGCTGGAGCGGCTGCGGGCGGAGAACGAGCGGCTGCAGGCTGAGAACGCCTACCTGAAAAAATTGCGGGCCTTGAGGGCGCACGGACGGCAGTGAAGGCCCACGCTGTCGCCTCCCTCAAGGCCGAGCACCGCCTGCCGGTGCTGCTCGAGGTGGCCGGGCTTGCCCGGTCGACGTTCTTCTACCATCAGGCCAGGCTCGACCGGGCGGACCCCCGGGCCGGCCTCAAGGACGCGGTCCGGGCGGCGTTCGAGGCCGCGCGCGGACGCTACGGGCACCGCAGGGTGCACCGGGAGCTCGTCAAGGCCGGCTGGCAGGTGGCCAAGAAGACGGTGCTGGAGCTCATGCGCCAGCTCGGCCTGGCCTGCCACGTCCGCCGGAAACGCCGCTACGCCTCCTACCGGGGCGAGGCCGGCCCGGTCGCAGAGAACATCATGGACCGCCAGTTCAGCGCCGAGTCCCCGAACCAGAAGTGGGTCACCGACGTGACCGAGTTCCGGGTCGGCAACGACAAGCTCTACCTGTCCCCGGTCATGGACCTGTTCAACCGCGAGATCATCGCCTACTCCACCGGCCGATCACCGAACCTGCAGCTGGCCACCTCGTCACTGCGCCAGGCACTCACCGCCCTAGGGCCCGGGGAACATCCGGTCGTGCACTCCGACCAGGGGTTCCAGTACCAGCACCGCACCTGGCGGAAGCTGCTCGCCGACGCCGGCGCCACACAGTCGATGTCCCGCAAGGGCAACTGCTTCGACAACGCCGTGATCGAGAACTTCTTCGGCCACCTCAAGGAAGAGTGCTTCCACCACGTCCGCTACCTCAGCATCGAGGCACTCGAGCACGCCCTGCACGACTACATCCGCTGGTACAACAACGAACGCACCTCGCAACGGCTCCAGGGCCTGAGCCCGGTCGAATACCGCGCACAGGCCCTGCCCGCCTAGGATCTCAATAAACCAGTCCAACTATCGGGGACCAGTTCA
>NZ_JBDFRB010000003.1:233968-341296 GCF_039615075.1 Sinomonas halotolerans | reverse complement strand
GCATCGTACGTGTAGGCGGTGACGGTGCCCTGGGGGTCGGTGACGGCGGCGATCTGCCCGCGGGCCGTGTAGGTGAGGGTGTAGGTGCCCAGCGGGTTCGTGACCGAGGTGGCGCGGTTCGCCGCGTCGTACCCGAAGGCCACGGTCCTGCCCATGGAGTCCGTCACGCTGGTGGTGTTGCCGTTGGCGTCGTAGGCCATCGTGGTCGGTGGCACGTTCGGGTCGGGGCCCTGGACGGAGGTGAGGTGTCCGGCATTGTCGTAGGTGTAGGCGGTGGAGCGGCCCTTGGTGTCGGTGGCCCTGGTGACCCGCCCGTCGGTGTCGTAGTCGACGCTCTCGTACTGCCCGGCGGGGTCGGTGGCCTTGATGGTCCGGCCGAGGGCGTCGTACTCGTACCGCCAGGTGAACTGGGCCGGGTCCGCGCCGGGCGCGTTCCCGCGGGGGCTGGTCACCGCCGTGACACGGCCGGCGGCGTCGTAGGCCATCGACTGCACCGAGCCCAGCGGGGAAGCAGTCCGGGTCAGGTCCCCCTCGGCGCTGTACTCGAGCGTGGAGACGTTGCCCAGCGAGTCGGTGGCCGAGGTGACGTTCCCGGCCGCGTCGTAGGCGTAGGAGTAGTTGAGCGTGCCGCCGGCGGGGTTGGGGCGGGTGAGCTGGGTGAGGTTGTCCGCCGCGTCGTATCCGCGTGTGCTGGTGTGGCCGCGGGGGTTGACCGTGGTGGTGGGCAGGTGCGCGGCGTTGTACTCGGAGCGCACGGTCCCGGTGCCGCCCTGGAACGTCTTCAGGTCACCTGCCGGACCGTACGCGAAGGCGGTCCGGGTGCCGTCCGCGGCGTAGGTGGCGGACAGGCGCAGCTGGGCGTCGTACTGGTAGTCCGTCCTCCGCCCCGTGGGATCGACCCGGCGCTGGAGCACGTTGCCCGTGTAGACGTCCTTCCACACCCCGCCCCTCGGGTCGGCCATCGTCGCGGTCGAGGTGGCCGGGTCCCAGGCGAAGACGGAGTGGTGGCCGAGCCCGTCCCATTGCTCGGCCACCCGCCCGGTGGCCGGGTCGTAGGCCGTGCGCACGACTGTCCGCCCGGAGGGCGACGTGACCTCCGAGAGCCTGCCGCCGGCGTCGTAGGCGTAGACGGTGGTCCCGCCGGCGGCGTCCGTTGCCCCGGTGAGCAGCCCCGCGGTGTAGGAGTAGGTCGTGGCCTGCCCGGCGGAGGTCTGCGCCCGGGTGATCCTCCCCGCCGTGGTGTCCCAGGTGAAGGTGATCGATCTTCCCCCGTCGGTGACCGTGGTCAGCCGGCCCCCGGCGTCGTACGCATAGCTCGGGCCGCGGCCTGAGGAGTCGGTGAGGGCTGTGAGCTTCCCGGAGGCGTCGAAGGTGTGGGTCAGACCTGAGCGGGTCCCGACGGTGAAGGTCCCGTCCTGGTTCCGCACCAGCGAGGCGGTGCCGCCGGGCGGGCCGGTGTAGCTGCCGTCGGCGTTCTCGGTGAAGTGCACCCGCTGGCCGGTCCCGGCCTTGAGCACGGCCTCGTCCTCGCCCACGGTCAGGCGGATGTCGTACCCGAGGCTCCAGCCGCGCCCGAACGGCCCCTCTGCCGTGTCGGCCGAGGTGTAGAAGCGGTTCACGGACAGGTTCCCGGTCACCGACGCCATCCCCAGATCGGTCTCGGTGTGGGTGAGGGCACCGGTGGCCGTGTTGACCGGGTCCGCCACCGACCCGCTGGGGGATATCGCGAATTCAGACCCGCCGTCGGGCCCGTACAGCTGACCGTCCGACACCGAGCCGGCGTAGGTCCCGGTGCCGTTGATCCCGGCCGAGGGCATGGGGGGCGCCTCGGCGAGGGCGGGCAGGACCGTGGTGAAGTACCCGGTGATGTCCTGCTTGTACTGCGCGGCGCAGGCGCTGCCCTGTATCAGTTGGTGCGTCACGGCCGGAATGTATGTCGCGTTCGAGTCCCAGCAGCCCGAGGGTTCGGGGTCGACGACGTGTCCCCACCAGTTGTACGCCAGATCCTTGGGGTCCTCCGATGCCACCCATTGGTCGTAGACCCCCTGGATCAGGGCGTTGTTCTGCAGGTCGAACTGCTCGCGGGTCGGCCCTCCCGAGGCATAGACCGGCTTCTCGGCCCAGTTGTCGTAGAACTTCACCAGCTTGGGCTGGAGGAAGCGCCCGGCATAGGAAGAGATCGAGGACTCGAAGACGTTCTCGGTGAAGGTCCCTGCATCGCTGTTGACTCCGCAGCCGCTGTCGCTGAAGCGGTTGTTGGCGACGCGGACAGTCCCGGTCCCCGAACTGGAGCTCACCCCCGAGTACTGGCTGTGCTTGAAGTCACTGTTGGTTACCGACAGGGAGGCTGGCCCGGCGACGTTCATGAGCGCGTAGGGCTGACAGGTATTGCCGCCGGATCCGTACCCGCCGTACTGGATGACGGCTCGGTCGACGACCGACTGGTCCGTGGCCGAGCTGCTGAAGTAGATGTGGTACCAGTCACCGCGCCGGGACAGTCGCCCCGCCATCTCCATTCGTATCCCCGGCGATCGAGTCGTCCCTGTGAGATGTGAACACGACCGGCGCGGCAGAGGTCCCGAGGGCGATCAGCTGCCCGTTCACAGAGATGCGCCCGTAGCGATCAGACGGATTGCCGATCTTCACGACAACACCGGGCTCGATGGTCAGCCTGACTCCGGCATTGATAGTCAGCTCGTTCTGGATCCAGTAGGGCGACCCCGCAGTGGTCCATGTCGTGTTCGCCGTCAGGGTCTGGTTCGTGATCACCGTCCCCGTAGTGGCGTGCGCGACCGGCAGCGGACCGGCCACGCCGACCAGGGCCACCGGTCCAACGCATGCGGCGACAGCCGCCCCCAGAACGGCGCTAGCGACCTTCCACGCGCGGCGCAGACTCAGCTTCACGGTCCCCCCAATACAAGGCCAAGAAAGTTGGACGGAGCCTACGGCCGCTGTTCCTGGGGAAACCAGAGATCGCGAATCGGACGCTAGTGGATCTGATCGAGTGACTACTTGGATCGGGGAATGGTGTACCCGACTTCGGTGCTACTGTCGCGTTCGCTCTTGCCACGGCCTGTGCAGAAGTGCTTACGAAGGAACGCACCGGATGGGGCCGGACTGACGAATCCGTCTAGCCTATGTGCCCCTGTCGGGGCGCCCGTTCCGGGCTGAGAATGGTCCTGCGGCTGCCCGGTGACGCCGTTGTTTCTATGGTCCGTCGAGGCCGTCGTCTAGCCGGGTGGGGAGCCACGATGTGGGCCTTTCAGTGCTGCCAGGGCCGGGTGCCGGTGACGGTGGCCGGTGTGAGCGCGAGGACTAGATTCGCTTGTTCTGCCCTGTTGGTTCCCTCGGGTGGTCGCACTCCGGAAACCCATGAACCGCAGGGAAGGGAGCGTGGAGATGTTCGCTGAGTCCGAAGACGACGAACAGATCATCGAGCGGGTCGCGGCCCTGGACATCGGCAAGGCCGAGCTCGTGTGCTGTGTCAGGCTGCCCGCCCGGGCCTCCGGCAGGCGCCGGGTCCAGGAGGTGAGCACGCACTCGACGATGGTCCGGTCGCTCTCGGAGCTGGCCAACCAGCTCGTCGACCTGCGCGTGGAGCGTGTGGTGATGGAGGCCACCAGCGATTATTGGAAGCCCGTGTTCTACCTCCTCGAGGCCCACGGCCTTCAGCCGTGGCTCGTCAACGCCCGCGACGTGAAGCACCTGCCGGGGCGGCCCAAGACCGATGTGCTGGACGCGGTGTGGCTGTGCAAGGTCGCCGAACGACAGATGCTGCGGCCCAGCTTCGTGCCCCCGCACGACATCCGCCGGCTGCGGGACCTCACCCGCTACCGAGTCGACCTGGTCGCGGTCCGCACCAGCGAGAAGAACCGTGTCGAGAAGCTGCTGGAGGATGCCTGCCTGAAGCTCTCCGTGGTCGCCTCGGACATCTTCGGCGTCTCGGGACGGGCAATGCTGGGCGCGTTGATCGCCGGGGAACGCGACCCCAACACCCTCGCCGAGATGGCCCGGTCACGGATGCGATCCAAGATCCCCCAGCTCCAAGAGGCCTTCGCCGGGCTGCTGACCGGGACCTTCGATGACCACCACCGATTCCTGCTGGACCGGATGCTGACGAGGATCGACCGGACCGAGGCCGACATCGCCGACCTGGATGCACAGATTGAGCAGCATCTGGCCCCTTTCGGCGACGCGGTCGCACGGCTCGATGAGATCCCCGGCATCGGCCCGGTCGCGGCCGCGATCATCATCGCCGAGATCGGCGTCGACATGACTCGGTTCCCCACCCCCGGACACCTGAGCTCGTGGGCGAAGTTCGCCCCCGGGATCAAGTCCTCGGCCGGGAGGGCCAAGGGCACCGGCGCGACCGGCCACGGCAACCGGTACCTGGCCCGAGTCCTCGGCGACGCCGCGACCGGCGCCGGCCGCACCAGCACCTTCCTCGGAGCCCGCTACCGACGCCTCGCCCGCAGACGCGGAAAGAAGAAGGCCATCGTCGCGGTCGGACGATCCACCCTCGTGATCATCTGGCACATGCTCGCCAACCCCGACGCCCGATTCGAGGACCTCGGCACCGACCACCACGACCGACTCATCAACACCGCAGCCCAGCGCCGCAACCACCTCCGGGCCCTCGAAGCCCTCGGCTACCGCGTCACCCTCGAACCAGCAGCCTGACGCCACAGGCCCCAATCCCGGCTCGGCCACGCCCCGCCGGGACCAAGCCGCCTGCCTGCCAAATCACCGCCATTCTCGGACTAGCTCCTTGGCGTCAGCGGGGGGAGAGTTGTCCGAGCAAGGGAGCGTGCGGGCTCGTTCGCGTTTGCTTTGCAGATGCTCGAGGGTCAGGTCGAGGCCTTCGGTCTCGCCTCGCCAGCCTCTCAGGCCATGCAGGGCGGCGTTGCCACGCGAACCGAAGGCCTGAAAGGGCTCAGTGCGGGTCGGTGTACCCACAGTTCGGGCAGGGCACCCCTTCAGAAATGCCGAACCCACGGGAAACGAGCGAGAAGCACAGCACGGGGACGCCCGTGAGGAGGCCCAGCTGCCAGGCCGGCATCGCGAGCTCGGCGCCGAGCACCCCGGCGATCGGGGCGGCCCCGACGAACGGGCCGCGCATGGTGAGGGCGATCGCCGCGATGGAGACGAGGAGGAGCACGACGCCGGCACTCCGGGCGGCGGGAACGGAGGGGGCGGCGGGGCTGGAGTGTGAGGCCATCCCTGATGTCGTATCACGCGCACGGCGAGGTGGCACCACGAGGGCCGGAGGGCTCTGTTTTTCGGGTGCGGGCGGCGTATCGTGAAAAGGTGACCTGAGGCACACCTTTCGGGAGGAAACAATGGCCCCGTTCAAGAAGCGCACCGAGTCCGACGCCGAGGAGGCCGCCCGAGCGGCAGCGCACGACGCGGAGCTGAAGGCAGCGGGGAAGCCCGCCAAGCGCGAGGTGCACGCCTTCCGGCAGATCCCGCCCTATCCGATGGACGAGGAGCTCGCGCGGCGGATCGCGATGCGCGCCTACGGGGACGCGGACAACGACGGCGAACCGGACATCCCCGCCGCCCAGTTCCCCGGCTGAGGAGCCTGCCCGGGCGGAGGAGCACTTGAGGCCTGCGCAGCTGGCGCCCGCCCCGGCCTATGCCCCCGAATGCGCCTCGAGGAACGAGTACACCTCGGTCTCGTCCACGCCGGGGAAGGCCCCGGGCGGCATGGCGGCGAGCAGGTGCGAGTGGGCACGCGCGGAGGGCCAGGCGTTGCCCGCCCAGTGGTCCGCGAGCTCGGCGGGCGGACGCTTGCAGCAGTCGGGATCAGGGCAGCGTGACGTGGCCCGGGCGGTGGTCTCCCGCCCGCGGAACCACTTCACGTGCTGGTACGGCACGCCGATGCTCAGGGAGAACACCCCGCCCGTGCTCCGCTCGGTGCGGGCCGTGCACCAGAAGGTGCCGCTGGCCGTGTCCGTGTACTGGCTGTAGGCGCTGAACTTGTCCGGCACGTCGAACACTGCGCGGCTGGTCCAGGCCTTGCACGAGCTCTGGCCCTCGATGGCGCCGGTGTGGTCCATGGGGAAGTTGACCCCGTCGTTCTCGTAGGCCTTGTAGATCGTCCCGGACTGGTGGGTCTTCTGGAAGTGGGTGGTGAGGCCCAGATGCTGGGTCGCGAGGTTGGTGAACCGGTGGGCCGCCGTTTCGTAGCTCACCGCGAAGGCGTCCCGGATGTCCTCCACCGAGATCTCCTTGGCGGCCTTGGCCCGCTGCAGGAAGTCCACGGTGGCCTGCTCGGGCAGCAGGAGCGCGGCCGCGAAGTAGTTCGTCGCGACCCGCTGGGAGAGGAAGTCGCCGTAGGAGGTCGGAGTCCCGTGCCCCAGGACGTAGTGCCCGAGGGCCTGCAGGAGCACCGAGCGGGGGTCGTGGTCGGACCGCTGGTTGTGCGTGAGGTAGATCCGGCGGTTCTTGAGGTCGGTGACGGAACGGGTCGAGTGCGGCAGGTCCCCCACGTGGTGGAGGCTGAAGCCCAGGTGCGTCGCGATGTCGGCGATGACGTGCTGGCTCAGCGGCCCTGAGGTGTAGCCGACCTGCTTGAGCACCTTCTGCGCCTCGGCCTCGTATTCGGGGAAGTAGTTGCCGCGCTCGCGCATCATGCGGCGCAGCTCGCCGTTCGCGCGGCGCGCCTCCTCCGGCGTGGCGACCTGCTCGTTCATCTTCCGCTCGAGCTCGCGCAGGAGTCCGAGCTGCGATTCGAGGACGTCGAGCGGAAGGCGCGAGGAGACGCGGACCTTCGGGAGGTTGAGGTTCTCGTACAGGGGGCTTCGCTGGTACCGCTCGAGCTCGATCTCGAGGGCGGCGCGGCGGCTCGGCGGTTCGGCCCCGAGGAGCGCGTCGACCCCGACGCCGAGGGCTCCCGCGAGCTGGTTCAGGAGGGTCAGCTTGGGCTCGCGCTTGCCGTTCTCGATGAGGCTCAGCTGGCTCGCCGCGGCGCCGACGGCCGCCCCGAGCTCGTCGAGGGTCAGGCCGGCGGCCTTGCGCAGGTGCCGGACGCGGCGCCCCAGGGCGATCACGTCGACCGCGCCCTGCGCCTCGCCCGGGGTGCGCACGACGGCGGCAGGCGGCTCGGCGGGGCGGCCCCACGAATGCGCGGGGGCGGCGGGGAGAGCAGAGGGGCGGGCGGACGACGTCGGACGCGGCATTTCTTGAGAATACGTGAAGAATCGCATTTCTTTCCAGCAAATTTCCCTGTTGCGACGCTTGCAGAGGCGGAAAAGTTGTTCTCACGAAGAAGCGCCGGACAGGTCGAAGCGAAGCCGAGACCAGTCCCCCAGCACAGCACACGAGTCGAAGGAGACCCGCCATGACCGCAGAGTTCGAGCCCCAGAACCCGATCCAGCAGGCCACAGCGCAGCAGGCCGAGGCCCTGGCGCTCGAGTGGTCCGCCGACCCCCGTTGGGACGGCATCGCGCGCGACTACACGGCAGAGGATGTCATCAGGCTGCGCGGCCGCGTGCAGGAGGAGAACACCCTGGCCCGCCGCGGCGCCGAGAAGCTCTGGAAGGCCGTGACCGAGGGACGCGAGAACGGCACCGGCTACATCAACGCGCTCGGCGCCCTCACCGGCAACCAGGCCGTCCAGCAGGTCAAGGCCGGCCTCAAGGCCATCTACCTCTCGGGCTGGCAGGTCGCCGCGGACGCCAACCTCTCCGGCAACACCTACCCGGACCAGTCGCTCTACCCCGCGAACTCCGTGCCCGCCGTCGTGCGCCGCATCAACAACGCGCTCCAGCGGGCGGACCAGATCGAGTTCTCCGAGGGCAAGCAGTCGGTGGAGGACTGGCTCGTCCCGATCGTGGCCGACGCCGAGGCCGGCTTCGGCGGCCCGCTCAACGCCTACGAGCTCATGAAGTCGATGATCCAGGCCGGCGCCGCGGGCGTTCACTGGGAGGACCAGCTCGCCTCGGAGAAGAAGTGCGGCCACCTCGGCGGCAAGGTGCTCATCCCGACCCAGCAGCACATCCGCACCCTCAATGCTGCTCGGCTCGCCGCCGACGTCGCCGGCGTGCCGAGCGTCATCATCGCCCGCACCGACGCGGAGGCCGCGACGCTCATCACCTCGGACGTCGACGAGCGCGACCGCGAGTTCGTGACGGGCGAGCGCACGCCGGAGGGCTTCTACAAGGTGCGCAACGGCGTCGAGCCCTGCATCGCCCGCGCCAAGGCCTACGCCCCGTACTCCGACCTCATCTGGATGGAGACGGGCACGCCGGACCTCGAGCTCGCCAGGAAGTTCGCCGAGGCCGTCAAGGCCGAGTTCCCGGACCAGATGCTCGCGTACAACTGCTCGCCGTCGTTCAACTGGAAGAAGCACCTCGACGACGACACGATCGCCAAGTTCCAGCGCGAGCTGGGCGCGATGGGCTTCAAGTTCCAGTTCATCACCCTGGCCGGCTTCCACGCACTCAACTACTCGATGTTCGACCTCGCCCACGGCTACGCCCGCAACGGCATGAGCGCGTACGTCGACCTCCAGGAGCGCGAGTTCGCCTCCGAAGACCGCGGCTACACCGCAACCAAGCACCAGCGCGAAGTGGGCACCGGCTACTTCGATCTGGTCTCCACGGCGCTGAACCCGAACGCCAGCACCCTTGCCCTCGTGGGATCCACCGAAGAGGGCCAGTTCCACTGACATTCGCGCGACGGCGGTGGGCTGGGAGGGATTCTCAGCCCACCGTCGTCGGACATCACCTACGGAGACCTGACATGAACAGCTTCACCGACAACCTCACGATCAACGGCGTGACCCTCACGGCCCAGCCCGTGGCGCGCCAGACCGAGATCCTCACGCCGGACGCGCTCGAGTTCATCGCGCGCCTGCACCGCGCGACCGCCGAGCGGCGCCAGGAGCTCCTCGAGGCCCGCCACGCACGGCGCGCCGAGATCGCGAGGGGTGTCGACCCCCGCTTCCCGGCCGAGACGGCCGAGATCCGCAACGACCCGAACTGGCGCGTCGCCCCGCCCGCACCGGGCCTCACCGACCGCCGCGTGGAGATCACGGGCCCGGTCGAGAAGAAGATGACCATCAACGCCCTCAACTCGGGCGCCAAGGTCTGGCTCGCGGACATGGAAGACTCCCAGACCCCCTCATGGCGCAACGTCGTCCGGGGCCAGCTCAACCTCATCGACGCGCTCGAGGACCGGATCGACTTCATCTCGCCCGAGGGCAAGGAGTACCGTCTCCGCCCGTTCGCCGAGCGCCCGACCATCGTGGTCCGCCCGCGCGGCTGGCACCTGCCGGAGAAGAACATGCTCGTGGACGGCGCGCCGGTCGCGGGCGGGATCGTGGACTTCGGCCTGTTCTTCTTCCACAACGCGAAGCGCCTCCTCGCGCTCGGCCACGGCCCGTACTTCTACCTGGCCAAGCTCGAGAACCGCTTCGAGGCCCGTCTGTGGAATGACATCTTCATCCTCGCGCAGGACCTCCTCGGCATCCCACAGGGCACCATCCGGGCCACGGTGCTCATCGAGACCATCACGGCCGCGTTCGAGATGGAGGAGATCCTCTACGAGCTGCGCGACCACGCGGCCGGGCTCAACGCGGGCCGCTGGGACTACATCTTCTCGGTCATCAAGAACTTCCGCACCCGAGGGCCGCGGTTCGTCACGCCGGACCGCGCCCAGATCACCATGACCCAGCCGTTCATGCGGGCGTACACCGAGCAGCTCGTGCGGGCGTGCCACCGCCGCGGGGCCATGGCGATCGGCGGCATGGCCGCGTTCGTGCCGAACCGCAAGGACTCCGCGGTCAACGCCGTGGCGTTCGAGAAGGTCCGCGCGGACAAGCAGCGCGAGGCGGAGGACGGCTTCGACGGCTCGTGGGTCGCGCACCCGGACCTCGTTCCCGTGGCGCGCGAGGTGTTCGACGCGGTCCTGGGCGACCGCCCGAACCAGCTCGGCCGCCTCCGCGAGGATGTCGTGGCGGACGACCGCGCCCTCATCGACCTGAGCACGTGCACGGGCTCGATCACCGAGGCAGGGATCCGCAACAACATCGAGGTGGGCATCCGCTACATCGAAGCGTGGCTGCGCGGCTCCGGCGCCGTCGCCATCCACAACCTCATGGAGGACGCGGCGACGGCGGAGATCTCCCGCTCGCAGATCTGGCAGTGGGTCTACTCCCGGGCCATCACGGACCAGGGCGAGATCGTGACCCGGCACTGGGTCGAGGAGATCCTCGACGAGGAGTTCGCGAAGCTCGAGCGCTTCGACGGCGACCGCTTCCGCGACGCCCGCGAGCTCTTCGAGGAGTGCGCGCTGGGCGCCGAGTTCCCGACCTTCCTGACCATGCCGGCGTACGCGCGCTATCTGTGCGAGAAGGCTGGCAAGGAGGACGAGTTCGAGGCCGGCCTGCCCGAGCGGCAGTTCGCGGCCGCGTGACGCGTCCGCTCTGAGATCTCCCGGAACCTGCACGCGCAACTCGCAACACGCACCCCGAGAGCCGGGGGCAGGGGATCCGGGGAACCCGATGAGGGGCCTTTCCGCAGTAGTGGTGCTGCGCGGGAAGGTCCCTCACCACGTCCCGGGTACAGGCAATGCGCCCCACGCGCATCTCGGGTACGAGCGGCGCCACGCGGGAGCCGGGTCCGGAATACCCCGGCCCCCGATGAACTTGAAGCTTCCATGAACGTTGACATCTGGTCTGACATCGCCTGCCCCTGGTGCTTCATCGGCAAGCGCCGTTTCGAGAAGGCCCTCGCCCAGTTCACGCACCGCGACAAGGTGACGGTCACGTGGCACAGCTACCAGCTCGACCCGTCCCTTCCCGAGCACTACGACGGCACCGAGCTGGACTACCTGAGCACTCGCAAGGGACTGCCCGCGGCGCAGGTCCAGCAGATGTTCGACCACGTCACCGGGGTGGCGGCGGCCGAGGGCCTCTCCTACGACTTCGACCGCGTCGTCGTCGCCAACTCCTTCGCCGGCCACGAGCTCATCCACCTCGCCCGGGAGCACGACTCAGCCGGTGCCGCCAGCGGGCTGGGCGGCAGCCGGACAGCCGACGCCGTCAAGGAGGCGCTGCTCTCGGCCCACTTCGAGCAGGGGCTCGACATCGGCAGCCGCGAGGTGCTCGTCCGCATCGGCACCGAGGCCGGCCTCGACGCCGACCAGATCGCCTCCGCACTCGATTCGGGCGCCTACGCTGACGCCGTCCGCGCCGACATCGCACGGGCCGCCGCCTATGGCATCCAGGGCGTGCCGTTCTTCGTCCTCGACGGCAGGTACGGCGTCTCGGGCGCCCAGTCCCCCGAGTTCTTCGCCCAGGCCCTCGAGACGGCATGGGCCGAGGCCAACCCTCTGGTCATGGTCGGCGCCGGGGGCTCCTCGGATGCGGGGACCGGCACCTCCCCGGACGCCGGCCTCGACGGCCAGGCCTGCGGCCCCGACGGCTGCTGACCTCCCCGTCTCGGGTACACATAATCCCCGCCCGAGTGCTCTCGGGTACGCGTACTCGAAATACGAAAGGTATGCGCACCCACGGAACACAAGGTACGCGTACCCGAGACGGGTGGGGCCTTGCGCCCACGGGATCGAGCGGATAGGAGTCGTCCATGGACCACACTGAGCACCCGCCCGCCGCCCCGCACCCTGGCGAGTTCTGGGACGGCTTCTACAGCGAGCGCGAGAATGTCTGGAGCGGGAAGCCCAACGCTGCCCTCGTGCGCGAAATGGAGCTCGTGGCCCCCGGCACAGCGCTCGAGCTCGGCTGCGGCGAGGGCGCCGACTCGATCTGGCTCGCCCAGCGCGGCTGGACGGTGACCGCCGTGGACGTCTCCTCCGTGGCGCTCGGGCGGGCCGCGCAGCATGCGGCACAGGCCGGCGTCGGGAATTCCATCACCTTCGCGCGCCACGACCTCGCGGAGTGGGAGCCGGCGGGCGAGTACGACCTCGTCGCCGCGCTCTTCCTCCACTCCCCCGTCGACTTCCCCCGCGAGCGCGTGCTCGCGCGGGCCGCGCGCACCGTGGCGCCGGGCGGGACGCTGCTCGTGGTGGGGCACGCGTCCTTCCCGCCGTGGTCGCAGCACGCGCACGACGACGCGGCGCCGCTGCCGAGCGCTGAGGAGGTCGCCCAGGGCCTCGGGCTCCCATCCCATGAGTGGAGCGTCGAGACCCGGGAGGCCGAGGGCCGCACGGCGAGGGGCCCCGAGGGGCAGACGGTGGTGCTGACGGACACGGTCCTCAGGGCCCGCCGCGCGCGCTGAGCCCAGCCAGCGCGGAATTCACCCGCGCTGGCTCCGGCTGGCGGCGGGCATCACTCCCAGCGCAGGAGCGCCGCGACCTCGTCGCTGTCGAGGACTCCGCGGGGGACAAGGATCGTGTCGGCGTCCGTGAGGACCGCAGCCCTCAGGAGGGCCGCAGCGGGGTCGGCCTGGCCGAGCACTCCTGCGCCCACGGCCTCCGCCTCGGTGGACGCGACCCAGGGCGCTCCGCCGAGCGCGAGGACGCTGCGCTCCGCGGCGGCCTCCTGGCACAGCACGAGCGTGTCCACCCGCGCCTCCTGGAGGGCCCGGACGGTGAGGCCCCAGCCGTAGGCGGCACGAGCGCCCCGGCCCTCGGCCATGCGTTCGAGCAGCCGAGCCTGCCGCGCGGCCGAGACCTCCGCAACGAGGAGCTCGACCTGCTGCTGGTACTTCTCCCTGTCGGCCCCGGGCGCACTGGAGTTCATGGCCACGGTCCGGACGAGGCCCGCTGCGCGGTCGCCGAGGGATTCGCGGATCTTCTCCTGGGCCCGCTCGTCGCCGGAGAGCACCACGAGGTCCACGCCCCCGGCCTCGACGATCCGGTCGACCTCCTTGGCCACATCCGCGCCGTTCCTGCGCCATACCTCCTCGGTGCGGCGCTGGTACCGGCCCTGTGACCAGCCGCCCGAGGGCACCTTCTTGAGGTTCTCCGTGTCGCCGTGGACCTCCTGCTCGGCCACCGGCGACGGTGAGGAGGCGCGGTGGAGCCGGATCTCGGCGTCGGCCCTCTCCGCCTCCACCTCGAGGTACACGAGGTCCCCCGCCCGGTGCTCGGCGAGGGGCAGGAGGTTCGGCACGGGTCCGACCTCCACGAGCGGCTGAGCGGGGGCTCCCGGGAGCACCTCGTTCACCACGATCTCGCCGCCCCGGACCAGGACGAAGCGCGAGACGGGCGCCGGCAGCCCCTTCGCCGCCCACGTGAGCCGGCCGGCTGCCTCGACGCTCGCCCGGTCGGCGCCCGCGTCGGCCAGCAGCGCCGAGATGTTGTCCCCGAGCACGTCGGTCGCCTCGAGGGTGTCCACAGTTCCGGTGCTCACATCGGCGTGGATGCTGCACCACGGCCCATCTTCCTTGAGCAGGCCGGCGTATTCCTGGAGCGCGCGCATGTCTCCTCCTCGCATGCAGTGGATCGGACAGGCGGCTCTTACCCACTCACACGGAGTTCACGCGCAGGAATCGTCCCGACGCCGCTCGCGTCGCACTGCCGCGGACACGGGTCAGCCCGTGCCGGCCATGGCCGCGAGCTGGGCCTCGATCCCGGCTGGCGAGAGGACGTGCTGGGAGACCAGCTGGCTCGCGCCCATGACGCCGGCGCGGTCTCCGGCGCGCGAGAGGACGATCCCGAGGTTCGTGGTCGCGAGCGGCGGTGAGCGCCGGTACACGACCTCGCGCACCCCGGCCATGACGTGCTCGCCCGCGGCCGCGAGCGACCCCCCGAGGACGATGACGCTCGGGTTGAGGAGGTTCACGCAGGTCGCGAGGACCTCGCCGATGTCCCGCCCCGCCTGGCGGAGCGCCTGGATCGCGGGGATGCTCCCCTGCGAGGCGAGGTCGACGACGTCGCCTCCCGTCGCCGTCGCCAGCCCTTCGGCGGCGAGGGCGCGGGCGACGGCGGCTCCCGAGGCGAGTGCCTCGAGGCACCCGGTGTTGCCGCACCGGCAGACCACCTCCGCGCCGCGCGCGACGCGCACGTGCCCGAGGTCCCCGGCGGTGCCGTCTGCGCCGCGCTGCAGCTGCCCGCTCGAGATGATGCCGGAGCCGATGCCGGTGGCGACCTTGATGAAGAGGAGGTCGTCCACCTCGGGCCAGAAGGCGGCGCGCTCGCCGAGGGCCATGATGTTGACGTCGTTGTCCACGAGCACGGGGACGGGGAAGGCGCGCTGGACGAACCCGACAACGTCGAAGCCGTCCCAGCCGGGCATGATCGGAGGCTTCACGGGCCGCCCGGTGGCGTGGTGGACCGGGCCGGGAAGGCCGATGCCGACCCCTGCGAGGAGGCGGCCGGGGCGGCTGCTCCCGGCGAGGAGCCGGCGCCCGGCCTCGACCACGTGGCCGAGGACGGCCTCCGGCCCCTCCGAGACGGGCAGCTCGGTGCGCTCCTCGGCGAGGGAGTGGCCCGTGAGGTCGGTGAGCGCCACGCGCACGTGGCTGGCCCCGACGTCGACCGCGAGCACCGAGCGCGCCTGGGCCTGGAACGCGAAGCGCGAGGGCGGACGGCCGCCGCTCGAGGCGGCCTCGCCCACGGAGGCGACGAGGCCTGAAGTGAGGAGCTGGTCCACCTTGCCGGCCACGGTCGAGCGCGCGAGGCCCGTGGTCATGGCGAGCTCTGCGCGCGTCCAAGGCCGCCCGTCGCGGAGGAGCTGGAAGAGGTCGCCGGCCCGCGAGAGAGTGCCGGCTCCCTCGGGAGACGCGGCCGCGGCGGTGGATGGCGCTGTCATGACCTCAGTGATAGCACGCAGCCCTTCCACACGCCAGCAACTCGAAAGGCCTGCTCGAAACATGCAACTTTTGCTTGACCATCGTCAAAAGTGCTCCTAGGTTGTGCTGTGAGGCAGCTCACTCGCCGCGCAACTCAGACTGCGGCGACTGCCGAGGGTTCAGCACAAGGAGAGACAGTGTCACTTTCGATCCAGCTCTACACCGTCAGGAAATCCTTGGAGGAGGATCTCCCGGGGACCATCCGGCGCCTCGCCGGGATCGGCTTCACCCAGATCGAGCCCTACCGCTTCGCCGCCCGCGCGGAGGAACTTGCCCAGGCCATGGAAGAGAACGGGATGACCGCCCCCTCCGGCCACGCGCCCCTGCTCGCCGAGGACCAGGACGAGATCCTCTCGGCCGCCCAGCGGCTCGGGATCGGCACGGTGATCGACCCGCACGTGCCCGAGGCCCGCTGGAAGGACCTCGAGTCCATCCGCGAGACCGCTGCCCAGCTCAACGCGGCCGCGAAGAAGGCCGCCGAGTACGGCCTCCGCGTGGGCTACCACAACCACTGGTGGGAGATCGAGAACCCCATCGAGGGCCGCACTCCCCTCGAGCACCTCGCCGACCACCTGGATCCGGAGGTCGTCCTCGAGGTGGACACGTATTGGGCCGCCGTCGGCGGCCAGGACCCCGTTGCGCTCCTCGCGCGGCTCGGCGAGCGCGTGAAGTTCATCCACATCAAGGACGGCCCAATCACGCGGGAGCCCTCGGAGCAGCTCCCGCTCGGACAGGGGCGAATGCCCGTCCTGGACGTGATCGCTGCCGCGAAGGGCCTCGAAGCGGCCGTCGTCGAGCTGGACGACTTCGACGGGGAAATGTTCGAGGCCGTCGAGCAGAGCTTCGCCTTCGCCTCGGCACACGGTGCGCAGAAGGGCCACGTGCAGGAGGTCCAGGCGTGAGCGCGCGGGGACCGGTCGGCGTCGGCCTCATCGGCGCGGGCGTCATCAGCAAGGAGTACCTCGACAACCTCACGAGCTTCCCGGACGTGAAGGTCGTGGCCATCGGGGACATGTTCCCGGAGGCGGCGCGGACCCGCGCCGAACAGTACGGAATCCCGGTCTACGGAGACGTCGGCGCCGTACTCGACCACCCCGAGGTGGAGATCGTCGTGAACCTGACGATCCCCGCGGCACACGTGGAAGTCGCAACCCGCGCCGTCGAGGCCGGCAAGCATGTGTGGAGCGAGAAGCCCTTCTCCCTCGACCGCGAGAGCGGGCGCGGCCTGCTCAAGGCCGCCGACGCCGCGGGCGTCCGGCTCGGCTGCGCCCCGGACACCTTCCTCGGCGCCGGCCTGCAGACGGCCTTCAGGATGATCCAGCGCGGCGACATCGGCACGCCCCTCACGGCCCTCACGCTCATGCAGTCCCCGGGTCCCGAGTCATGGCACCCGAACCCGGCCTTCCTGTTCCAGGAGGGCGCGGGCCCGCTCTTCGACATCGGCCCCTACTACCTCACGACCCTCGTGCAGGTGCTCGGACCCATCCGCCGCGTGGCGGCCCTGGGCTCGAAGTCCCGCGAGGTCCGCGTGATCGGCTCCGGCCCGAAGGCGGGCGAGGAGTTCTCGGTCACGGTCCCGACGCATGTGAGCGCCATGGCCGAGTTCGAGGGCGAGACGAGCGCCCAGAGCGTCTTCAGCTTCGATTCCGCCCTCAAGCGCGCCGGCTTCGTCGAGATCGCCGGCACCGAGGCGACGATCGCGCTCCCGGACCCGAACATGTTCCACGGGGACATCAGCATCTGCCGTCTCGGCGACGACGAGTGGACCACGGTGCCGTCCGTCGGGTCCACCGCGAGCCGCGGGGCGGGCGTCCTCGAGATGGCCCGGGCGATCCGCGAGGGCCGGCCGCACCGGGCCCAGGGCGAGCTCGCCTTCCACGTGCTGGACGCCATGGTGGCCATGTCCGAATCGATCGAGACCCGCAGCTTCGTCGAGGTCGAGAGCACAGCACTGGCCGCACCCGCCCTGCCCGAGGACTGGGATCCGACCGCCCGGACCCTGGGCGCATAGCGCCAGCACCAGAGAACTCCCCCACGACTCAACGACGAGAAAGACGGAGCACACTATGAAGAAGCCACTCAAGGCGCTCTCGGCCCTCGCGGCCTCGGCGGCGCTGACCATGGGCCTCGCGGCATGCGGGGCCGGCAGCTCGGACGCAGGCGGATCGAGTGACACGATCACCTACTGGGCGTCGAACCAGGGCAACAGCCTCGAGGACACGGCGGCGAAGCTCAAGCCCTCCCTCGACCGGTTCACCGAGGAGACCGGCGTCAAGGTCAACCTCGAGGTGATCGGCTGGAACGACCTCTACAACCGCATCCTCACCGCCGTGACGAGCGGCGACGGCCCGGATGTCCTCAACATCGGCAACACGTGGGCCGTGACGCTCCAGGAGACCGGGGCCTTCGAGCCGGTCGAGGGCAAGCTCCTCGAAGCCGTGGGCGGCCAGGAGCGGTTCGTCGAGTCCAGCTGGTCCACGGGCGGGGCGCCCGGCAAGGCCCCGACCTCGGTGCCGATCTACGGCCTCGCGTACAACCTGTACTACAACACGAAGCTCTTCAAGGAGGCGGGCATCACCGATCCGCCGACCACGTGGGACGAGTTCGTCGCCGCGGCGAAGAAGCTCACCAAGGACACGAACGGCGACGGCACACCCGACCAGTGGGGCTTCACGGCAGCCGGAGCCTCGGTGTCCGCGAACTCTCACCAGGCCTTCGTCCGCGGCCTCCAGAACGGCGGCTCGCTCTTCGACAACTCGGGCAAGCCGACCTTCGACAGCGATCCGCAGGTCGCCGGCGTCAAGCAGTTCATCGACCTCATGGCCACCCACAAGGTCATGGCCCCCTCCGACGCCGAGATCTCGGACGGCGCCATGAAGGTCGACAACCTCATCAACGGCAAGGCCGCGATGATGTTCGACCAGAGCCCGATCAAGAACTTCACCGCGCGCGACTTCAAGGACTGGGGTGTCGCGGCCATCCCCATGATGACGGCGGGCGCCACCGGGGACGAGGGCACGCAGAGCCACGTGGCCGGCATCAACATCAGCGTGTTCAAGAACAGCAAGAACAAGGACAACGCGATCAAGTTCGCCGGGTGGCTCACGAGCGACGCCGAGCAGGCCTACCTCAACAAGGCCTTCTCCTCGCTCCCCGTCGTGACGGGCGTGACCGAGAAGGACAAGGCGTTCCAGACTGCCGAGGTCAAGGCCAAGCAGGAGGCCCTCGCCAACCATGCCAAGCCCATGCCGCTCATCGCCCAGGAGGGCCAGATGGAGACGCTCACGGGCACCGCGATCAAGAACCTCTTCGCGAAGGCGGCGACGGGGACTGTGACCGAGGCGGACATCAGGACAGCCCTGTCTGACGCCAACAACCAGATGGCTGCGGCCCAGTAGCACGGGGCCGTCGGTGCGGGGCCTCAGGGCCCCGCACCCTCCCCAGGAGTCTCCATGTCGCAGACCACTGTCCAGCCGCCGCGCGAGCGGACCACCGAACGGCCGGCGCCGGCGCACACCCCCGCCGCCCGCCGTCGTCGCCCCTCCCTCCTGCCGTACGGGCTCGTCGCCCCGGCAGCGCTCCTCGAACTCCTCATCCACATCGGCCCCATGCTCCTCGGGGTGTGGATCGCGTTCATCTCGCTCAACCAGCTCAACCTCACCAACTGGCTCGGCGCGCCCTTCGTGGGCCTGCAGAACTTCGTCAACGGCCTCAACCCCGAGAGCACAATCGGCCAGGCGTTCTTCTCGACCCTCGGCCGCACGCTCCTGTACACCGTGATCGTGGTGGGCTGCTCGTGGGCCCTCGGGATGGCGGGCGCGGTGTTCCTCAACTCGAACTTCAAGGGGCGCGGACTGCTGAGGACGTTCTTCCTCGTCCCCTATGCCCTCCCCGCCTACGTGGGCACGATCGCGTGGGCCTTCATGTTCAACCAGCGCGACGGCGCGGTGAACCAGATCCTGGTGGACACCCTCCACATGTTCGGCGACGAGCGGCCCTTCTGGCTCCTCGGGCAGAACTCGTTCACCGCGATGGTGCTCGTCAACATCTGGCAGCTGTGGCCGTTTGCCTTCCTCATGCTCCTGGCCGCGCTCCAGAACATCTCCCATGACGTCTACGAGGCCGCATCGATCGACGGCGCATCCCTGTGGCAGCAGTTCCGGACCATCACGCTGCCCATGGTGCGCCCCGCGAACGGCGTGCTCCTGCTCGTCATGTCGCTGTGGACGTTCAACCAGTTCAACATCCCGTTCGTGCTCTTCGGCCCGGCCTCGCCGAAGGAGGCGACCCTTGTCTCGCCGCTCATCTACCAGAACTCGTTCGGGAGCTGGAACTTCGGCCTCGGCGGCGCCATGAGCGTCCTGCTCCTCATTGCCCTGTTCATCGCATCCGTGTTCTACATCCGGATGGTCCTGCCCAAGGGGGCCGAGAATGATTGAGACCCGCAGCTTCCGCATCCTGCGCGCCGTGGTCCTGGCCGGCCTCTCGCTCTGGGTGGCCGTGCCCCTGTACGTCGTCCTGTCCACGTCGCTCAAGCCGCTCAAGGACGTCTCCGGCCTGTTCCAGTGGATCCCCCGGGAGATCACGTTCGCGCCGTTCATCGACATCTGGAGCACGGTGCCGCTCGCCCGCTACTTCCAGAACAGCCTCATCGTCACCATCTGCGCCACGGCGTGCTCGGTGGTCGTCGCCGTCCTGGCGGCGTACGCGATCGCACGCCTGCCGTTCCGCGGCAAGCGGCCGTTCAGCCTCGTGGTCCTCTCCACGCAGATGTTCCCGGGCATCCTCTTCCTGCTGCCGCTGTACCTGATCTTCACCCAGATCCGGAACGTCACCGGCCTCCAGCTGCAGGGCTCCTACCTCGGCCTGATCATCACCTACATGACGTTCACGCTGCCCTTCGCGATCTGGATGCTCACCGGCTACTTCGCGTCCATCCCGAAGGAGCTCGAGGAGGCCTCGATGATCGACGGCACCGGCAGGATGGGGGCGCTCATCCGGGTGGTCCTCCCCGTGGCCAAGCCGGGCATCATCGCCGTAGCGGTGTACTCGTTCATCTCGGCGTGGGGGGAGGTCCTCTTCGCCTCCGTCCTGACGAACGAGGCCACCAAGACCCTCTCCCTGGGCCTCAAGTCCTATGCCAGCGAATCGGACGTGTTCTGGAACCAGCTCATGGCCGCATCGGTCGTGGTCTCGCTTCCTGTCCTCATCGGATTCATTCTGGTGCAGAAGCACCTCGTCGCCGGCCTGTCCGCCGGCGCCGTCAAGTAGCCCCCGCGGCAGGAATCAGGAGCACACCGTGGAAACGAACGAGCAGCCCGCCAGCCAGCCGCTCGGCGTCGCCGCGATCGGCTATGCCTTCATGGGCAAGGCCCACTCGCAGGCCTGGCGGAACGTCGCCGCCTACTTCGACGTCCCCGCCGTGGAGCAGAAGGTCCTCGTGGGGCGGGACGCCGAGCAGGTCGCCGAGGCGGCCGCGCGGTACGGCTGGAAGGAGTCCGCCACGGACTGGCGCGAGGTGATCGCGCGGGACGACGTGCACATCGTGGACATCTGCGCCCCAGGCTGGCTGCACGCGGAGATCGCGATCGCCGCGCTCGAGGCCGGCAAGCATGTCCTCGTCGAGAAGCCGCTGGCCAATTCGCTGCCCGAGTCCGAGCGCATGGTCGCTGCCGCGGCATCGGCCCGCGCGCGCGGCGTCGTCTCGATGGTCGGCTTCAACTACCGGCGCGTGCCGGCGCTCGCCTACGCGAAGCAGCTCATCGCGGCCGGGAGGATCGGCGCCGTCCGCGAGGTCCGCGCGTCGTACCTGCAGGACTGGCTCGCGGACGAGGGGGCTCCCATGACCTGGCGGCTCCGCAAGGAGACGGCGGGTTCGGGCGCGCTCGGGGACATCGCCTCCCACGCGATCGACCAGGTGCAGTACCTCACCGGTGACACGGTCACCGAGGTCTCGGGCCGCCTCCACACCTTCGTGGCGCAGCGCCCCGGGCCCGGGGGTCCGGAGGAGGTGACGGTCGACGACGCCGCCTGGGCCACGCTGTCCCTCGCCTCCGGGGCGGTCGCCTCGGTGGAGGTCTCGCGCGTGGCCACCGGGCGGAAGAATTCGCTGCGGATCGAGGTCTACGGCTCCGAGGGGGCGCTCGCGTTCGACCTCGAGCGGCTCGGCGAGCTCGAGTTCCTCGATGCGACCGCACCTGCCGAGGAGCAGGGCTTCCGCCGGATCGTCGTCACCGAGCCGGGGCACCCGTACGCCGGCGCGTGGTGGCCGCAGGGGCACATGATCGGCTGGGAGCACACGTTCACCCACCAGATCCGGGACTTCCTCGAGGCCATCCGGGAGGGCTCCGCCCCGAGCCCGTCCTTCGAGGAGGGCCTCCAGGTCCAGCGCGTCCTCGGCGCGATCGAGGAATCCGCCGCCGCCAAGTCCAGCACCGTGCACCTCTGAGCCATTCCAGCAGTCTGACCCGTTCCCCGCAGAAAGGAACCCCATGCCCCGCCCCTTCACCCTGTTCACCGGCCAGTGGGCCGACCTCAAGCTCGAGGAGGTCGCCGAGCTCGCGGCCGGCTGGGGCTACGACGGCCTCGAGATCGCCGTCTCCGGCGAGCACCTCGACGCCGCCCGCTGGGACGACGGGGCGTACATCGCCGAGCGCCTCGGCATCCTCTCCCGGCACGGCCTCAAGCTCTTCGCCATCTCGAACCACCTCAAGGGCCAGGCCGTGTGCGACGACCCGATCGACTTCCGGCACCAGGCGATCGTGGGTTCCGCGGTTTGGGGCGACGGCGACCCCGAGGGCGTGCGCCAGCGTGCGGCCGAGGACCTCAAGGACACCGCCCGGCTCGCCCGCGCCCTCGGGGTGAAGACCGTCGTGGGCTTCACGGGCTCGAGCATCTGGCAGTACGTGGCCATGTTCCCGCCCGTCGGCGCGGACGTCATCGAGGCCGGCTTCCAAGACTTTGCCGACCGGTGGAACCCCATCCTGGACGTCTTCGACGAGTGCGGCGTCCGGTTCGCGCACGAGGTCCACCCGTCCGAGATCGCCTACGACTACTGGTCCACGCAGCGGGCGCTCGAGGCGATCGGGCACCGCGAGGCGTTCGGGCTCAACTGGGACCCCTCGCACATGGTGTGGCAGGGCCTGGACCCCGTCGCGTTCATCACCGACTTCGCGGACCGGATCTACCACGTGGACTGCAAGGACACCCGGATGCGGATGGGCAACGGCCGGGCCGGGATCCTCTCCTCGCACCTGTCCTGGGGCGACCCGCACCGCGGCTGGGACTTCGTCTCCGCCGGCCGCGGCGACGTTCCGTGGGAGGACTGCTTCCGCGCCCTGACCGCGATCGGCTACGACGGCCCGATCTCGGTCGAATGGGAGGACGCCGGCATGGACCGCCTCGTCGGCGCCCCGGAGGCACTCAAGGAGCTCAAGAAGTTCGACTTCGCCCCGAGCTCCCAGTCCTTCGACGCCGCCTTCAGCAACCAGTCCTGAACGCGTGGCAGCGCCAGCACCTGCCGAGGGTCCCCGGTGGGGCGGGACAGCTGCCCGTCCACGGCAGCTCCGCCGGGGCCAGCGGGCCCGGATCCGCATTTGGGACAGGGCATCCAGCAGTGTCCGGACTGTCTTCGAATCCCGCGAGCGCCTCTACGAGGCCCCGAACTGGACGCCCGACGGCCGCCTCGTGCTCAACGGCGACGGGCTCCTGTGGACGCTCCCCGTCGATGGATCGGGTCCGCCCCGGGAGATCCCTTCGCCGGGCATGCCCGGCGTCAACAACGATCACGTCCTCGCGCCGGACGGGGCCACGCTGTTCGCCTCGGCCGATGACGGGCACATCTGGGCGACCTCGCTCGGGGGCGGTCCCGCGCGGCGCGTGACCCGCGACGACAGGGCAATGCATTTCCTGCACGGCGTCAGCCCCGACGGGCAGAGGCTCGCCTATGTACGGCTCGAACCGGAGGGCGGGGACTGGTGGGCGTCCGCGACCATCCACACGGTCGACACGGATGGCGGCAACGACCTCGCCGTCACCACCCACCCCGGCCCGGCGGACGGGTGCGAGTGGACACCTGACGGAGAGTGGATCGTCTTCAACACCGAACAGTTCTCGGCACTGCCGGGGCACGCCCAACTGGCACGGGCGCGCCCCGACGGTTGCCAGCTCGAGCAGCTCACCCACGACGAGCGGGTGAACTGGTTCCCGCACGTCGCGCCGGACGGCAGTGTTGCGGTGTACCTCAGCTACGCACCGGGAACCCGCGGCCACCCCGCGGACCAGCCCGTGGAGCTCAGGCTCGTCCACGTCAGCGCATGCGACGAGCCCGTCACGCTCGTTGCCCTGTGGGGCGGGCAGGGGACGGTCAACGTCCCCAGCTGGGCGCCCGACTCCTCGGCCTTCGCGTTCATTGACTATCCCCTGGGATGAGGGCGCCCGCAGCGCCCTCCGCGTACAGCGCGCTCAGCCGAAGCTGTTGAAGGTGAAGAGGTGGATCCCGGCCAGGCCTGCCGGACTCGTCTCGAGGCTGCGCACGAGCCCCTCCGGCGAGTAGACCCCGCCGCTGCCCAGGAGGCGGCGGGCCAGGGGGCCCTTGCGGGTGATGAACGCCAGCGAGGGGCCCACGCCGATCTTCGCGGCCAGCGCGACGAGCCGCGCCCGTGGCACGGCGCCGGGGACGCCTGCCCAGACCGGGAGCCGGATGCCCTCGGCGCGCAGGAGCGCGGCGTAGTCCGTGATCGCGGCGGCGGAGAAGCACATCTGCGTGGCCACGCTGGCGGCGAGGTGCTGCTTGGCGAGAAGCGCATCCAGGAGTTCGGGCCCGCTGCGCTGAGGATGCCCTTCGGGATAGCCCGCCACCCCTGCGGCGAACGCGCCGCCGGAGAGGTCGGCGATGTCCTCCAGGAGCGAGGTGGAGTCGGCGTAGGGCCCCGCCGGCTGCGCGGCGTCGCCGCTGACGGCGAAAACCTCCGTGATCCCGGCGGACGCGAACTCGCGGAGCGCGCGCGCCAGCCGCGCCCTGTCCACGATGCTGCGCGCCGCGAGGTGCGGCACAACGCGATAGCCGAGGTCCGCGAGCCGGACCGAGGTTTCCGCGGTCGGCTCCATGCCGTGGTGCGGGAGGCACGTGACGGTGAGGGCCGAGCCCTCGGGGAGCGCGGCGGCGACCCGGGCGGCAATGCCCTCGGTGGGGACGATCTCCCGGCGCAGCGGAAGGGCTGGGGGGCCGGGATCGCGAACGGCCGGGCTGGCTGCGGGGGCCGGGCAGGACGGTGCCTGGCCTGCGGCGGGGGGAAGGGCATGCGCTGGCATGGAGGACTCCTCTTCTCTGGCCGGGCGAAGCCGGCGGGCGTCCTCCCCGCTCTGTCATGGACCTGAGAGTTTCCGCGGGAGGGTGGTCCGCTTGCACCGTCGGTGAGCCCGGAGGCTGCTTTCCAGAGGAGCCTCACCGCGGCGGTACATGGGCCTGAGAGATTCCTGGGGAGGATTTGCTCCTACGGCACCCGCTTGCTGCGCCGGCGGGATTCTCCCGCCGCGGATCATCGGCGTCTTCAGTTGTATGGCGGGCACGGCCGCACCCGATCAGTGTGTCGGGGCTCACCGACCGCTGTCAAAGGCCGCGCCATCGGCACGACATGCGCGCGCAGGAGCAGGCTTGATCACCCGCAACAAAGGGCTTTTGGTGACACACCGACGTAAAATGTAGACATGCCCCGCATCCAGGCCGAGTCGAACGCAGCCCAGCGCGCTCTCACGCAGCGTCGCATCCTGGACGCGTTCGGCGAGCTCCTGTTCACGCGCGGCCTCCCCGGGCTCACCATGACGGACGTGGCCCGGCAGGCCGGGGTGGGGCGCACTGCGGTCTACAACTACTACGCGGACATGGAGGAGCTGCTCATCGGCTACGCCCTCGCCGAGACGGGCCGGTTCCTCACGGACCTCAAGGCGGAGCTCGCGCGGCTCGAGAACCCGGTCGACCGGCTCGCCGTGTACATCCGTGCGCAGGTCGAGGACCTCTCCCGCCGCCACCTCCCCCCGGGACCCGCCATGCGCGCGGTGCTCTCGCCGTCGTCCTTCGCGAAGCTGGGCGACCACGTGGGCGAGCTGAACGACCTCCTGAAGGCCATCCTCACCGACGGGATGGCGCAGGGGTACCTGCCCGAGGGGGACGTCGAGGAGCTCGTCCAGCTGGTCCACGGCTCCCTCACCGCGAGCGCGGACCGCGGGCGCCGCGGGGCTCCAGGGCCTGGGGGCGGCCCGGAGGAGGCTGCGGAAGAGGCGGACGACGACGCCGGCGAGCGCCGCACGGACGCCACCGTGCGCTTCATCCAGCTGGGGGTCGGGGCGCGCTTCGGCGAGGACGGGCGGCCGCTGCGCGCCTGAGCGGGGCGCCGGGCCGGGCCGGCCTCAGCGGACGGGCGGGGTCGCCGTCGGGCTGGGAAGCTCGCAGTTGAGGGTGCCCGGGGTCTGGTCGACCACCTTGGGCGCGGCGAGCCCGGTGAACGCGGGGCCGAGCAGGAGGTCCACGGAGTCGTCGGCGCGCGGATCCCGCACGAACACGCTGCCCGGAACGTGCCGCTGAAGCGTGAACGCGGCAGCCTCCCCCGCGGACCCGGAACGCACCACGGCCGTGGCCGCGGTGGAGAACTTCTCGTTGTCCACGGCGAGGACCCTGAACCTGCGCTTCGCGAGCTCGTCCGCGACCTGCCTCGCGAGCCCCTCCCGGCCGGCGGCGTTGAGCACGTTGACGGTGGTCTGCTCGGGCGGGAGGTAGTCGTAGGTGCCGCTCGGGCATGCAGCGAGGCTCGGCGCGGTCGCGGGCTCGGGAAGCTTGATGTAGCCGGACAGGATCGCCCATGCGGCACCGGCCCCGAAGACCACGATCGCCACAAGCAGGGCGATCATGGCCCCGTGCAGTATCCGCCTTCGCATGCGGGGCACGTTCTCGGCCTCGTCGGGGTCAGGCTCGAACTGCGAGCGCAGGTCGGGGCCGCTCACCACGCGGTGGCCGTGGTAGACGGTCAGGTCCTTGGGCTTGCGGGGCACGGCGGGCTCACGTGTCGAGGTCGAGGACGCGGGCGTGGATCGCGGTGCGCTGGTGGAGGGCCGTGCGGACGGCCCGGTGCAGCCCGTCCTCGAGGTAGAGGACGCCGCGGTACTGCACCACGTGGGGGAAGAGGTCGCCGAAGAAGGTGGAGTCCTCTGCAAGGAGCGCCTCGAGGTCCAGGGTGCGCTTGGTGGTGACGAGCTCGTCGAGCCGGACGGGGCGCGGCGGGAGCGCGGCCCAGTCCTTGGGCGTGGAATAGCCATGGTCCGGGTAAGGACGTCCTTCGCCCACCGCTTTGAAGATCACGCCTTCAAGCCTAGGGGCGAGCAGGGCGGGGCTGCAGCGGGCTCGTGGACGGCGCTTCCCATTGTGGCCAAACGGTTACGCACCGCCCCGGCGGCTGAACGGCCAGTGCCAGAATGGAGGCATGGAGACAACGCCCGCCTTCGCCCTGCTCCTCGACGTGGACGGCCCCATCGCGAGCCCCGTGACCCGCACCGTCCAGCCCGAGATCATTGCCCTCCTCGGCGAGCTCGGCGCCGCCGGGATCCCGGTGGTGTTCAACACCGGCCGCTCGGACGAGTTCATCCGGGAGCAGGTCATGGAGCCCATGCTCGAGGCCGGCATGCCGGAGGGCCTGCTGGTGCACGCGATCTGCGAGAAGGGCGCCACGTGGTTCTCCTTCACCGGCCAGGGCGCGGGCCCGGTCCACGTGGACGAGACGCTCGCCGTCCCCCGGGCCTACGCCGACGACATCCGCGACCTCGTGGCGCGGGAGTACGCCGAGCACATGTTCTTCGACGAGACGAAGCGGGCCATGGTCTCGGTGGAGCAGCACATCGGCGTCCCGTCCGAGGCCTACCGGGCCGAGCAGGAGCGGTTCGACGCCGAGGCGATGGCCGTCATGGCGCGCCATGACCTCGGCGTGGTCCGGCTCGACCACCACGTGCCCGGCAGCGACGACGCCGTGGACTACCGCGTGGACCCCACCATCATCTCGACCGACATCGAGTCGGTCCGGCTCGGGAAGGATCTGGGCGCGAGCCGCGCGTGCGAGCTCCTGCGCCGGGACGGGATCGTCCCGGCGGCCTGGTACACCGTGGGCGACTCCCGCACGGACTACGCCATGGCGGACTGGCTGCACCACAACGACCACGTGGTCACGCACGTGGACGTCCGTCCCGCGGACGGCGTGCCCACCAAGCCCTACGAGGTCCTCACCGCCGCGTACCTGGGCCTCGAGGATGACGTGATCCACGACGACGCCGGCCTCGCCTTCCTGCGCCGCTGGCGGGATGCGCTCGCCCTCGCCGACTGACCCCACCCCTCGCGGGGCGGCGTACGTCAGCTGGCCGTGACGGGGTCGGGCAGGGCAGCTTCGATCGCCTCGCGCAGCTCCGGCGCGTCGGGGTCGACCGGCGAGCGGAACCGGCCCACCACCCGGCCCTCCGAATCGACGAGGAACTTCTCGAAGTTCCACTTGACCTTCGCCCCGGCGTCATCGCCCGCCGGGAATTCCGTGAGGGCGGCGTAGAGCGGATGCTGCCGCTTGCCCAGGACGTCGCCCTTGGCGGCCAGCGGGAACGTGACCCCGAAGTTCACGCGGCAGAACTCCTCGATCTCGGCGTCCGTGCCCGGCTCCTGCCCTGCGAACTGGTTGCACGGGAAGCCGAGGACCACGAGCCCGCGGTCCCTGTACTCGCGCGAGAGCGCCTCGAGTCCGTCGTATTGGCGCGTGAAACCGCACTTCGATGCCACGTTGACCACCAGCACCGCGCTTCCGGCGAAGCGCCCGAACGTCGTCTCGGTTCCGTCGTTGAGGGTCAGGGGGATCTCGTGGAGGCTCATGCGCCCCAGTCTAGGCAGGCTACGGCGTCGGCTCCGGCGTCGAGGTGGGCGCCTCGGTCGCAGTGGCGGTGGGCGACGGGGCGGCAGTTTCCGACGGTGTCGGGGTGGCGGTTTCCGACGGTGTCGGGGTGGCGGTTTCCGACGGTGTCGGGGTGGCGGTTTCCGACGGCGTCGGGGTGGCGGTTTCCGACGGCGTCGGGCTCGCGGTCGGGGCGGGGGCCGGGCTCGGCGTCGGCGACGACGTCGGGCTCGGGCTCACCGTCGGTGTGGGCGACGGCGTGGGGCTGGCCGTCGTGGTCGGATCGGAGCCAGGCGCAGGAACCTCGGCGACGACTGGCGCCGCGTCCGGCTGCACCGGCGTCGGGTCCTCGAGCCGCGGCGGGGCGGGCGCCTCCGCCGGCACAACGGTCTCGCCGGTCGCGGGCTGCTCGGCTTCGGCGGGGATGGCCCAGGGCTGGCGGCCGTTACGGGCCTTGCCGTCCTGCGGTGTGTAGTCGGTGATCCGGAGCGCCCCGATCGGCGAGCTCTGGCGTATCGGGATGAGGGTGAAGCCGGCGGGATCCACGTGGCGGCCGTCGCGGAGGGTCTCGAAGTGCAGGTGGCAGCCGGTGGACGAGCCAGTGGTGCCGACGAGCCCGATCACCTGGCCCACCTCGACCCGCTCACCCGGCTCGACGGCGATCCCCTCGAGGTGGTTGTAGGTTGTGATGATCCCATTGCCGTGGTCCACTTCCAGCCTGTTCCCCCCGCCCCACGGATGCCATCCCGCGGCCCGCACCCGGCCGGCGTCGGCCGAGTAGACGTGCGTCCCGCAGGCCGCCGAGAAGTCCTGGCCCCAGTGGAACTCGCCGGGCTCGCCCGTGAGCGGGCTGACGCGGTAGCCGAAGCCGGAACTCGGCACCAGCTTCTCGAGCGGGGCATAGAGGCTGCCCTCAACGGGCCGCGGCAGGCCGCGCGACGCGACCACCACGGGAGACGTGTGGCCTCCGGGGATCGAGCGGACGTCGGTCCGGTCGAAGGAGACGACAGCATCCGGATCTGCGGTCACCGGGAGCACATCGCTGGCAAGGGCCTGGACCGAGCCGAGTGCGAGGAGGACAACACTCGTGGCGAGCGCGAGCGCGATACGGAAGCTCTGCAGAGGCCGCGGAGGACGGCTCAGGCGCGATTCGCGCTGGCTCAGGGCGGGATGGGCCACGACGGGACTCCCCATAGTTCAGGTTCGAGGCCAGAGGCCAGGTTCGAGGCGGAGGGGCAACTCCTCCATCTTCTGCACGATCGTGAAACCGCGCCAGACTGCACGCATCTATGTGGAGAACACTCAGGAAACACTTGCATCCCGAGTCCGCCCGAGAAGGGTCCGGTATGCGCCTGCGGAACACCCCGGAACGCGCGAAGTCCCCGGTCCGTTTGGACCGGGGACTTCGCAGGAAATGCGCGGAGGATGGGGGATTTGAACCCCCGAGGGCGTGAACCCAACACGCGTTCCAGGCGTGCGCCATAGGCCGCTAGGCGAATCCTCCAGGCTTGCCCGTCAAGGGCAGGTTCAAGAATACCCGACCATCCGGGATGCGCCGAATCGAGCCCCGAACGCCCCCGTGGACCGAGCCACGCCCGACGTCGGGTAGACTGTTCTGCGGCCCCTCATGTGGCGTCATCCTGCTGAACTCCCCCAGGACCGGAAGGTAGCAAGGGTAGGTGGGCTCTGGCGGGTGCATGAGGGGTCCTCTCATACCCGCAGCAGGCACCGGAAGCCTGTGGATAACCTCGCTGCAGTGTCGGTCCAGATTGGTAGGGTTTCCCTGTGAGTTCTCCCGCTGCCCTCTACCGCCGGTATCGGCCGGACGCGTTCCAGGACGTGATCGGGCAGGAGCACGTCACGGAGCCGCTCATGACCGCGCTCCGCAAGGACCGCGTCAATCACGCGTACCTCTTCTCCGGCCCGCGCGGGTGCGGCAAGACCACCTCCGCCCGCATCCTGGCGCGATGCCTCAACTGCGCCGAGGGGCCCACCCCAGACCCGTGCGGCGTCTGCCCGAGCTGCGTCGAGCTCGCGCGCGGCGGCCCCGGCTCGCTGGACGTCATCGAGATCGACGCCGCGAGCCACGGCGGCGTGGACGACGCCCGCGACCTCCGCGAGCGCGCCACCTTCGCGCCCGTTCGGGACCGCTACAAGATCTTCATCATCGACGAGGCCCACATGGTCACGTCCGCCGGCTTCAACGCGCTCCTCAAGATCGTCGAGGAGCCGCCGGAGCACATCAAGTTCATCTTCGCCACGACGGAACCGGACAAGGTCATCGGAACCATCCGGTCACGCACGCACCACTACCCGTTCCGGCTCGTCCCGCCCGAGCCCCTGCTCGCGTACCTCGAACAGCTGTGCACGGCAGAGAGCGTGCCGGTCGCGCCCGGCGTGCTCTCGCTCGTGGTCCGCGCGGGCGGCGGTTCAGTGCGGGACTCGCTGTCCGTCCTCGACCAGCTCATGGCCGGGGCCGGGACGAATGGGCTCGACTACGAGCTGGCCGTCGCGCTGCTGGGCTACACGCACGCGGCGCTGCTGGACGACGTCGTCGAGGCCGTCGCGGCGGGCGACTCCGGGACCGTGTTCCGCGCCGTGGACCGGGTGATCCAGACCGGCCACGACCCGCGGCGGTTCGTCGAGGACCTCCTCGAGCGCTTCCGCGACCTCATCATCGTCCAGGCGCTCCCCGACGCCGCCGAGTCGATCCTCCGCGGCGTGCCCGCGGACCAGCTCGCGCGGATGCGGGTCCAGGCGCAGAACCTCGGCGCGGCCGAGCTCTCCCGCGCCGCGGACGTCACCAATGAGGCGTTCAACGAGATGACCGGCGCGACCTCGCCCCGCCTCCACCTCGAACTCCTCTGCGCGCGGCTCATGCTGCCCGGCGCCGAGGTCGGCGAGCGCGGGTGGGCGGCGCGCGTGGACCGGCTTGAGCGCCGTCTCTCCTTCTCGGACGACGGCGGGGTCCCCGCTTCCGTGGCCGCCCCGGCTTCCGGGGCCGCAGCAGCCAGGCCCCCGGCGCCCAGCACCCCAGTACCCAGCACCCCGGCGCCCACGGCTCCTGCGCCCACGGCTCCTGCGCCCACCGCTCCCGCGCCCGAGGCCGCTCGACCGCAGGCACCGGCTGCCGCTCCGGCACAGGCGGCTGGCCCTGCGGAGCACGCGGACCCAGCACAGCACGCCGGCCCCGCGCAGGCCGCAGGCCCCGCGCAGACTGCCAGCCCTGTTCAGGACCAGCCGGCCGCGTCCACCGCCGCGCCCGCGTCTGCGCCCTCTCCCACCTCGCCCGGGCGGCCATCGGCGCCGCAACGCCCAGCCGGGGACGCGTCGTCGCACGCGCAGTCCGCGCCGAGTCCGGGCGGAGGTGCGGGCAGCGTCGAGATGTTCCGACGAGCGTGGCCGGAGATCCTGGACGCGCTGGCGAAGGTGAAGCGGAGCTCCTGGGCACTCGTCGGGCCGAACGCTACGGTCGCGGGCTTCGACGGGCGCACGCTCGCGCTTGCCTTCGGCACGTCCGGCCTCGCATCGGCGTTCACGCGGGGTGACCACGCAGAGAACCTTCGCCGGGCCATCCAGCAGGTGATCGGCGTCGACTGCCAGGTCGATGCCGTGACGGGTGGGAACGGGCCGGGCGTTGCCCCGACCGCCCAAGGCTCGGGTGCCGCAGGCCCCGGTCCGCAGACCCCTGGCGGTGCGCAGGGCCAGCCCGAGCCGGCGCGAGGTGGCGAATCGGGCCCAAAAGCCCCCGCTGATCCGCGCCCGGGCACTCCTGTGCCCTCGTCCGATCTGCGTGCCGCCGACGGTGCGCGCACCTCCGCTGCCCAGCCCGCTCCTGCCCAGCCGGCCGCTGCGGCCCCGTCGGAGGCGGACATTGCGTGGGGCCTCGCCTCAGCTCCGACCCCTCCCGCGCAAGCTGCACCCCAGGCGGACACTCCGAGGACAGGTACAGCGCGGGGAGCCGGCACCGCGGGAGCGGCGCACACCCCGGCGGAGCAGCCCCCCACCCCGGCGGACCACACCCCCACCTCGGCGGACCACACCCCCACCCCGGCGGACCACACCCCCACCCCGGCGGACCACAGCCCCACCTCGGCGGACCACACCCCCATTTCGGCGGAGCCGTACGGCGACATCCCCTACTCGGACGACGAGCCCGTGGACGACTGGGACGTCCCGTACCCCGACGATCCCGGCCCGCAGCGTCCGCGCGAGCAGTCGGCACGCCCGGCCTCCGCGCCTGCACAGGCTGCAAGTGCCCCGGCACAGCCCGCATCGACCTCTGGACAGCCCTCATCGGCGCCTGCCGAGACCCCTGCGCCCGGGCACGGGCCGCGCTCCGCATCCGCTGGGGAACGGCCTTCGCCCACGCCGGACTCCGACCCATGGGCTTTCGCCCGCGAGTCATCGCCGGGGGTGTGGTCGGTCGGGACAGAGCCGAACGTCCGGTCCCGCACCGGGTCCTCCGCTGCCGCGACGCGGGACACCGCATCGGCCGGCCAGTCGGAGGCCGACCAGTCGGAGGCGGGCCAGTCGGAGGCGGGCCAGCCACCGGTGCAGGGCTCCCCCGCGCCTGCCTATGCCCCCGCAACGGCGCAGGTCCCCCCGCGCCGTGACCCAACACCCCAGGCCCAGGCGACGGCGCCCGCCCGGGCAGCGTCGGCGTCGGCCGCCGCGCCGGCCACTCCTACCGCCACCGCACCGACCGCCGCCGCACCCGCTGCGGCCCCGCCGGCGGACGCCGCGGCCAATGGGCGGCAGATGAGCATGTACGAGCGACTCACCCGCTCGGGCCAGGGCCAGGCACCCGCGGCACCTGCCCCCACAGCCCCCACGTCGCCAGCTGCCCCCGCCTACATCGAGGACGTGGTGAGCGCGGACGACGAGGCGATCGAGGACTCGACGCTCTACGGCCGGGCGGCGGTGGAGCGGATCCTCGGTGGGAAGCTCATCGAGGAGCGCGCGCTGGACGGCACGGTTCTGCCTCCACGGCAGTCCGTGGGGCGGTAGCGTAGAGGGGTGTACGAAGGCGCGGTCCAAGACCTGATCGATGAGCTCGGCCGGCTCCCCGGCATCGGACCGAAGTCGGCCCAGAGGCTCGCCTTCCACATCCTGGAGGCGGACGCGGATGACATGAAGCGGCTCGCCGCCGCCATCAACCACGTCAAGGAACGCGTCAAGTTCTGCCAGATCTGCGGCAACGTCTCGGAGCAGGACACGTGTGCGATCTGCCGTGACCAGCGCCGCGACCCGAGCGTCATCTGCGTCGTGGAGGAGTCGAAGGACGTCCTCGCGATCGAGCGCACCCGGGCGTACAGGGGCAGATACCACGTGCTCGGGGGCGCGATCAACCCCATCGCGGGAATCGGCCCGGACCAGCTGCGCATCCGCGAGCTTCTCACGCGGCTCAACGACGATCAGGTCACCGAGATCATCATCGCCACGAACCCGAACCTCGAGGGCGAGGCCACGAGCACGTACTTGGCCCGGATGCTCAAGACGATCGGGGTCAGCGTCACGCGCCTGGCGTCCGGGCTGCCGGTTGGCGGCGACCTCGAATACGCGGACGAGGTCACGCTGGGACGGGCCTTCGAGGGGCGCCGCAGCGCGATCGGCTGACCGGGGGGCACGCATCCGGGCCGTGACGGATCCGTCGCATCCGAGCAAATGGGTCGAATTGTGACAGAACATTACGCATGGTGACGCGCCCGGAGCATGCTAGGACCATGACCAACGCACGCACGACCATCCCGATCCTCGACCTCTCGTCGGCCCGGGGAGAGGACGGGGCGTTCACGCCTGAGTTCCTCGACGCCCTGCGGGATGCGGCCCACAACGTCGGGTTCTTCCAGGTCACCGGCTACGGCGCCCGCGCCGGCCAGGACCAGGAGCTGCTGGACACTGTCGCGGAGTTCTTCCGCCTCCCGCTCGAGGACCGGCTCGCGCTCGACAACCGCACGTCGCCGCAGTTCCGCGGTTATACGCGGCTCGGCACAGAGATCACGCGCGGGCGCGCGGACGCGCGCGAGCAGATCGACTACGGCCCGGAGCGCGAGCCCCTCATCGAGGTCCCGGCGGACAAGCCGTACCTCCGCCTGCAGGGCCACAACCAGTGGCCGGCCGCCTTCCCCCAGCTCGAGAAGGCCGCGATGGAGTGGGCGGAGCTCATGTCCTCGGTCGGCGCGGAGCTGCTCGCGGCCATCTCGGTTTCCATCGGCCTGCCGGAGGACCACTTCGCCGAGCCGTTCGCCGGGACGCCCGCCTGGATGGGCAAGCTCGTGCACTACGTGGGCACCGGCGTGGTCCCCGAGGCCGGCGGCCAGGGCGTGGGGCTGCACGCGGACTACGGGTTCGTCACGCTGCTCCTGCAGGACCAGGTGGGCGGGCTCGAGGTCCAGCCCTACGGCCAAGAGGAGTGGATTGCCGTCCCGCCGACCCCTGGCGCGCTCGTGGTGAACCTGGGCGAGATGCTCGAGGTCGCCACTGACGGCTACCTCATGGCCACGATCCACCGCGTTGCGGCGCCGCCCGCGGGCGTGGACCGCTACTCGGTCCCGTTCTTCTGGTCGCCCCGTCTGGACGCGGTCATCGAGAAGGTGGACCTGCCTGCCGAGCTCGCCGCGGAGGCCCGCGGCGTCTCGGACGACCCGGAGAACCCGATGCTCTCCTCGTACGGGCAGAACGTCCTCAAGGGCTGGCTCCGCGCCCACCCGGAGACGGCGAGGATCCACTACCCCGAGCTCGTCGGGCGCCCGGGCGCGGCGGGCTGAGCGGTGCGCCGGGCACGCCCCCGGAGGGACCCGGCGCCTACGAGGGCCCCGGCCACGGCGACGAGCTGCGCATGGCCAAGCACATCCAGGGCAGCCGCCGCGGGGTCCGCGCTGTAGCCCTCGAGGCAGGGCTCCCAAGCGGACGGCCCGGTCGCGGCCGCCTGGTAGGCGTCCGCCGCCCAGGCCACCATCGACCCCGGCGGCAGGGCGTCACCGGTCGCCGCGATGGCCACCAGAGCGGGGTTGGCCGCGGCCAGCCACACGACCATCTCGGGACGCTGCCCCGTATAGGGGTCGAGGTCGAAGTCGATGCACTCGTAGGAGACGATCCGGCCGTCCTCCCGCTCCACGTTGACGGCGAGATAGCGAGGGACGCTTCCCTCGGTCAGGGGCAGGAGCCAGACCATGGCCGCCACGTTGCCCGCGCCCAGCCACAGGACCGCCACTGTCCCCACCGGCCAGGCCCAGGCACGATGCACGACGGCGGCACGCACCCCAGTGCCGACCGCGGACAGGAGGGCCGCGGTCCACGCGCCGGAGGACGCGGACGCAGCGACGAGCGGCGCGTGCGCCCCGAGGATGGCCCCGGCCAGCCCGTTCACGGCCGCCGCCGCGGCGCCGACGAGCAGCCCGCGGCCGAGGATCCGGCCGAGCGCTGCCCGCCCCACCGCGTGCGTGGGACGCAGCCGCCCGGCCAGCCCGGCCAGGAGCGCCCACGGGCACAGCGCAAGCGGCAGCGCCCAGAAGGCGAGCACAGGCAGGACCTCGGCGACCACCGAATCCGGCGCGCGCCAGGGCTCGGTGTACTCGGCTCCGGCGAGGAGCGCCGTCCGGAGCGGCCAGTGGACGGCGGCGGCGGCCGCCACCGCCGACAGGGCGAGGCCCGCCCACCAGACCGGGCTCCGGGCGAGGTACAGGAACTCGCGCCGGGCGCGGACAAGGACAGCCATGGACGTCCGGCGGAGGGATGCGGCCCGCGCGAGGGGGAGGGAGCGGCGTTCGGAGGGCACGCCGTCGTCCACTGCACGGCCCGGACCCGCGGAGGCACCCACCGCGCCCAGGTCCTCGGCTGCCGAGTCGGGCGGGCTCTGGTCCTCGAAGGGGCGCGCTGGTTCCATGGCTGCTCCGCTCCGGCCCCAGCCGCCGTGGAACAATGCTAGGCCCCCGGCGCCCGGCGGGCACCGCAGCGGACGTCATGAAATTCATCGGCGCGACTCCCGGCCGGTAAACTGGCAGGGACCATCCCTGTAGCCCCGAGCCCCTGTGAGCGTGCCCGCATGTCGTTGCCCCTCGAAGTGCCCACCCGGCAGCTGATCGTCCAGAAGTTCGGCGGCTCGTCCGTCGCGGACGCGGCGGGCATCAAGCGGGTGGCCCAGCGCGTCGTCGACACGCAGCGCGCAGGCAATGAGGTCGTCGTCGTGGTCTCCGCCATGGGCGACACGACGGACGAGCTCCTCGACCTGGCCGGAGAGGTCGCCGAGAGCGCCCCGGCCCGCGAGATGGACATGCTCCTCTCAGCCGGCGAGCGCATCTCGATGGCCCTGCTGGCAATGGCGATCAACGGCCTCGGCGCGCACGCGCAGTCCTTCACGGGGTCCCAGGCCGGGATGATCACGGACGGGATCCACGGCAAGGCCCGCATCATCGACGTGGACCCGCACCGGGTCCGCACCGCGCTGGACAAGGGCAACATCGCGATCGTGGCCGGCTTCCAGGGCATGAGCCGCGAGAGCAACGACATCACGACCCTGGGCCGCGGCGGCTCGGACACCACGGCGGTGGCCCTCGCCGCAGCGCTCAACGCGGACGTGTGCGAGATCTACACCGACGTGGACGGCGTCTACACGGCAGACCCGCGCGTGGTCGCATCGGCGAAGAAGATCGACACGATCTCGAGCGAGGAGATGCTCGAGCTCGCCGCGTCCGGCGCCAAGATCCTCCACCTGCGCTGCGTCGAGTACGCGCGCCGCTTCGGGGTGCCGCTGCACGTGCGGTCCTCGTTCAGCCAGCACGAGGGGACGTGGGTCCTGCCCAGCCCCGAGGACAAGTCCACCGTCAGCGAGGGAGTCGCTTTGGAACAGCCCATTATCTCCGGCGTCGCGCACGACCGCTCCGAGGCCAAGGTCACCGTGGTCGGCGTCCCGGACATCCCCGGCAAGGCCGCGGAGATCTTCCAGGTGATCGCGGACGCGCACTCGAACATCGACATGATCGTGCAGAACGTCTCGACGCACGGCCGCGGCGCGACGGACATCTCCTTCACCCTGCCGATCGTCGAGGGCGCCGACGCCCTCACGGCGCTCAAGGCCGCACAGGACCGGATCGGCTTCGAGGACATCGAGTACAACGCCGAGATCGGCAAGCTCTCCCTCATCGGCGCCGGCATGCGCTCGCACCCCGGCGTCTCCGCGACGTTCTTCCGGGCGCTCTCCGACGCGGGGATCAACATCGACATGATCTCCACCTCGGAGATCCGCATCTCCGTGGTGACCCGCGCCGACCTGCTCGACGACGCGGTCCGGGCCATCCACTCCGCATTCGGGCTCGACGCCGAGACTGAGGCGACTGTGTACGGCGGCACCGGCCGCTGAGGCCGGCTCTGGGACGCGACCGCCCGCGAGGACGGTCGGGCCAGCGGCACCGGCCGCTGAGGCCGGTTCTGGGACGCGACCGCCCGCGAGGACGGTCGGGCCAGCGGCACCGGCCGCTGAGGCCGGCTCCAGGCGCACGACGACGGCCGGGGCCTTCCGCTGGAAGGTCGCCGGCCGTTGGTGTTCCGGGGAGGGGACGCTAGTGGTGCGTCATCGGGGGCTTCTCGTCCTTGCGGGACGCGTAGTGGTGTCCTTCGGAGTCGGTCTCGATCGTGAAGGTCCCGAGCTCGTGCTCGGAGGCCTGCTCGAACGCGTCGTGCCGGTGGACCACAGGGGCGCTCAGGTCACCGCGCGAGGCGGGTCCCCAGACCGCCGCCGCGCGTCCGGCAGCGTGCAGGAACCATTCGAGTCCGTGCGCACGCTCCTCGCGCGTCCGTTCCCGTTCATGCTGTCTCTGGATTCGGGGCATCGTTTCACCCCCTCTCAGTAGCGCCGATTGTACTCCCGCGGCGCGCCGCGGCGCAGGGTCCAGGCGCCGCGAAGCAGGGTCCAGGCGCCGCGGCGCAGGGTCCAGGCGCCGCGAAGCAGGGTCCAGGCGCCGCGGCGCAGAGTCCAGGCGCCGCGAAGCAGGGGCAAGAGGAACGTCAGCGCAGGGACTGGTCGCCGGGGTCCTTCGGGACGACGTACGTGCTGCCGTCCGGCCGGGTCATGGTGACCCACTGCTCGGTCTCGGCCTCGCGCTCGGAAAGGAGGCGCTTGTTGTCCTCGGTCATCTCGTGGTCCATGGCGCTCCGGTTGGCCGGGCCGAAGAAATAGCGCAGCCTGCCCGTGGCCCGCATGAACTTCTGGGCGAATGGCTCTCCGGACATGGCTGGTCCCCTCCTGATGTGGCTCGGCGGCCGTCACATGGAATAGTACACTCATCGTTAGTGCACTAACCAATATGGGCCGGCAACGCCGACCCGGGACCGGGAGGAATGCATGCCGAACCCCGCAGACGACGACCTTCTCCTGGAGAGGCAACTGTGCTTCGCCCTGAGCGTCGCGAGCCGGAGCGTCGTGGCCTCGTACCGCCCAGTCCTCGAGGAATTGGGCCTCACGCATCCGCAGTACCTCGTGATGCTCGCGCTGTGGGAGAGGAGTCCCCGCACCCTCAAGGACATCAGCGAGGCGCTGTTCCTCGAGCCCGCCACCCTCACCCCGCTCGTGCGCCGGCTCGAGGCCGCGGGCCTGGTCACGCGCACCCGTCAGGCGGGGAACGAGCGCGCGCTCGATGTCGCCCTCGCTCCCGAAGGCGCTGCGCTGCGCGAGCGCGCCCTCGCCGTCCCGACCACCATGATGGAGCGGCTGGGGATCACCCGGGACGAGGCGGCTGAGCTCCACGCTTCGATGACGCGGCTCATCGCCGCCGCCCAGGCCAGCAGGGAAGATGACGGCAAGGACAGGACCCGTCAGGAGCAGCCCGTCCGCGCCTAGAGTGGGAGCAGACGGAAGGAGTCCCCGTGAAGACGCTCGTCCGGATCGCCGTGCTGGCCGCACCCGCGCTCGCGTCCGTCCTCTTCCTCGCCGCGTGCGGCAGCCCCGCTCCCCCGGCGGGAGCCTCGCCCAGCTCCGACGGCGAGCCGACCGCGGAGCTGACGGTCGTCGTCGTGCGCGCCCCGGGCGAGCCCGAGCAGGAGTGGATGCTCACCTGCGACGGCCTCTCCCCCCTCCCGGGGAGCACGCACCCCACCGCGGCGGAGGCGTGCGCACTCATCCACGATCGACCGGAGGTGCTCTCCCCGCCGGACCCGCACCAGGCGTGCACGGAGCAGTACGGCGGGCCGGACGTCGCCCGCGTCACCGGGACGCTGAGGGGCGCCCCGGTGGACAGGACGTTCGACCGCACCAACGGCTGCGGGATCTCGTCATGGGACGCCTCCATTGCCCTCATCGGGGAGCCGGGCGGCGCTGTCTGACCAGCGTTCCAGCGGGCGCGGCCCCTCATCCGACAGGGGAATGGCCCCGCAACGCCATCCCGTTGCGGGGCCGCATCCCCTCAGACACTCAGCGCGCCGGCGTGAGGGCCTTCGAGTAGACCGTCTCGCCGAGCGCGTTGCGCAGGGAAACCGTGAAGGTGTCACCGGCGTCGATCTCGACGTGCCCGAAGAACTGGCTCTTCCCGTCCCGCGGGGACTGGTTCGCGTAGGCGCCGGCCTTCGCGAAGTCCACCCGCGGGCCGAACGTGAGGTCCATGGCGTTCGGCCCGAACGAGCCGGCGTTGATCGGACCGGCCACGAACTCCCAGAACGGATCGAAGTCGCGGAACGCCGCCCGCTCGGGCGAGTAGTGGTGTGCCGCGCAGTAGTGCACGTCCGCGGTGAGCCACACGATGTTCTTCACACCCGCGTCCTTGAACGCCTTGAGCAGCCGCGCGAGCTCGAGCTCTCGGCCCAGAGGGGCTCCGTCGTTCCGGTTGGAGATGCTCTCCTGCGCCGCCCCGTCCGGGACGATGATGCCCAGCGGGAGGTCGGAGAGGATGACCTTCCACGTCGCCTTGGAGCGCGTGACCCCGCGGACGAGCCACTGGAGCTGCTCCTCCCCCAGGATGGGCGTGGCGTTCGGCTCGAGGCCGGCAGTGTTCTCTCCCTTGTACGAGCGCATGTCCAGCGCGAACAGGTCCAGCTGAGCACCGCGCGGGATGTGCCGGTAGATGCGCGCGGGCTCGAACCCGGTGGTGGCGGGGGCCAGCGCGCGGCGGTCGCCGATCGGCTGGTACTCCTGCCACGCCTGGCGGCCGCGGGCCGCGAGCGTGTCGATGTCCCTGACCGTGTAGCGCGGATCCGTGATCGTCTCGCCGTGCCACCAGTTGTTGTGCGTCTCGTGGTCGTCCCACTGGGCGATCACGGGCACCTCGGCGTACATCGCGCGGACGTTGGCGTCCATGAGGTTGTAGCGGTGCCGGCCTCGGAACTCGTTCAGGGTCTCCGCCACCTTGGACACCTCCTCGGTCACGAGGTTGCGCCACGTCCGGCCGTCGCGCTCGGCCACCTCGGCCTTGATGGGATTGTCGGCGTAGACCGTGTCGCCCGAGTGCACGAAGAAGTCCGGCTTCGTCGCATGCATCGCCGCGTAGGCGAACATGCCGCCCACCTCCTCGTTGATGCCCCAGCCCTGGCCCGCGGTGTCACCGGTCCACACGAAGCTCTGCCCGCGCGCCACCTCGCCGCCCAGCGCGCTGGTGCGGCCTGCAGCGTTGGCGGCAGGCGCCGTCGTGAACGAGCCCTGGACCGCCTCGCCGAGGTGGCCCTCCGCATCCTCGAACTGGAGGGTGAGCTGGAAGCGGCTGCCGGAGGGGAGCTGGGTGGCAGCGATCTTCGCGGTGAAGTCGCTGTCCGCGCTGGCCCACGCGCCGCGGAGCGTGCGCTCGAACGCACCCTTGCCCCGCAGGAGCGCGCCCTCGGCGTCAACCGTGCGCAGGGTCGCGACGAGGCGCCCGGGTCCCGACGCGCGGCCCCACAGGACGGCGGAGTCCGTGGTGACGTCGCCGGTCTGGATGCCGGAGGGGAACGTGAGCCGGTGGCGCAGCAGGGGGACGGCCCCGTGCGCGGGCGTGGCGGCCGACGCCGGTGCTGCCGTGGCGCCCGCGGTCAGGGCACCGGCGGTGCCGGTCGCGAGGGCTCCGAGGACGAGGGAACGGCGGGAGATCTCAGTCATGGCCCGAGTCTTGGGGCAGCAGCTGACGAGCGCGGGCGCCCGAGCTGGCCGTTCGATGAAGCACCGGTGAACGTGCGAGACCTTGTTCGCTCCCGCTCACTTCGGGCACGGACACGGCCCGGGCAGAAGGCGACGCGCCGCGTGGGACCCCTGGTGCTGTCCAAAGCGAGCACGAGCGAACGCACGGGCCGCGGGACCTCGGCCGATCCCTCCCCCGCACGCCTCGGGGGATAATTGACGGGTGCCTTCCTCCGCCCCTCCGAACGCCGCGCCCGTCCGCGCTGTCCTGGCCCCGGACGAGTGGCTCCCGCGCGCCCGTGCGCACGCGGAGCGGGTGGCGCGCTTCGCGGAGCCGTTCGTGGCCCGGCGCAACGCCGGGAAGAAGCACCCCATCGAGGACTTCCTCTTCACCTACTACACGCACAAGCCCGGCCAGCTGGGCCGCTGGCACCCGGGCGTCGGGGTAGCGCTCGTGGGGCACGACGCCGTCGAGCGCCTCGCGTGGAAGCACTGCCGTGCGCTCACGGACGGCGAGCGCGCGGAGGCCGGGCTGGGGCCGGCGGACGCGCCCGGGGCAAGCCCCGCCGTCGTGCTCGATGCGCCCGCCTACGCCGCCGAGCGCGAGGAGACCATCCGCTTCTGCGGCATCATCCTGCGCGGCACCGCGGCGCGGCCGGGGAACTTCGGCTGCTTCGGGCTCCACGAGTGGGCCATGGCGTACCGCAGCGAGAAGTTCGGCATCCGGCACGAGTACCTGCCGCTGCGGCTCGGCGCGGACGGGACCGACCGGGTGGTGGAGGAGCACCGGATCCGCTGCACCCACTTCGACGCGTTCCGCTTCTACTCCCCCGACGCCGTCCCGCTGAACGAGCTCCAGCCCACCCGGGCCGCCCAGCGCGAGCTCGAACAGCCCGGCTGCCTCCACGCCAACATGGACCTCTACAAGTGGGCGTACAAGCTCGGGCCGGCCATCCCGGGCGAACTGCTCATGGACTGCTTCGAGCTCGCGTGGCGCGTGCGCACCATGGACATGCAGGCCTCCCCCTATGACCTCACGGACTGGGGCTTCGAGCCGATCGCCATCGAGACGCCCGCCGGAAAGGCCGCGTACGTCGAGGCGCAGCGCGGCTTCGCGGCCGAGGCGGCGGCGCTGCGAGAGCGGCTGACGACGGCGCTCGCCCCCTTGGAGGCGGAGCTCGCCGCGCGCTGAGCTGATCGCGCAGCGGGCCAGGCTCCGGGGAACACGACCCCGCAAACGGAGGCACAGGACCCCGCAACGCGAGGGACAGGACCCCGCAACGCCAGGGAGATGACCCCGCAACGGAGGCGTCCGTTGCGGGGTCATCTCACGTTGCGGGGTCATGTCCCCTTGCGGGGTCATGTCCCTGGGGGCTCCGGGCTATTGGCCCGGAACGGCCTCCACCGAGCCGAGCGATCCGCCCGCACGTGCCGGAGCGGAGCCCCCTGCGGCGGCGGAGCCCACCGTCACGTCCACCCACGAGCGCACGCCGTTCGGGCCGAAGGCCAGACGGCCGATGTACGAGCCCTCCGCGAGCCCGGCCCAGGCCAGTGTCACACTGGCCTGGGTGCCGTTGGCAGCGGTCACGGGGTTGGGGCTCACGGTGAGGTTGCCGGCGTCGCCGGCCCACCACGCGGCCTGGACGGTGCCGGCGGTGGCGTTGCCGTCCGGCGTCGAGTAGAGGTTGGCCACGATGTAGTAGCGGCCCGCGATCGGGTCCTTGAGCTCGAGGAACTCGCTCGCGTCCGCGGTGGCGACCTGCGTGGCCTTGAGCCCGCCGTTGCCGTTCGGGGCGAAGACCACCATGTCCCAGTCGGACTCCGGGTCGGAGGCCCTGATCCCGAGGCGGGCTGACTTCTGGCCGGCCGGGATGTCCACGGCCACGACCTCGTTCGAGGCGTCCGTGCGGGTGGCGAACGGTCCCGGCACCTTGGTCACAGCCTTCTGCGAGAGCGGGGCGAGGCCCTCGACGCCGATCTGGAGCGGGGCGTCCGTGCCGGACACGAAGCTCAGGGCGCCGCTGCCGTCACCGGTCGCGGAGGAGAAGCTGTACGCCGGCTCCACCTTGGCGTCGACCGGGCGGACGGCGATCGGAGAGGTCACGGTCCGCGGGCCGACCCACGAGATCGTTCCGGTGGTGAACTTCCCGAGCGGGGCGGAGGCGTTCTTGAAGGTGAGGGTCACCTCGCGGGTCTGGCCCGCCTTCGCGAAGGTGAGGACCTGCGGCTCGACGTGGACGTCCACGCCGGGCAGCTTCACCTGCGGCCGGTACTGGCCGGGCACGAGCGCGGTGAGCCTGCGCGTCACCTGGACCTCGCCGACGAGCGCGCCGAGCGCGACCGATGGGACGTTGACGTCCTTCGCCTCGACCGAGCCGGCCTGCGGCGCGCCGGTCGGGTAGCCCTGGCCGTTGAGGAACGCGATCCAGTCCTTGGGCCCCGAGTTGTAGACGAGCCCCGGGTCGGTGACGCGGAGCGTGTCGACGTGGCCTGCGCCCCCGTCGAACGGGTTGGCATTCGGCGTGCCGTCCGCCTTCACGAGCGGGTAGGCCGTGGTCATCATGGCGGACTTCACCATGGCCGGGGACCACGTCGGGTTCTTCGCCAGCACGAGGGCGCCGACGCCGGCGATGTGCGGCGCCGCCATCGAGGTGCCGGACATGAAGCCGAACTGCTCGCCGTCGGCGCCGACCGTGGAGACGCCCGCGAGGACGTTCACGCCGGGGGCCGCGATATCCGGCTTGAGCAGGTCGCCGCCAGAGGCCAGGGACGGGCCGCGCGAGGAGAATCCGGCGATCTGCGGGACCGCCGGCGCGGGCAGGCCCGTTGTGTCGCCCTTGGCGAGCGTCACAGTGAGGGCCGGGTCCGCGGCGATCTTCGCCTTGAGCTCGGGGCCCTGCGGAGCGTTGACGTGGATGGTCGGCACCGAGTGGAGGTCGGAGTCCTCGGACGACGGCGTGAGGTTGACGAGGATCATGCCGATACCGCCGGCGCGCTTGACCTCGGCGCTCTTGTCGATGCGGGCGATGACTCCGCGGTCGCACACGACGACCTTGCCGGCGGCCTTGGCCGGGTCGAGGCTGTTCGCCGTGCAGAGGCTGGCATCGGTGGCACCGGCAGCAGCTGCGTCGGCGGCCAGGACGGCGGATGCGTCCCTGACCTCGCCGTTCATGACGGTCGCGCCGCGGTACTTCGAGCCGTCGGAGAGGGTCACGGTGCCCACGAGCTCGGGCGGGAAGGTGCTCGCGGCGACGGTGGTGAGCCACGGGGACGCGTGGTTCACGGTCGAGGCCGTGGGCCCGGAGTTGCCGGCGGAGGCCGAGACGAAGATGCCGGCGGAGGCGGCGTTGAGGAACGCGAGCGCCACCGGGTCCGTGGTGGAGTTCGTGTTGCCGGAGATGGAGTAGTTCAGCACGTCCACGCCGTCCGTGATCGCGGCCTCGACCGCGGCGACGGACGCGGACGAGTAGCACCCGCCCGTGTTCGGGTTGTCGTCCTCCCAGCAGACCTTGTACACGGAGACCTTGGCGGAGGGGGCGATGCCCGAGCCCACGCCGAAGTCGGTGCCCGCAACGGTCATGGGCACGTCGGCGTTGCCGGCGGCGGTCGACGCCGTATGGGTGCCGTGGGAGCCGATGTCCACCGGGGAGATGAGCTCCTCGGGCGCGCGGTGCTCGGGGGCGACGTACTGGAGGAACGCGTCGGCGAAGTAGCGGGCCGAGACGACCTTGGAGTTGCACGCGGTCCCGTCGAACGAGGCGCCGGACTCGATGCCGGCCTGGCATTCGCCCCTGAACGTCGTGCCGTCCGCCTTGAGCATCGCGATTGCGCCGTCCCCGTCCAGGTACGGGACGCCCACTTGGGGCTTGGCGCCCCGGGCGAGGGGCTGGACCGCGTCACCGGCGAGGAACGGGTTGTCGGGGGCGTAGCCCGTATCGATGACGCCGACCACGGCGCCCTTGCCGGCGCCGCCCTTCCCTCCGAACTGCTTCGCCCACGCACCGTCCGGCCCGGTGAGCTTCATGAAGTCCGTGGTGGTGTAGTCCGGGGCGTTCTCCACGTCCGGCGCCACGAGCAGGACCTTGGGATCCTTCGCGAGGGCCATCGCCTGCGCCCCGCTGAGCTCGGCCACGAAGCCGTTGAGCGCCGTGGTGAACTGCGCGGCCGGCGCCACCCCCTGCTTGGCGGCAACGGCCCGCTGGGTCTGGCGCAGGTGGGCGTCGTAGGCGCGCACCGCCGGGCTGCCCTTCTCCACCTTGCGGCCCTGCTGGGGCTTCGTCGCGGCGTAGCCTGGCGTGCCGCCGTCGTATGCGGCAATCGCCTGCTCGGCGAGGACCACAATGTAGCGGCCGGCCTCGTACTGCTTCTCGGCAGAGGCGGTCTGGGAGTGCCCCGGCCCGGAGGGACTGATGTCCGGAGCGGCGTGGGCGGGGACGCCCATGCCTGTCACCATCAGGGGGAGGCCGACGGCGATCGCCGCCAGACGCCTCCGGCGCGCCGGGGCGCTGCTCACGGGTGCTTTCTTCACAGGAGACCTTTCGGACGAGTGTGACCTCCGCCACCAGCGGATTGGGCACAAGCTACCCGAAAGAACCATTTCAGACCAGTCACGGCACCGCGACCCCGCCGGGCCCTCGCACAGCCGCCCGGAAGCGGCGGGCGCGCAGCGTGGAGGGGCCTCCAGAAGGGCCCAGCTGGGACCGGGCAGCACAAGGGGCGCGCCCCCATCGGGCGCGCCCCTTGCGCCTTCCGCCGCGCCTCACTCAGGGCGAGGCGGGCGGGCCCCATGCGGCGGTTCCGCCCGCGCCTCCCTGTCCTCCTTGACCTTCCGGAGGACCAGGCGCGCGAGCCCTGCCGCGACAGCAGCCGCCATGATGAACGGGAGAGCGGTCCTGGGCTTCTCGGCCACCGGACGCCTCCAGGCTACTCGTGCTCGTACGTGAGGCAGTCCGCCGCGTCGGCGCCGGGGCCGATCTTGACGTCGTGCGCGTTGCACATGAGGTGGTCGTTGTGCACGCACTCGCCGCGCTGGCACGCACCGACGTGCGCGAGGACCTTCGGGAGGCCTCCGAGCGAGGACGTGTCGATGAACGTCCCGCAGCTCGCGTGGTCCTGCCCTCCGGCCACGGTGATCGCGAAGGCGTTGCACTCGTGCTCGTGGTTGAACGCGCAGTTGTCGACAGTGCAGTTGGAAACCTCGGTGACGTGCGTGGTCATGATTCCTCCAAGCCAGACGGTTGCGATACGGGGAATCTACTCCTGGAGGCAGCGATGAATCACGGGCTGATTAGCGCACTTTTTCGTTCCCTTCCGCGGGCCCGCGGCAGTTCACGGGCCAGCGACGTCGCCGTCGACGTAGTACCAGCGCCCTCCCTCGCGCACGAACCGCGAGTGCTCGCGCATCACTCCCCGCCGCCCCCTGCCTCCGCTGGGCGCCGTGCCCGCGTCCTCGTCGACCTCGGTGTAGTGGGCCGCGAAGTCCACGGTGCCCTCCTCATCGAAGGGGCCGCCCGCCGTCGTGCGCAGGACCTCGAGGCGACGCCAGCGGGTGGCGGGGTCCAGCTCGAGGCCGGCAGGCCGTGTGGACGGGTGCCAGGTGGCGAGCAGGTACCCGACGCCGGCGCTCCCGCCCACGGCGTAGGCGCTGTAGCGCGAGCGCATGAGCGCCTCAGCGGTCGGCGCTGGCGGGGCGGCGCCCTCCGACAGCTCAGCGGAGCCGGCCCCGGAGTGGAAGCGACCGCAGCAGTGCGCGTACGTCTCGCCGGTGCCGCAGGGGCAGCGCGAGTCGGGGGCGGGAGTCACAGACATCACACTACGCGCCGGACCGGGAGCTCTCTGCCGTAGAATTGGCGGTGCAAGCTCGCGGAGCGCCTCCTGTCCAACCCCTCGGGCACGTGGCGTGAGACGGCACTCCCTTCGCTTGTCACACCAACCTCAAGCACAGGAGCGCCTTTCGATGCCGCGGATCGTTGTCGATGTCATGCCGAAACCCGAGATTCTCGACCCCCAGGGGAAGGCCATCGTCGGGGCCCTCCCGCGGCTGGGATTCACGGCCTTCGCGGGCGTCCGCCAGGGCAAGCGCTTCGAGCTCACGGTCGAGGGCGAGGTGACCGAGGAGGTCCTCGAGCAGGCCCGCAACGCGGCCGCGACGATGCTCTCCAACCCGGTGATCGAGGACGTGGTGAACGTCGAGGTCCTCGAGGACTCGCAGGCATGAGCGAGGCCCCCCTCATTGGCGATGTGACCTCGCCCGAGTCCGCTCCCCTGGCTGACGCCAGAATCGGCGTCGTGACCTTCCCCGGCACCCTTGACGACCGCGACGCCGCACGCGCCGTGCGCCTCGCGGGCGGCACGCCCGTGGCGCTGTGGCACGCGGACGACTCGGCCGACGCGCTCCGCGACGTCGACGCCGTCGTCCTCCCCGGCGGCTTCTCCTACGGCGACTACCTGCGCGCGGGCGCGATCGCTCGCTTCGCGCCCCTCATGTCGAAGATCGTCGACGCCGCGAACTCGGACGCGAAGCTCCCCGTGCTCGGCATCTGCAACGGCTTCCAGATCCTCACCGAATCCCACCTGCTCCCGGGCTCGATGATCAAGAACGACCACCTCAAGTTCATCTGCCGCGACCAGGTTCTGCGGGTCGAGAACGCCGAGACGGCGTGGACCAACCAGTACGAGGCGGGCCAGGAGATCACGGTCGTCCTCAAGAACCAGGACGGCCAGTACGTCGCCGACGAGAAGACCCTCGACGAGCTCGAGGGCGAGGGCCGGGTCGCGTTCCGCTATGTGGGCTGGAACCCCAACGGCTCCCGCCGCGGGATCGCAGGCATCACGAACGCCGCGGGCAACGTCGTCGGCCTCATGCCGCACCCCGAGCATGCCGTGGAGGCCGGGTTCGCCCCGCTCGACGGCGACACCGGCTCGTACTCGACGGACGGGCTCGGCTTCTTCACGTCCGTGCTGACCACGCTCGTCTCTGGAGGTACGAAGTGACCGGGACTGCATCGACCGCCCGCAAGTCCACCAGTGACGCCGAACGCCAGTTCAATCTGGACACGGTCGAGCACGCCGCAGGGACGCCGGACACCGACCTCCCCTGGGCCGAGCTCGGCCTGAAGCAGAACGAGTTCGACGAGATCGTCAAGCTCCTCGGCCGCCGCCCCACCGCCGCAGAGCTCGCGATGTACTCGGTCATGTGGAGCGAGCACTGCTCCTACAAGTCCTCCAAGGTGCACCTCCGCCAGTTCGGCGAGAAGCTCACCGAGGAGATGAAGAAGGACATGATGGTCGGCATCGGCGAGAACGCCGGTGTCACCGACCTGGGCGACGGCTGGGCCGTGACCTTCAAGGTCGAGTCCCACAACCACCCGTCCTTCGTCGAGCCCTACCAGGGCGCCGCGACCGGCATCGGCGGGATCGTGCGCGACATCATCTCGATGGGCGCGCGCCCCGTGGCCGTCATGGACCCGCTGCGCTTCGGCGCGATCGACCACCCGGACACGGCCCGCCTCGTGCACGGCATCGTCTCCGGCATCGGCGGCTACGGCAACTCGCTCGGCCTGCCGAACATCGGCGGCGAGGTCGTCTTCGACTCGGTCTACCAGGCCAACCCGCTCGTGAACGCCCTCGCGGTCGGCGTCCTGCGCCACGAGGACCTGCGCCTCGCGAACGCCTCGGGCGTGGGCAACAAGGTCGTCCTCTTCGGCGCCCGCACGGGCGGCGACGGGATCGGCGGCGCCTCGGTGCTCGCCTCGGAGTCCTTCGACGACACCAAGCCGTCCAAGCGCCCCGCCGTGCAGGTGGGCGACCCCTTCGCCGAGAAGGTGCTCATCGAGTGCTGCCTCGAGCTGTTCAAGGGCTCCCTCGTCGAGGGCATCCAGGACCTCGGCGCGGCCGGCATCTCGTGCGCCACCTCCGAGCTCGCGTCCAACGGCGAGGGCGGCATGCAGGTCGAGCTGACCTCGGTCCTGCTCCGCGACCCCACCCTGACCCCGGGCGAGATCCTCATGTCCGAGTCTCAGGAGCGCATGATGGCGATCGTGCGCCCCGAGAACGTCGAGGCGTTCGAGAAGGTCATGGAGAAGTGGGCCGTCGAGTTCTCGTGGCTCGGCGAGGTCACGGACACGGGCCGGCTCGTCATCACGTGGGACGGCGAGACCATCGTCGACGTCGACCCCCGCACCGTGGCCCACGAGGGCCCGGTCTACAACCGCCCGTACCACCGCCCCGAGTGGCTCGACGGCGTCCAGGCGGACACCTTCCGCGCCTCCGACGCCGGCAAGGACCTCCCATCCACGGGCGAGGAGCTCAAGGCCGCGGTCGTCGAGCTCATGGCGAGCCCGAACATGTGCGACAAGTCCTGGATCACGAAGCAGTACGACCACTACGTGGGCGGCAACACCGCCCTGGCGTCCCCCGACGACGCCGGCGTGGTCCGCGTCGACGAGGAGACCGGCATGGGCGTGGGCCTCTCGACCGATGCCAATGGCCGCTACGCCTACCTCGACCCGTACACGGGCGCGCAGCTGGCCCTCGCGGAGTCCTACCGCAACGTCGCCACCTCGGGCGCCGTACCGATGGCCGTGACCGACTGCCTCAACTTCGGCTCCCCCGAGGACCCGGAGGTCATGTGGCAGTTCGCCGAGGCCGTCCGCGGCCTCGCCGACGCGTGCCAGGTGCTCGGCATCCCGGTGACCGGCGGCAATGTCTCGCTCTACAACCAGACGGGCACCACCGCGATCCACCCCACCCCCGTGGTCGGCGTGCTCGGCAAGTTCGACGACGTCGCCCGCCGCACGCCGTCGGGCTGGAACAGGACCGCGGACGGGCAGGCGATCTACCTGCTCGGCACGACGCGCGACGAGCTGGACGGCTCCGAGTTCGCGAACCTGCGAGGCCACCTCGGCGGCCTCCCGCCGGAGCTGGACCTCGAGGCGGAGAAGACGCTCGGCGCGATCCTCATCAACGCCTCACGTGACGGCATGGTCGACGCCGCGCACGACCTCTCCGAGGGCGGCCTCGCCGCCGGTCTGGCCGAGATGGCACTGCGCTTCGGCGTGGGCGCCCGGGTCTCGCTCGAGGAGCTGTGCGAGCGTGACGGCATCGACGCGTTCACGGCGCTCTTCTCGGAGTCGCAGGGCCGCGCGGTGGTCGCGGTGCCGCGCTCCGAGGAGGTCCGCTTCAACGACATGGCGACGGCCCGGAACTACCCGGTGGTCCGCCTCGGCGTGGTGGACGTCCTCGCGACGTCCCTCGACGTCCAGGGCCAGTTCGAGCTGCCGCTCGCCGAGCTGCGCGAGGCCCACGAGGCCACGCTGCCGAAGCACTTGGGCTGACGCCGGAAGGACGTCCCCGCAGCCCTCAGGAGACCCCGCACTCCGGACGGAAGCCCACGCCACGGCGCGTGGTTCCTGTCCGGGAGGCGGGGTCTTCCCGTCGCCGCGGCGTGGGCCCGGTCAGCGGGCGCCGACCTCGAGGACCGCGGCGCCGGTGATCCTGTCCGCCGCGAGGTCCGCGAGCGCCCGGTCCGCGGCGTCGAAGGGGTACGCGACCGTCGTCGTGCGCACGGGGATCTGGGCGGCGAGGCGGAGGAACTCCTCGCCGTCCGCCCGGGTGTTGGCGGTGACGCTGCGCAGCTGCCGCTCCTGGAAGAGGTGGACCTGGTAGTCCAGCGGAGGGATGCCGCTGAGGTGGATGCCGGCGACGGCGAGGGTCCCGCCCCGGTCCAGCGCGGCCAGGGCGGGCGGGACGAGCGTTCCGACGGGCGCGAAGAGGATCGCCGAGTCGAGCTTCTCGGGCGGCTCCTCATCGGCAGCGCCGGCCCACGCGGCGCCGAGGCTGAGGGCGAGCTCCCGCGCCTCCGGTGCGCGGGTCATCACATAGACGGTCGCACCGAGGTGGAGTGCGAGCTGCGCCGTGATGTGTGCGCTGCCGCCGAACCCGTAGATGCCGAGCCGCCCGCCCGCGGGCACCTCGGCGCGCTTGAGCGCCCTGTAGCCGATGATCCCGGCGCACAGGAGGGGCGCGGCCTCGCGGTCGCCGAACGCCTCGGGGATGCTGTAGGCGAAGGCCTCGGGCACGACGGCGAGCTCCGCGTACCCGCCGTCGTCGTCCCACCCCGTGAACTGGGGTGCTTGGCAGAGGTTCTCCCGACCCGAGCGGCAGAAGCGGCAGGCGCCGCACGTGCCGCGCAGCCAGGGGATGCCGATGCGCTCCCCCGGCCCGAAGCGGGACGCACCGGGCCCTACAGCCTCGACCGTTCCGACCACCTCGTGGCCGGGGACAACGCCGTGGCGCCTCGGGGCGAGGTCGCCCTCGGCCAGATGGAGGTCCGTGCGGCACACCCCGCATACCGAGACCCGGACGAGCACCTCGCCGCGCGCGGGCACGGGATCGGGCCGCCGGCCGAAGACCAGCGGCCCGCCGTCCCCGGACCCGGACGGCCCTCCCGCAGGGCCCGGGACGTCCACCCACCACGCGCGCATGGCGTCATTGTGCGCCCGCGCCGTCCCGGGCGGGCAGAGGCCTTGGTCAGGCGGTTCCGCTCCTGCCCTCCGAGGAGAGCGGCTCCCCGGCCAGGAGCCTCTCGACCCCTCCCTGCGCACCGTGACGCCTCACTGGGGCGAGGACCACGAACGAGGAGGCGATGGAGACGGCCGCGATGGCCCCAGGAGGAGTGCCGGTCCCACGAGCGGTCCCCCGAGGCCGCAGGCATGGCCGTCGCCAGAAGCGGCGTGAATCCGGCGATGATGAGGCGCATCCCTGGGTCTCCGGAGAGGCCAGATCCCTCGCGAGCAGCATTCCGTCTCATGCGCGCAGGTCCCTGCCCTTCGTCTCGGGGAGGCGGGAGGCGACCGCCGTGGAGATCGCGAGCAGCAGAATGACATAGGCGGCGAAGACGCCCGGCCCGAAGGCCGCGTTGGCCCACGGCTGCAGGTATGGCGCGGTGCCGCCGAAGACGGCCACGGCAACCGAGTACGGGACGGCGACGCCTACGGTGCGGATGCGGGTCGGGAAGAGCTCCGCCATGAGTGCCGGGCTGCTCGCCAGCACCGCGCCCATGAAGACGAGGATGACGGTCGCCGGGACGAAGACCGAGAGGAACGTTCCGCCGACCATGCTGCTGAGGGGGATGAAGAGCAGCATCGGGACTCCGGTGCCGATCATCGCGGCCGGACGGCGTCCGAACCGGTCAGAGAAGATCCCCCAGAAGGGCAGCGTCGCCACAAGCACCAGATTCGACGCAACGGAGGCCATGAGGGCGAGGGTGGGATCCATCCGGTGCACCACGACCGCCTGCTGGACCACGGAGACACTCCACACGTAGTAGCAGACCGTCGCGCCGACGCTGAGGCCGACGACACGGAGGGCACTGCGCCAGTTGTCCCGAATGGCCGTCCACAGCTGCTCGCGGCTTCCCGCCGCCGCGTGCGAGAACACTTCGGTCTCGGGCATACGGGAGCGGGCGATGAGCGTGTACAGCCCCAGGGCGGCGCCGATCACGAACGGCAGGCGCCAGCCCCACGCAGCCATCTCCGCCTTCGGCAGGATCAGCCCTAGGAGCACGCCGAGCAGCAGCCCAGCGCAGATGCCGAGGGTGCCCGAGAAGTAGATGAGTGAGGACCAGAGCCCACGGCGTTCCTTCGGCGCCATTTCCGAGAGGTAGGTCTGCGCCGAAGGGGCTTCTCCGCCATGGGCGAGTCCCTGGATCAGCCGGGCCGCCAGCAGGACCACCGCGGCGAGCACCCCGGCGGTCTGATAGGTGGGAACGATCGCGATGAGGAGGGACCCCACCGAGGCGAGGGCCACCGTCAGGAGCATCGTGGCCCTGCGGCCACGCCGGTCCGCGAGGGCGCCGAAGAGCCAGCCGCCCACGGGACGGGCGATGAAGCCGACCGCGAAGATCGCCATAGCCCCGAGGAGCGCGGCGAGAGGGTCCTGGGGGTTGAACACCTGGGGCGCGAAGAAGATGGCGAACGAGGAATAGATGCCCCAGTCGAACCACTCGAGCGCGTTGCCGAGTCCGGTGGCGAGGAGCGTGCGGCGCTGGTCCGCGGTGGCGCGCGGCGGCGCTGTGAGGGCTGGAGGTGCTGTCATGTGTGGGGTCCTTGGGGAGGGGAAGCAGGGCTTGCCTGGTTCAGTTGGAGGCAGATCGGGCGAGCCGGTTCACGGCGAGCTGGGTGTAGACGGCCGTGCCGTCAGCGAGGACGGAGTCGTCGAACGCGGCGCGTGGGGAGTGGTTGAACGCCGTCGGGCCCTCGGCGCCGCGGGGTGTCGCGTCGAGGCAGATGAACGAGCCGGGGACCTGGGCGAGGACGTCGGCGAAATCCTCGGAGCCGCCGAGGGGGGCTGCCATGCGGAAATGCCGGGCTTCGCCGAGAAGGTCGGCGATCTGGCCGGAGGCGAAGTCGGTTTCGGCCTCGTCCGTCACGGTGACTCGACCGCCGACGTGGTAGGTGATGTCCACGTCGACGCCGTGGGCGGAGGCGATGCCCTCGAGCAGCCGGCGGATCGCGGACTGGAGCCGGGTGCGGGACTCGGCGGAGTACATGCGCAGGGACGCCCCGAATTCGGCGGTGTCCGGGATGACGTTGATCGCTTCGCCTGCCTTCACCATCCCCACGCCCACCACCACGGGGTCGTGGGCGCTGAATTGGCGCGTGACCATGGCCTGCAGGGCCGTGATCATCTCGGCGAGCACTGGAACCGGGTCTTTGGCCAGGTGCGGGGCAGAGCCGTGTCCGCCCTGCCCCATGACCTTGACGAACAGGGCGTCCGCGGCGCTCATCATGACGCCGGGCTTGGTCTCGAATCGCCCCGTGTTGCCGCCGGCGCTGAACACATGCAGGCCGAAGGCGGCGTCTGCCCTTCTTCCGGCGAGGTCGAGGATCCCTTCCTCGATCATCATCGGCGCACCGGCCAAGAGCTCCTCCGCGGGCTGGAACATGAAGACGACGTCGCCGGCAAGGCTCTCGCGGCGCTCCGCCAGGAGTCGCGCTGCCCCCACGAGCATCGAGGTGTGGAGGTCGTGGCCGCAGGCGTGCATGCTGCCGGGATTACGAGATGCGAAGTGGAGGCCGGTCTCCTCCTGGACCGGCAGGGCATCCATGTCCGCGCGCAGGAGGACGACTGGCCGGTCGGCGCTGCTGTCCACAGGTCCGCGACGCGGTGAAGAGCCCCCTCTCCCGCGGAGGACGGCCCCCACCGAGCTGAGCCCCTTGCCCAGGGTGATCTCGAGTGGCAGATCCGACAGGGCCTCGAGGACCTTCTCCTGGGTCCGCGGAAGCTGCAGCCCCAGCTCGGGTTCCCGGTGGAGGGCGTGCCTGAGCTGGACGAGGTCTCTCTCGAGCTCGCGCGCGTCCTCGAGCACGGACGTCGTGGCCATACGGTGTTCCTCCTGCTCCCGGACGCTGTGGTCCAGATCTCAACGGTCAGGGTCTTGGTTTCGAGTGTGAGGTAGCGACGCCAAACCGCCGTAGAATCGATAGAAATCTTCATCACCGAAGGGAGGTATGGGAGAAATCGTCATGGAGACTCTCGGCGAGAAGGACCTCGCGCTCGTCAACGCCGTGCAGATCGCGCCGCGTGCACCGTGGGCACAGCTCGGTGAGATCATCGACGCCAGCCCCCCTGCGCTCGCCTCGCGTTGGGAGCGCCTCAGGTCACGCGGGCTCGTGTGGGTGACGGCGCAGCACACCGGCAGGGCCACCCACCAGGTGCTCAGCTTCAGCGAGCTCCTGTGCCGGCCCGCGCAGCGTCCCGAGATCATCGAGCGACTCATGGAGACGCCCCACGTCCTCTCGATCGACGTATTCTCGCACCGTCAGGCGCTCGCCCTGACCTTGGCCGCTCCCTCCATGGCGCGGCTCGTGGGCGATGTCCTCGACCCGCTCCTGGGCCTCGAGGGAGTGACCGACCTCGAGTCGATGGTCTCACTCGGCATGCATGTGACCGCACAGAACTGGCGGCTGAGCCACCTCGATCGACGCCAGGCCGATGCCCTCCGCTCGATCGACCGGAGACAGCGGTCGGAAGAGCTGCGTGCGGGACTGGGGCCCGAGCATGGCCCCGTCATCGCCCTCCTCCAGCGGGACGGCCGGATCTCCGCCTCCGAAGTGGCGCGCGTCCTCGGGCTGAGCCACGCGACGGCACGGCGGCGCCTCGCCCGCGTGCTCTCCTCGGAGGGCTTCACCCTGCGCTGCGACATGGCCCAAGGCGCGAGCGGCTTCCCGATCACGGTCCAGTGGTTCGGCAGGCTCCCAGCAGCCGACCACGCGGCGGCGGCCCAGCGGCTCGCCGCGCAGAGCTCACGTCTGCGGCTCGTCGCATCGGTGACAGGGCCGAGGAACTTCCTCGTCGCGATGTGGCTCCCCTCGGTCAACGACATCCTCGCTGCCGAGAAGGCCCTCACCGCCGCGGTGCCCGGCCTCGAGATCGGCGAGAGCGCCATCATGATGCGGCCCTACAAGCGCCTCGGGTGGGAGATCCGGGCAGACTCCTCGGCGTCCGGCCGCCTCGTTCCCCCTCCCTCGCTGGTAGAGGACGGCGGCACGTGACGTAGGGTGACCTCGATCCCTCCCCCGAAAGGCGCCGATGTCCAGCATCCTCTTCACCGATGCCAACTTCCGCACGCTCGATCCTCTCTGCCCTTCGGCCGAGGCCCTACTCGCCCAGCAGGGTCGCGTCGTCGCAACGGGCAGCGTCGCGGAGCTGCGGGAGCGGGCCCCGCAGGGCACTGCCGAGGTCGCACTGGGAGGCGGGACGGCCGTGCCCGGTTTCACGGACGCCCACATTCACACCGCCTCGCTGGCCCGCGCCCTGCACTCGGTCGCGCTCCACAGCGTGGTCCGCCTCGAGGAAGCCCTGGCCCGGCTCGAGGAGCACCTCGCCGGGACAGCGGACCGCGGCTGGGTCTTCGGCGGCTGGTGGGACTGCAACCGATGGGCCGTCCCGGTACAGCCGGACCGCCACAGCCTCGACTCGGTGTGCTCTGACCGGCCGGTCGCCCTCACGAGCGCGGACGGCCACACGGTGTGGTGCAACACTCTCGGCCTGCGGCGGCTCGGCATCGACGCGACGACCCCTGATCCCGCCGGCGGCGAGTATGTGCGCGATGCCTCAGGGGAGCCAACCGGCATCCTGCGGGAGTCGGCCGTCTTCCCGGTCCGCGCGCTGGAGGCGCAGGAGGGCGCCGCGTCCCTGCCGGCACAGATCGCGTCGGTGCAGAAGCTACTGCTGGCCAACGGCGTCACGAGCGTGCACGACATCGACGGGCCCGACGCCCTCGAGGCCTACCGGGCTCTCCGGGCCGAGGGCCGCCTCGCCGTGCGGCTGAACAAGCTCATCCGCATCGAGGACCTGGACACGGCCATCGCAGAGGGGGCCCGCACCGGCGAGGGCGACGAGTGGATCCGGACCGGGGCCGTCAAGATCTTCTCGGACGGCGCGGCCGGCTCCCACACCTGCCACATGAGCGAGCACTTCCCGGGGGACGAGGGCGACTTCGGGATCGAGGTCACGCCCTACCGCGAGCTGGTCAGGCTGACAGGCAGGGCGGTGGCGGCCGGGCTGGCCGTCGCCGTCCACGCGATCGGCGACCGCGCCAACCAGCTGGTGCTCGAGGCACTCTCGGAACTGCGGGACGTGACTGCGCGCCACGGGCTACGGCATCGGATCGAGCACGCGCAGTTCCTCCGGCCCTCCGACGTCCCCCGGTTCGCCGAGCTCGGCGTGATCGCCTCGATGCAGCCGCAGCACTGCCCGTCGGACTACCAGCTCCGCTCGCTGCTGGAGGGGCGCGGCCTCGCGGCCTACGCATGGCGCAGCCTCCTCGACGCCGGGGCAGTGCTCGCCTTCGGCTCGGATGCGCCCGTCGAGGAGCCCAGGCCCCTGCTGGGCCTGCACGCCGCAGTCACCCGCTCGACGCCGGCCGGGGTGCCTTCCGGGGGCTGGGACCGCCATGAGCGGATCACCGCAGAGGAGGCGCTGCTGGCCTACACGGTCGGAGCTGCCTGGGCCTCCGGAGAAGAGAAGACGAAGGGCCGCCTCGGGCCCGGCATGCTCGCTGACTTCGCGGTCATTGACGTCGATCCGCTCGCTTGCGCGCCAGACGCCTTGGCCACGGCGGGAGTGACGCGCACGGTGGTGGACGGCGTCGTCCGCCACAGCGCGTGAGCCACCTAAGCCCCCGCCCGCTGATGCCAGGGTCCGCCCGGGCCGCAGTGCATCATTGACGGCATGAACTTCCGCCGACTCCAGTACTTTCTGGCAGTGGTCGACGCCGGGACCGTCACTGCGGCAGCCGAGACGCTCCTCATCGCCCAGCCAGCCCTGAGCCGCCAGATCAAAACACTCGAGCGGGAGCTCCGGCTCGCGCTGTTCGAGCCGCAGGGCAACCGGCTGGTGCTCACCTCGGCCGGTCGGGCCCTCGTGCCGGTGGCGCGGCGGCTCATGGTCGAGACGAGGGGTTTCGAGGAGGCCGCTGCGGCGCTGCGCACCGGCAGGGTCGAGCAACTCGTGGCAGCCACGACGAGCGCGTCCCTGCGCGGGTTCCTCGCGCCCTTCATTGCGACCACGAGCCCCGACGACCCCCGGATCATCCCGCGCGAGGTGGCCCATTTCGAGATGTCGGGCTCGCTGCGTCAGGGCTGTGACTTCGCGATCTCGCCGGCAGCCCCGGAAGGGCCTTTGCGCAGCGTCCCGCTCGGGCGCGTGGCGCTCAAGGCGTATGTGGCGCCGGACCACCCTTGGGCCGACCGCAAGGAGATCAGCCTCCCAGCCCTCGGCTCCGAGCACGTCATCCTCCCCAGCCACCACAGTGTGAGCCGGTACATCCTCGACGAGGCCCTCTCCCGCGAGGGGACCGGGCTCGAACGGGTCACTGAGTGCGACGACGGTCAGACGATCATGGCCCTCGCGGCAGCGGGACATGGCATCGGGATCACTACCGACCAGCCGCTCTATGGCGCCCGTCCAGTGCGGCTCCTCGGCGCAGGCGGATCCCCCCTCGACCTGGGCCTGCACGTGGCCTGGCTCCCGGGCCATTTCGCAGAGGACACGATTTCTGGAATCGCGGCCCGCCTTCGCGGCTTCCTCCGCGAGGCAGGGGCCGTCATCCCCGCGGGTGCCATGCCATAAGGGTATTGATGGTGTGCTAAATATGCATTAGACAGCATGAAGCCAGTCTCCGCACACTGGGGAGCATGCTCTTCGACGCCCTCTTCGCGAACGGCCAGTTCCGCACCCAGGACCCGGCACGCCCCCTCGCCGGGGCCATCGGCGTGCACGCCGGTCGCATCATCTCGCTCGACGACGAGCTCGGACCAGAAAGCTTCCGCACGGTGCACGACCTGGGCGGAGCGACAGCCGTCCCCGGCTTCAACGACGCCCACTACCACCTCAGCCACGTGGGCCAGGCAGACCTCCAGCTCGATCTGCGTCCCGCCGTCGCGCCCTCCCTTGATGCGCTGCTCGCCGCGGTGAGCCGGGCCGCGGCTGCCGCGGACCCGCACGCCTGGGTCATCGGCTCGGGCTACGACCAGAACCGCCTCGGCGCGCATCCCACGGCCGAGCAGCTCGACTCCGTCTCCCACGGCCGGCCTGTGTACCTGATCCACAGCTCCCGCCACATGGGTGTGGCGAACACCCGCGCCTTCGAGCTCGCGGGCTTCCCGGGGCGGCGCGGGATCGTGGCACCCGACGGCGGGGCCGCACCTGCCGCCCCGGACGGCCGCGCGGTCGGGCTGCTCCAGGAGACCGCGCGCGCCCTCGTCATGGAGGCGATTCCGGGACCGTCCGCCGCGGACGTCGCCGACTACGTCGCCGCCGGCTCGCGGGCCGCCCTCGCGGTAGGTCTGACCTCCGTCACCGAGCCTGGCCTCGGCGCGCCTGAGGGCATCGGCATGTCCCGCTGGGACCTCGCCGGCTACCAGCTCGCGCGGGACCAAGGCCGCCTCGGCGTCCGCGCCACCGTCATGCCCTACCTCACCACCCTGCACCGGATCGACGGCGCCGAGACGGAAGGGCATCCACACTACGGCCTCGATCTCGGGACGCGCACGGGTCTCGGGGACGACCTGCTCCGGGTCGGGCCGGTCAAGGTCCTCTCCGACGGCTCGCTCATCGGCCGCAGCGCCTACATGCTCAGCGAGTACGAGGCGGACGCCCTCGAGGGCAGCCACAACCACGGGATGCTCCAGTTCGCGGAAGAGGAGCTGCGCGAGCGGCTCATCGGCGCCCATCTCGCCGGATGGCAGCTCGCGGTGCACGCGATCGGCGACGCGGCGCTCGATGTCGCGATGGACATCATCGAGGCCGCACACGCGGCAGCGCCGCGGGCCGACGCCCGCCACAGGATCGAGCACCTCTCCGTTGCCTCGGACGCACAGATCGCGCGGGTAGCCCGCCTCGGCATCGTGCCCGTCCCCCAAGGCAGGTTCGTGAGCGAGCTGGGTGACGGTGTGCTGCGCGCGCTCGGGCCCGAGCGCGCCCGGCTCGCCTACCGGGTGAGATCGCTGCTCGATGCCGGCATCGAGTTGCCGGCATCGACCGATGCGCCGGTCGTGGATGGCAGCCCGCTCCTGAACATCCACGACCTCGTCAACCGCCGCACGGCGGCGGGCGCCGAGTTCGGCCCGGACGAGCGGATCACGGTCGCCCAGGCGGTCCGCGCGTCGACAGTCGGCAGCGCCTACGCGAGCCACGACGAGACGCGCAAGGGCACGCTCGCCCGCGGAATGCTCGCCGACTTCGCGGTCCTGTCACAGGACCTCTACACGATCCCCGCCCAGGAGATCGCCGAGACCGAGGTGAGGGCGACCGTCGTCGCCGGCCGCATCGCCTACGGCGACCTCTGACCCCCCGCCCCACCCGTCCGTCGGCCACGCCGACAGGGCCGCAGATCCCAAGGAGCCCCATGCCCACCCCGAACCACGCTGGCCAGGCCATCGTCGACTCCCTCGCCAGGCACGGCGTCAAGCGCGTCTTCGCCGTTCCCGGCGAGTCCTACCTCGCCGTCCTCGACGGGCTCCACGGAGCAGATATCGAGACCGTGGTCGCGCGTCAGGAGGGCGGGGCCGCCTACATGGCTGAAGCCCACGGGAAGTTCACGGGTGAGCCCGGAGTGGCGATGGTGACCCGCGGCCCGGGCGCAGCCAACGCCTACGTGGCCGTCCACTCGGCGTGGCAGGACGGGACGCCGATGGTCCTGTTCGTCGGCCTCGTTCCCATCGCGGACCGGATGCGTGAGTCCTTCCAGGAATTCGACCCTGCCGCCTGGTTCGGCACCCAGGCCAAGCGCGTGCTCGTCCTCGACGAGGCCTCGAGGGCCTCCGAGATCGTGGCTGAGGCCTTCTTCGCCGCGAAGTCCGGACGCCCCGGCCCTGTCATCGTCGGCCTGCCCGAGGACGTCATCACGCACGAGTTCAGCGGCTCACTTGTCCACCCCATCCCGGTCGCCGAGGGGGCGCTGTCCGCCCGGGAGCTCGAGGCGATCACGACGGCGCTGGCCGGCGCCGAGAAGCCGCTCATCTACGTGGGCGGCCAGCGCTGGACCCCCGAGGCTGCGGCTGCCGTGACCCGGTTCGCCGAGGCCAACGGCATTCCGGTCGCCCAAGACTGGCACGCCTCCGACCGCGTCCCGTTCTCCTCGCCGGTCAACGTCGGATCGCTCGGCTATGGCCGCTCCGCGGTAGCCGCGAAGATGTTCGACGAGGCCGACGTCCTCGTCGCCGTCGGCGCCCTCCCGACCGATGTACCGACCGACGGCTTCACCCTCCGCCAGCGGCCCGACGCCGTGAACTTCCTCGTCTCGATCGACACGACCCTGCGCGGCCGCTCCGGCGCAGTGACGGACCATGCCGTCGCGTCGCCCGTCGCGTTCGCCGAGGCGGTCGAGCGCGTGCAACTCGGCCGGGCTGCCGCGTGGGACGCATGGCGGGCCGAGGGCCACGAAGCCCATCTGGCTCTCGCCACGATCGGCGACGACGAGACCCTCCCTGCCACGGCCGAAGGCACCGCGCACATGTCGGTGGTCATCGGCGAGCTGCTCGGGCACCTCCCGGCTGACACGGTCACCACTCTCGGCGCCGGCAACCACACGGCGTGGGCCCAGTGGTTCGTCCCGACCGAGGTCTTCCCCTCCCAGCTGGCCACGCGCAACGGCTCGATGGGCTACTCGATCCCGTCCGCCGTCGCGGCCTCGCTCGAGAGCCCGGAGCGCCTCATCGTGTCCGTGTGCGGCGATGGCGAGTTCCTCATGAACGGCCAGGAGATGGCCACGGCCGTCCAGTACGGCGCCGCAATGCTCGTGATCGTCATGGACAATGGCCAGTTCGCGACCATCCGCGACCACCAGGAGCACCACTTCCCGGGCCGCGTTTCCGGCACGCAGCTGTCCAACCCGGACTTCGCCGGCTTCGCCCGGGCATTCGGCGGCCACGGCGAGACGGTGACGAGCGACGACCAGGCCGCGGGCGCCGTCGAGCGCGCCCTCAAGGCCGTGACGGAGCAGCGCAAGCCTGCGCTCATCCACGTCGTCACCGACCAGGCCATCAACCTCCCGTAACACCGACCCGGCCACTCGAAGGAGAGACCATGAGCATCTACAAGGTCACCAACCCCGCCACCGGGGAGGTCGTCGCGGAGTACCCGACGGCGACCGACGCCCAGATCCAGGAGGCCATTGCCTCCGCGGACAAGGCGTTCACCATCCTGAAGGGCATGAGCGGCGCGGAGCGCGCGGCACTACTGCACCGCGTCGCCGACCTGCACGCCGAGCGCCGCGACGAGCTCGCCGCGATCATCACGCGCGAGATGGGCAAGCCGATCTTCCAGGCCGGCTACGAGGTCGACATCGTCGAGTCGATCTACCGCTACTACGCCGACAACGGCCCTGCGTTCCTCGAGGACGAGGTGCTCGACGTCGTCGCCGGGGGCGCGGCCGTGGTGCGCAAGGAGGGCCTCGGCGCGCTCTTGGGCATCATGCCGTGGAACTATCCGTACTACCAGGTGGCCCGTTTCGCCGCGCCGAACATCATGAACGGCAACTCGATCCTGCTCAAGCACGCACCGCAGGACCCCGAGTCGGCGCTCGCGATCGAGAAGATCTTCGCCGACGCTGGTGCGCCCGAAGGCGCCTACGTCAACGTCTTCGCCACCAACGAGCAGGTGGCGGACATCATCGCTGACCCGCGGGTCGCGGGCGTGTCCCTCACGGGATCCGAGCGTGCCGGCTCCGCAGTCGCCGAGGTCGCCGGCCGCCACCTCAAGAAGGTCGTCCTCGAGCTCGGCGGGTCCGACCCCTTCGTCCTGCTGGACGCGGCAGACCTCGACGAGGTTGTGGGGCGTGCGGTCTTCGGTCGGATGGTCAACGCCGGTCAGGCCTGCAACGCGTCCAAGCGCTTCATCGTGCACGAGGACGTCTACGACGAGTTCCTCGAGAAGTTCTCGGCGGCCCTCGGCGGAATCAAGCCTGCCAATCCGACGGATCCGAAGACCTTCCTCGGCCCGCTCTCCTCGCTCGCGGCGGCGGAGGGCCTCTCGAAGCAGCTCGATGCCGCTCTGGCCTCGGGCGCGAGGACGGCCCTCGCCGGCGGTCGCGTGGGCGGGACGGCCTACTTCAAGCCGGCCATCCTCACCGGCGTGACGCGCGACATGGAGGTGTACAGCCAGGAGCTCTTCGGGCCCGTGGCCATGGTCTTCAAGGTCTCCTCCGAGGAGGAGGCCATCCAGATCGCCAACGACACTCCGTTCGGGCTGGGCGCCTCCATCCACACGGACGACCCCGAGAAGGCAGTCCGCGTGGCCAACCAGATCGAGGCCGGCATGGTGTACATCAACGAGCCCGGAGGCACGTCCGCCGAATTGCCATTCGGCGGTGTCAAGCGCTCCGGCGTCGGCCGCGAGCTCGGCAGGTACGGCATGGACGAGTTCGTCAACCGCAAGCTCATCCGAACGCTCACGTAGCGCCCTCAGCTGAAAGACCATGATCGGCCCGGCATTCGCGGCGAGTGCCGGGCCGGTCACGCGGGAATCGAGTGAACCACCTCCTGCAGGGCTGGCACTAGGCGCCGGAGGCGGCTCCGCCGTCATCCACCACGACAACGCCAGTGGCTGTCGTGTCCTCGTTGAGCATCCATCCCATCCGCTTGTGCTCGCGGACCCCCACGTTCGATTCGATCACCTGGGCTCCTGGAGCGGCACCCTGCAGGCCCTCCTCGACGTCCGCGATGTCCTCGGGCGTGCGCAGCCACAGGTAGAACGTTAGGTTCGTGTCGCCGGTCGTGGAAGCACACAGGCGAAGCGTCCGGTAGGTGCGCAGGTACCCGACAGCAGCATCGAGCTGCGCGGGTGGTACCCGGACGTACCATTGGCACGCGACGGGATAGCCCGAGAAGCTCTGGGCAAGCTCGCAGCGGAATGCGAGAAGCCCCGTCTCGACAGCGTGACGCAGATGGCGAGCTGCCGTCGTAGGATGCGTCCCGGTGGCCTCGGCAATCTCGACGGCGGACGCCCGGCCGTTCCTGGCAACGACTGCCATCATCTTGCGGGCATGTGGCGGCAGGCCTGAGGGGATGCGCGACACCGCGGGCGCAAGGGCCGCGAGGCGCCGCTGTTTGGCCGGGGTCAGGACGTCGAGACGCCACCACGCTCCGGTGGCGTAGAGGCGTGTCGCAACGGTGACCTGCAGGCGCAGGATCTCAGGATCGTTGCGCAGGATCGGCAGGACCTCGCGGAGCACTTGCCCCCAGTCCACTGCGATGACCGTCAGGCGCACGTCCCACGCCCGCGCCGATTCCTCGACTGTCCCGATCACGGGCGCGGCACAGAGGCGGGCAATGACCTTGGCGCGCCGTCCCGGGGCGCACTCGAGACTGATGAAGGCGATGCACCCCTGGCTCCGGCCTGTGCCCAGATGGCCCGTGACCCACACCTTGCCCTCAGCGCTGAGCCGATCCCATCGGGCGGCGAGTGTTGTGGGGTGACGGCTGAGGATGGCGCCGAGCTCGGTCCAGGTGGCCCGGGGGGCAATTTGGAGGGCATGGACGAGTTCGAGGTCTTCGACGGGCAGTTCCATGCAGGTTCTTTCGATTCTCAGGGGGCGATGTGCAGTTTCTATGGAAATTCTACTGTCCGTGACCGCGGTCACTGCACTCTCGAACAGTACCGCCGCGCTGACGAAAGGGCCGCCCTGTGCCACTTCCTATTTCCTCCGCAGACGTCGCAGTCTCACTGCTCGATGATGCGTCCGCTCTCGCAGGGGACATTGCTGACCTGCGCCATCGACTCCACCGCGAGCCCGAGATCGGCTTGGACCTGCCCCGCACCCAAGAGAAGGTCCTGACCGCCCTCGAGGGGCTCGGCTACGAGATCTCAACGGGCCGGGAGACCACGTCCGTCACCGCAGTCCTCCGCGGCGACGGCCCCGCCGACGATGGCGCAGTCGACGACCGCCCGGTCGTGCTGCTGCGTGCCGACATGGATGCCCTCCCGGTCCAGGAGAAGACCGGACTCGGCTACGCCTCCCAGACTCCCGGGGCAATGCACGCGTGTGGCCACGACCTGCACACCTCGATGCTCGTTGGTGCCGCCAGCCTCCTGGCCTCCCGCCGTGCGACGCTCGCTGGCGACGTGGTGCTGATGTTCCAGCCTGGCGAGGAAGGCTTCGACGGTGCAGGGGTCATGATCCGCGAGGGAGTCCTCGACGCCGCCGGGCGCCGCCCCGCGGCAGCCTACGGCCTGCACGTCATGAGCGCGATTGCGGACGGCGGGACTTTCCTCTCCCGTCCAGGCCCTCTCATGAGCGCCTCCGACGGCCTCTTCGTGACTGTTGAGGGCAGGGGAGGCCATGGCTCGGCCCCGCACGAGGCAAAGGACCCGGTGACAGTTGCCGCCGAGATGGTTCTCGCCCTGCAGACGATGGTCACGCGCCAGTTCGACATGTTCGACCCGGTCGTGGTCACCGTCGGCGTGCTCAACGCCGGAACAAAGCGCAATGTCATCCCCGAGACAGCCCACTTCGAAGCCACGATCCGCGCCTTCTCCCCTCAGGCCCGGACACGCCTGAAGTCGTCGGTCCCACGTCTCCTGGAGTCCATCGCCTCGGGTCACGGGCTCACCGTCAGGATCGACTACGTCGACGAGTACCCCGTGACCGTCAACGACTTCTCCGAGACCGCGTTCGCCCGCTGGTCGATCGAGGAGCTCTTCGGTCCCGAGCGCTACCGGAACATGGACCACCCCCTCGGGGGTTCGGAGGACTTCTCCCGTGTGCTTGCCGAGATACCGGGCTGCTTCGCCTTCCTCTCCGCGGCCCCCCGGGACGTCGACCACGCGAAGGCCGCCTACAACCACTCGCCCTACGCCGTCTTCGACGACGCCATCCTGGCCGACGGCGCAGCCCTCTACGCACACCTCGCACTCAACCGGCTGGCACCCGCCTCCCGACGCGCAGTCCGCTGACCCTACGATCCCCAGGAGAAACCAATGTCCGCACCTCTGTCCGACAGAGCCACGGTCCGCGCCGCGGGCCCCGTCTCCACGGCGGCCCCGGCTGCTGCAGGCGACCCAGGCGTCCGTTCCCCCCGACGGGCAGGCACCCGCCACACGCTCCTCGGCACCGCGGCCGGAAACGCCGTCGAATGGTACGACTGGGCCATCTACGCGACCTTCGCGTCCTTCATCGCAAAACAGCTGTTCAGTCCCTCCGATCCCTCGAGCGCGTTCCTGGCCACGCTGGCGATCTTCGCCGTGGGCTTTGTGGCCCGGCCATTCGGTGGCTTCCTCTTCGGCTGGATGGGTGACAGGATCGGCCGCAAGGCGAGCATGACCGTGTGCGTTGGCCTGTCCTCGCTCGGCTCGCTCGCGATCGGCCTCACCCCGACTTTCGAGATGCTCGGTGCAGGCGCCTCGCTCATGCTCCTCATAGCGCGCCTCGCACAGGGCTTAGCCCACGGCGGAGAGCTCCCGAGCGCTCAGACGTACCTGTCCGAGATGGCTCCGGCCCCACGCCGCGGCTATTGGTCCTCGCTCATCTACGTCTCCGGGACCGTCGGGATCCTGTTCGGGACCCTGCTCGGGGCCGTGCTCGCGACTGTGCTGACGCCCGAGCAGATGGCGTCGTTCGGGTGGCGCATCCCGTTCCTCCTGGGCGGCGCATTCGGTCTTGTCGCATTCCTCATGCGCCTGCGCATGGAGGAGTCGGAGGCATTCACGAGCGCCGTTCCGGCGCCAGCCCGCAGCGGGTTCTTCGCAGACCTGGGCCGCCACTGGCGTCAGGCACTCATGGTCATCGGGCTCACCGTGGGCCTCACGGTCGTGTACTACGTGTGGGGCGTCTCGACTCCGGCCTACGCAATCAATGTCCTGCACATCGATGCAACGGGGGCCCTGTGGGCAGGGGTCGTCGCCAACCTCGTCTTCATGGCAGTCCTGCCGCTCTGGGGTCGGCTCTCAGACAGAATCGGCCGCCGGCCGGTCCTGCTCATCGGAGGCCTCGGCAGTGCCGCACTGTACTTTCCTGCGACGTGGTTGGTCCGCGACGCCGCTTGGCAGCTCGGGGTCTCGATGTCGGCCATGCTCGTCTTCATCGCTGCGTCGGCAGCGATTGTCCCGGCGGTGTATGCCGAGCTCTTCCCGACCTCGATCCGGACAATCGGTGTCGCGATCCCGTACGCCATCGTGGTGGCCGCATTCGGCGGTACTGCGGCGTATCTCCAGGCTGGCTTCGGGGCATGGTTCGGCACCGCCGGTCCAACGGCCTTCGGCGTCTACACCATCCTCCTCCTCCTCGCGAGCGCGCTGACGGTGACAAGGCTGCGCGAGTCCCGCGGCCTCGCCCTCGACGGTTCCTAGGCCAGTCCCGATACGGTGGGATCCCCAGCACCGCCTGGGGGTCCCACCGTGTCATGCGCGTCCCGGCTGGCCTACTGGGCCTTGGCTGCCGCCTCAGTGAAGAGCTCGCCCAGGATGCGGGCACCGCGGCGGATGTCCTCGAGTGGGGGCAGGCAGAAGCTCATGCGCAGCTCGTTCCGGCCGGAGCCATCGGTGAAGAAGGCGGTACCGGGGACGTACACGACCCCGCGCTCGATCGCCTCGTACACGAGCTTCTCGGTGTCGATGTCCTGGGGCATGGTGATCCAGAGGTAGAACCCTCCCGTGGGCTGGTTCCACTGCGTGCCCTCGGGCATGCACTCCGCGAGGGTCTCGACGAGCGCCTCGAACTTGGCCCTGTAGATCCCCCGGTAGGCATCGAGGGTCGTCTTCCAGGAAGGGTCGTCAAGGTAGGCACTCATCATGAGCTGATTGAAGACGGCAGGGTTCAGCGCCCCGGTCTCTGCAGTGTTCAGGAGGTGGGCGTGCAGCCAGTCCGGCGCCAGGACCCACCCGAGGCGCAGGCCCGGGGCGAACATCTTCGAGAAGGAGCCGAAGTAGAGGGTGATGTCAGGGAACTGCGGTTGGATCGCGGGCAGGGTGGAGCCGTCGAAGCCGAGCAGCCCGTACGGGTTGTCCTCGAAGATGAGCAGTCCCGCATCGCGGCAGATCTCGCCGATTCGGGTGCGCCTCTCGGACGAGAGGTTGACGCCGCCGGGGTTCTGGAAGTTCGGGATCGTATAGAGGCCCTTCACCACGCGACCGGAACACCGGACCTCGGCGATGGCCTTCTCGAGCTCGTCGGGGATGAGCCCGTCGTGGTCGCTCGGGACATGGATGATCTCGGCCTCGAGGCTTGTGAAAACGGCCATGCCCCCGGCATAGGAGGGACCCTCGGCGAGCACGACCTCCCCGGGGTTCACGGTCACGCGCGCTGCGATGTCCAGCGCCTGCTGCGAGCCGGCGGTCACAATCACCTGCTCCGGGCGCGCATCGATGCCTTCGAGCCGCATGATCTCCACTATGTGCGAGCGAAGCGCGGGGATGCCGTCGCCGGGACCGTACTGGAGAGCGGCGCTGCCCTGCTCGGCGAGGATGCGGTGCGCGTCCTCGGCCAGCTTCTCGAAGGGAAGGCCGTCCAGGAAGGGGGCGCCGTTCGCGAACGAGATGATCCCTGGCCGCTGTGCGGCGCGGAACACCTTGCGCACCTCGGACGGGCGAGCGGATCGCACGCGGTCTGACAGTGCGTGGACAGTCTGTTCGATGGCCACAGGCTGGGTCATCGGGCCTCCTTCCAAAGCCAAGGGCGGGCAGACAGTGGATCGTTCTCCACTATCCGCCCGCCCCACGATGCTGTCCAAGACTTCCACGGACTCGTATCCATGCCGTCTTGGAATGGCTTGTCTAGGCGACCGGCTCCGCGGACGCCGGCGCTTGGACCGACTCCCCGGCGGCCGCACGCCGGAAGCGACGGCGGCTCGTCACCTCATAGCCCAGCGTGATGACGCCCAGCAGGAGCGCGGTCCCGATGAGCGAGATCCACCAGGTCTCGGAGGTTCCGGGCACCACCATCGAGAGGAAGACCCCCACGAGCGCGAGGATGCCGATCCACGTGGTCACGGGTGCACCTGGCATCCGGAATCCGACCACGGGAAGCAGCCCTGCGTCCTGGAGCTTCCGCAGTCTGAGCTGGCACGCGAAGATCGTGATCCACAGGATGATCATGCAGACCGCGGAGGCGCCGAGGGCGAGCTCGAAGACGTGCACGCCACCGAAGAACGCTGTCATGATGACGCTCAGGAAATAGAAGCCGCCGATCCCGAGCAGCGCACCGACAGGCACACCCTGACGGGACATGCGGTTGGCGAAGCGCGGGGCGTCGCCGTTCGCGGCAAGCGTGCGGAATGCGCGGACGGTCGCGTACAGGGTCGCGTTGACGCCCGAGAGCGCGGCGGTGAGCACCACGAAGTTCATGGCAGCCCCGAGCCACGGGATGTCGAACGATGCGAGGGCCGTCACGAACGGCGACTCCTTGCCGGAGTACGCGCTGGTCGGAAGCAGCATCGACAGGACGATGACGGAGCCGATGTAGAACACGGCGATACGGAAGACGATGGACTTGATGGCCTTCGGCATGATCTCGCGGGCGTTCCTGGCCTCACCGGCCGAGACCGCGGAGATCTCCACGCCGGAGTAGGAGAACACCGCGCCGGTAGAGACCAATGCGACGATGAGCACGCCGTTCGTGAAGAAGCCCCCGTCCCACAGATGGGTCACAGAAGCGCCGTGCGAGAAGCCCAAGGGCCCGCCGAGGAACACGATGATGAGGCCCGCCGCGATGAAGAGCAGGATCGCGGCGACCTTGACAGAACTCGCCGCGACCTCGATGAAGCCGAACGAGCGGGCCGAGAAGAGGTTTGATCCCACGATGAGCATCCACGCCACGAGCGAGGGGATCCAGCCCGGGACTTCGGGCCACCAGTACTGGATGTAGACGGAGACCGCGGCAATCTCGACCAGGCCGATGAGTGATCCGAGGATGGTGATGATCCATCCGGTCATGTGGGCGAGGCGGTCACCGTAGAACTCGCGGGCCCACGAGACGAAAGAGCCGGTGGTGGGCCGGTGCATGACGAGTTCGCCGATGGCCCGCCCGAGCAGGTACACGACCGCGCCAGTGACGAGGTACGCGAGGATGAGGGCGGGACCGGCGGCCGCCAACCGAGAGCCGAGGCCCAGGAACAGCCCAGTGCCGATCGCGCCGCCGATGGCGATCATCTGGATCTGGAAGTTGGACATCGTCTTGCGGTACCCGGCATCGCCTGGCTCGACATAGGACGACGGTGCGGCCACACCGTTGTGGCCAGCCTCGTTCGAGGCAAGGGACATGGGAACTCCTCTGGATTCGGGTGCGAGACCATGATGTGCCTCACATCTCAACCCGGTCCAAGACCTCTTGGACCTCGGCCCCATGCCCCACAGGCATCGATTCGCCGCCACCTCAGCTGAGGCTTAGGGCTGTTCCCTCAGCCTCAGCCGTCACCCGAACGAGAGCCGGTGGGTGGCCTCGTTGTAGCTGAACGTGATGGCCCCGCCGTCGTGCTCCACCGAGATGTTCGGGCCGTTCTGCACCCCGCCCTCGCCGTAGTTCACGTCCCACGAGCCGTTGAGGGCGGCCTTGGCCGCGTAGGAGCCGACTGGCAGGTCGAACGTGCCGCGCCACACGCCCTGTGCCGGGTCGTAGGTCAGCTGCGCCTGCGGGCAGGCGGGGTCCCAGTCCCCTGGGCAGCCCATCTCGGTGTTGAGCGTGCCGGGCACCGACACCGATCCGGGTTGTCCGGACGGCGTGCTCGTGAGCGTGAGGTGCGTGTCGTGCCGGTAGGTGAACGTCACGGGCCCGCCCGGGTGGCCGGCCAGGGCGATGTTCGGTCCGTTCCGCTCGCCGCCCTCCCCGTAGTTCTCCTCCCAGGTGCCGTTCAGCGCGGCCTTGAACTCCCAGTCGCCCGCCGGGACGTCGAGCGTGAGCCGCCACTCCTGCGCGATCGGGTCGAAAGCCGCCATGGTCGCCGCGCAGTCGGGCTGCCAGTCGCCGCTGCACCCCGCCTCGCTCTGCAGGCTCCCGGCGATCGTCACCGAGTCGGGCTGCGCGACCGGGCCCGCCGGCGCGTTCGGGTCCACAGGGGTAGGCACGACGCCGGCCACGGTCGCCGAGGCGGCGGTGTGGCCCGCGTTGTCCAAGGCCACCGCGCGGTACTCGAGCGCGGTTCCCGGCTCCATGTCCTCGGTCGCGTGGAAGACCTGGTACGGGTACGTGTCGTCCGTGCCGATGTTCTCCCAGCCCTCGGCGGTCCTGAGCTGGAACGTGACCTCGTAGAACGAGTCCCGCGGCATCTCCGCGGCCACGTGCACGCGCGTGTTCTCGGCGCCGGCGGCCTCGGGCGTGGCCAGCGCCGGCGTCGGCGCCGCGGCGGAATCCGGGATCCGGCCCTGCGCGGCGTACACGACCGTGGAGAACGGGGGAACCGTGACGCCGAGCGTTCGGTCGGCCGCGCTCTTGAGCCGCGCCGCCGCGCCGTCGGGCCCGTACACCTTCTCGAAGGGGCGCTTCGCGAGGTAGGTGGGCACCGCCGCGGGGCGGGGAGCGGCCGTGTTGTTCACGGCCACGATGTACTCGCGCTGCGCGGCGGCGTCGATGCGCGAGAAGGCGTAGACGCCGGCCGTGCTGTCCGCGTAGCGGTCCTGGTGCGCGCCAGTCCGGAGGGTCGGGTGCTCCTGGACGACCTGGGCGAGTCGGCTGATCGAGGAGTAGAGCGGGTGGTCCGCCGCGAAGTTGTCCTCCGTGTGCGTCGCGTCCGTGCCCAGGAGGTCGTCATCCAGGTAGTCGCCGGTCTGCGAGGCGAACATGTCCTGCCGCGCGAGCTGGTCCCCGGCGGCCTTCCCCTGCGCGTCGAGCCCCGTGAAGCCCTGCTCGTCGCCGTAGTAGACCACGGGGTTGCCGCGGGAGAAGTACATGAGCTCGTGGGCGAGCCGGTCGCGGGCCACCTTCTGGGCCTCGGGCGCCCCCGGGTTCGCCGCGGCGATGAACGCGCCGATCCGGCCCATGTCATGGTTTCCGAGGAAGGTGGGCAGCTGGTGCACGTTCGAGTCCGCGTCCGTGTACCAGTCGTCGCCGAGGAAGAGCTTCTGCAGGGTCGTGGCCGGGGCGGAGTCCGCCGTGTAGGAGCGGGCGGCCTGCTGGAACGGGAAGTCGAGCACGGCCTGCATGCTGTTGGAGGTCGTGTACTTCGAGGTGAAGTCCCGCGAGGTGTCGTAGACCTCGCCGAACATGAAGAAGTCCTCCTTGCCCACCGAGCGCGCGTACTCGAGCACCTCCGGCCCGAACTCCTGCCAGAACTCGTCGTTGACGTGCTTCATGGTGTCGATCCGGAACCCGTCGACCCCGAAGTCACCGATCCACGCCTTGTAGATCTCGATCATGCCGTCCACCACGCGCGGGTCCTCGGTGAAGAGGTCGTCCAGGCCCACGAAGTCCCCGTAGTAGCTGCTCTCGCCCGCGAAGCTCGAGTCGCCGCGGTTGTGGTAGACCGTCACATCGTTGAGCCAGGCGGGGACCTTGAGGTCCTCCTCGCCCGGCTCCAGCACCGGCGTGTAGGGGAACGACGTCGCCGCATCCAGGGCGGGGAACGCGCTCGAGCCGGCGACAGCGGCGTCGTCGAACGTGTTCCCCGCGGCGTCCTTGTAGGGGAAGGCGGTCTTGTTCTGGTAGGCGGGCCGGTCACCCTCCTCGAAGCCCACGACGTCCGCAGTGTGGTTGGTGATGATGTCGAAGTAGACCTTCATCCCCCGCGCGTGCGCGGCGCCGATGAGGTCGGCGAGGTCCTGGTTCGTGCCCAGGTGCGGGTCGATCTGGGTGAAGTCGGTGATCCAGTACCCGTGGTAGCCGGCGCTGCCGTCCTTGTCCTGGTAGGCCTTGTTCTTGAAGCTCGGTGTGAGCCAGATGGCCGAGGTCCCGAGGCCCTGGATGTAGTCGAGCTTCCCGAGCAGCCCCTTGAGGTCGCCGCCGTGGTAGAAGCCCTTCGCGGTCGGGTCGAACCCTGAGACCGTGCGGTCAGCCGCCAGACCGCCCGTGTCGTTCGCAGCGGTGCCGTTCGCGAACCGGTCCGCCATGACGAAGTAGTAGTTCTCCGCCCCCGCAGCGGTGCGCAGCGAGTGCTCTGCGCCGCTCGCGTCCACCGGTCCCGGCGGGGCCGGCGGCGGGGCGGCGAGCGCTCCGGCCGTCCCGTGGGTGAGGAGTCCGGCCGCGAGGACGACGGCGGCCATGGCGCCTCCCGCTCGGCGGGCCTCCGCGCGCCGGGGTGCTCGGGCCCGGCGGGGATCCGGTTCCGGATGGGAGTCCTGCGGCGGATGGGCACCCCGGAAAGGACGGGGGCGGAAGGGAAGCTGCATCGTCGAGACCTCCTGTGGAAGCGCTTTCACCGCGGCCAACTATGGCATGGGTCACACTCCCGCGCTAGTCAAGACAATGCGTCCCCGTTGTCGAGGCGCCATTCGATGAAGTTGTCGGGGAGGATCTCGGGCCGGTCGGTCGCGACAATCTGGACCCCGGGATGCTCCTCGAGCACGCGCCGGAGCGCCGCCCTGCCGGCGTCGTCCAGATCCGCGTCGAGCCTGTTGACCAGCAGCAGAGGCGGAGTGCCCAGGACAGCGCGGACAAGGTGCGCCTTGGCCCGTTCATGGGCACCGAGCGGATCGCCGCCGCGCCGCAGCACCGTCCCGAGGCCGCGCGGGAGACGTGCCACCGCAGGGGCCATGCCCGCGCGATGGACCGCGTCGGCGACCTCGGCGTCGCTCGCCCCAGGCCTTCGGTACCTGAGCGCACGTCCGAGGCGTCCCCGTTCGAGGGCGAGCGCCCGGGCCGCATAGCCCAGGGAGCGCCGGCGCAGACGGCCGTCCATCTCGGAGAGGCGGATCCCGTCGATCCAGACGAAGGGTGCCGCCCGGCCGTCCAGAAGGGCTGAGAACAGCTCGTCGATGGCCGTATGGTCGGCCGCCGTGACGTGGACGCACTGCCCGGGAACAGCGCGCAGCGGCGCGGCACGGACGCCCCCGAGATCGAACTCGACCGTCCTCAGCCCCTCGGGCTCCACCGTCCCCATCCCCTCGGGCTCCTTGGTGCGGGGCTCGGCAGCGGCTCGGGGCGGCCCGGCTGGGGGCTGGTCCGGCGTTCCACTGCGCAGGAGAACCGGTGCTGCGGCGAGGCCGGGGAGGATCGCGGCGCGGGCCGCGAGGTAGCTCTGGCGGTACTCGACAATGCGTCCCAGATCGTGGACCGGGGTGGCGGTGAGGCTGACCACGGTGAGCGCTGCGGCGATGAGGCCGGGGTCGAGCCCCATGAACGCTCCAGTCGCGGCGGCGGAGACGGCGGTGGCCGAGGCTGCGGCGGCTGCACTGGCCCGGAGCGAGCCTGCGAGGACCGCGCGGCGGACCGCAGCGCCCGCAACGTCCCGCCCGAGCGCGTCGATCCTGCCCAGCTCGCGGTCTTCGCCCGCGCCGGCGCGGATCGCCGTCGCCGCATTGACCGTGTCAGTGACCTGGCCGGCCAGACGCCCTCTGGCCTTGCGGAGCGCTCCAGCCCGTGCGCGGGTCGGCCCGGACAGCCACGCCAGGAGTGCCGTCGCCGCCAGCAGGGGAACCATCACCGCCACGGCGAGCGGCGGGGCCATGAGCCAGAGCGAGGCGGTCAGGACCAGCACGAGGGGAAGCCCGGACGCTGCCGCCGCAATGCCCAGGACCACCCAGTTCCGCACACTGTTCAGGTCATTGCTCGTCCTTGCCACGGTGATCCCGAGCGACGGCCCGCGCCCCGGGGCAAGGGCACCGCGGAGCAGTCCGAGGCGGATCTCGTGCACATAGCTCTGGCCGAGCCTCTCCGCGAGGACCCGCTCGAGGATCCGCAGCCCAGCCGCCGCACCGACGAGACCGAGAAGGCCGACGACCAGCAGCACACGCTGCCCGGAATCCGGCGTGCTCGAGAGCAGGGACACGAGCCACGCGGTCGCGGCGGAGAGCAGTGCGATCGCGGTCCCCGTGCCGATCAGGACGACAAGCAGCCCCCTGCGCCCCGCAGTGAAGAACCCGGGGAAGCCCGGAAGCGGGGTCCGAGGCTCCTGCCCTCGGGTCGGACTCACGCCGTCGATCGGCCCAGGAACCGCTGCGCCGTCCTGGGCTCGGCCAGCTGCCGGGTCCCGATCACCGGGATGTCAAGCACGCCCGCGGCCTCGGCGGAGGCGAGCGGGGAGGCTGTGACGACGCCCGAGACCGCGGCAGGAGGAAGACCCGCATCCCTCAGGAGGGCCACCCCTGCTGAAGCGCCCAGCGCGTCCGCCGCGGCGAAGATGACGGAGTCCACGAGGGAGTGCAGCACTGGATCGGCCAGCAGCCGCCGGGTCTCCTCCTGGTAGACGCCGTCTGCGATCTCCACCACGATCACGTCCGGCGCGGACTCTGCGAGGGCGCTCACCACATTGGCGGCCAGCACGCCGAGTTCCTCGGCGGCGAGCCGGAACGTGCTGGGATAGCCGAAGTCCGTGAAGTCCAGGACCGGGGAGGCCCCCGCGTCGGCGAACAGCCAAGGGTCCCCGCCCGCCCCTGTGCCCGTGGCCTTTCCGGCGGCCACCCGGAGCCCGGACGCGGCGAGCCCCTTCACGAGGCAGGCTGCAGAGGTGGACTTGCCGGCGTTCATCGATGTGCCGAGCACTGCGATGACGTGCGGGGCCACCGGCCCGATGGCCGCTGGGTCGACCTGTCGCGGCGCGAACCGCGAAAGCGTCAGGCGCCCCCGTGCGTCGGCCACGATGCCCTGGGGCACCAGCCGAGTCGGCCCGGCGAGGTCGCCGTGGCTCGCAGTGACGGAGCCTGCGATGCCGCCGGCGGCCACGAGATGGCACGGGCCCAGATCGCCGGGCACCTCGGCGAGCACGTTGTCCGCTGCGTAGCGGTGGCCGTAGGCGAGGAGCACCTCATCCCCCTCGAAGAGGAACTGGCGCCGCGAGTCCGGGCTCTCGAGCCGTTTGAGCTGTCCGATCGACTCGACCCTCGCAAGCACGATGTCACCGGGCGCAGGCACTGTCGAAGGCCCCGTGAGAAGCCGGTACCCGGAGGGGGCCGCGGCAATGCTGCGCGCCGCGAAGCGTGTGGTGTAGGCCTTCTTGGCCCGCGCGAGGCGCTCCCCCTCCAGGGGGGCGGATGCCGCTTGAGTGTTCCTGTGGACGGTGGCCGTCACGGTGTTCCCTTTCTCGGGGCAGAGGTGCGGATGCCGTGGCCTCACGGCGGGGCCACTGCTCGACCCAGACCAACCATAGGGCGCGCCGGCCCCCGAGTCCGTAAGCGGCCAGCAGGAATCCGCAGCCATCGCGGGAACCGCACGTCTCGACACAGCGGCGGCAGGGCTGACACCATCAGGTGCGTGCCGCCGTCGTCCGCCCCGAGCCTGAGGGACCTTGCCCTCCTCCGGAGCGCCCGCGACCGCATGGACCGCGAGTACGCGCGGCCGCTGGACGTCGAGGCCCTGGCCCGCGGCGTGCACATGTCCGCCGGGCACTTCAGCCGCCAGTTCCGCCGGGCCTACGGCGAATCGCCGTACCAGTACCTCATGACGCGTCGGATCGAGCGCGCCATGGCGCTCCTTCGGCGCGGGGACCTGAGCGTCACCGAGGTGTGCTTCGCGGTCGGGTTCTCCTCGCTCGGCACGTTCAGCACGCGGTTCGCCGAGCTCGTGGGCGTCCCGCCCAGCATGTACCGCGAGCAGGGCGCAGACCCGTTCGAGGGCATGCTGCCGTGCATCGCCAAGCACGTGGCGCGGCCGGTCAGGAATCGAGAAGCGCCCCCCGGCCCCGTGCCCGTACCGTGATGGCCATGGACATCACCATCCACACCACACCCCTCCCCCACACCGACCCCGAGGCGTCGCTCGCGTTCTACCGCGACGTGCTCGGATTCGAGGTCCGCAGCGACGTGGGCCAGGGCGCCATGCGCTGGATCACCGTCGGCCCGGCCGGGCAGCCGGACACCTCGATCCTCCTCGCCCCACCGGCCGTCGACCCGGGGATCACCGAGGACGAGCGCCGCACCATCTCCGAGATGATGGCCAAGGGCACCTACGGGTGGATCCTGCTCGCCACGCCAGACCTGGACGGGACGTTCGAGAAGGTCCAGGCAGCGGACGCCGAGGTGGTCCAGGAGCCCACCGACCAGCCGTACGGCTTCCGCGACTGCGCCTTCCGGGACCCGGCCGGCAACCTCATCCGGATCCGCGAAGCGGCCTGAGCCGGCTGGGCCCCTCGCAGGCCGGGTCACGGCAGGCCAAGGGTCCGCTCAGGGTGAACCCTGAGGACACGGCGCGGCGGATCCGGCGATAATCGAACGGTGAGCACCCCAGGACCGGCCCCGCGGCGGAACCCGTACCGGGACCCGAGCGCCTACTGGCCTGACGGCGTCCCGCCGGGTGGCACTGGCGCGCCGCGCGGGGGCGAGCTCGTGCGCGGACCGGGGATCCCGTCGTCGTCCGCTCCGCAGCCCCGGCCCGTCCCCGACGCCGGCCGGTCCACCGCCGAGCCGCGCGGCCTACGGCCCCGCAGGCCCGCATCCCGCCTCGCGACCGTGCTCGGCGGCGCCGCGCTCGGGTTCGGGCTCATGTCCGTCACGCTCGGGCTCGTCCCGTGGATCGGCGCGCTCCTGGCCGCCCTGCCGCTCGCGTTCTCGGTCCTGTCCGCGTGGGGGTCCTTCGCGCGCTCGAGGATGAGGGCCGCGCGCGTCTCGGCCATGGCGGTCGCCGGGGCGGCCCTCAGTGTGCTGCACGTTGTGACGCTCTTCGTCCGCTGAGCGGCCTCGCCGGCCGGCGAGGTCAGTCCTCGCTGTGGAGCTCGCGGCGCCGGGCGCTGAGGAGGTCCACTTCGGGGCGGCCGGCCACGAGGCGTTCCACCGCATCGAGCACGTCGACGGCGTGGGCACGGTCCGCGCTCACGAGGCTCGCCCCGATGCGCGCCCTGCGGTGCAGGTCCATCTCGCCGACCTCCGCCACGGAGACGTCGAACCGCTTGCGCACCTCGGCGACGATGGGCCTCACCACGGAGCGCTTCTCCTTGAGCGAGTGCACGTCCCCGAGCAGGAGGTCGAACTCGATCCACGCGATCCACATGGGGCCATTCTCCCCGTCCCGGCGGCCCGCGGTCACTCCTTGGCCCCGCGTCCCCGGGAGCTGACCCCGCGTCCCCGGGAGCTGACCCCGCGTCCCCGGGAGCTGACCCCGCGTCCTCGGGAGGTGACCCCGCGTCCCCGGGAGGTGACCCCGCGTCAGAGCGCCCCGAGCCTGGCCAGGCGGCGGCGGGCTGCGGCCTCGGCGGGCAGCATCGGGTCCAGGGCCCGGCCGACGACGGCGAGCGTCGCCTTCGCGGCGGCCCGCACCGGGAGCGGGACCGGGCCCAGATGCGGGCGCTGCAGCCCGAGGAGGGCCAGATGCCGCGCGGGCATCGACTCGAGGACCGCGTTGAACAGGATGGCGTAGCCGGGCCGCAGCATCGGATCCAGCGGCGGGCGTCTGAGGAAGGCGACCACCTCCTCCACCCGGGGCCCGCCCCCGAGCTGCCCGTCGGCGTCGTACGCCTCCAGCCGCGCGCGGAGGGCGGCATCGGAGCGCGGCGGGTCGGCGACTCCCATGAGCTCCCCGGCCACGGCCCATTCGGCGACGTACCTGTCCGCGCCGCCGGGCACCGGCCCCACGAAGGCCTCGTAGGTGCGCAGGAACGCGTCGGTGAACGCCAGGTGCACCCACGCGGCGAGCACGGGGTCATTGGCGGAATAGTGCTCGTAGGCGCCACGGGCGGAGACGTACTCGCCCTCGACGGGCCGATGCCGGCCTCTCACCCACGCGCACGCGCGCCGCGCGGCTGCCATGTCGCCGTACGTGACGGTGAAGATCCACCGGATCGTGCCCGCGAGGCGCGCAAGCGGGTCGCGGCGGTAGTCGGAGTGCTCCACCACTCCCGCGAGGACGCCCGGATGCAGCGTCTGGGTGAGGAGCGCACGGATGCCGCCCGGGATCGTGGCCATGCGGCCGTGGACGGCCCAGACGGCGGAGTCGGGCGCGAAGAAGCCCGCGTCGTCGCCGTCCTCGAGGGCGGTCTCCCACGCGGGGACCCCCGTGGGCTGGCCGAGGAACGTCAGCCGCAGGCGGGAACCCAGAGGCGCGAGCACATCGAAAGGCACATCTTGAGGCTACGCCGGGACCCCTCCGGTGTGGGGAGTCGGGCCCCGGCGGCCCGCAGCCCGAAGGCGAGAGCTACTTTGCCCAGTACACGTGGTTGGTCAGGGGGACGAAGCCGTCCGCATCCGAGACGCTGACCACCTCGCCGATGAGGATGACGTGGTCCCCCGCGTCCACCCGCTGCCAGAGGCGACACTCGAGGCGCGGGACGTCGTCGGCAACGATCGGCGAGCCCAGCACGCCGGGCTCCCAGGCCAGTCCCGCGAACTTGTCCGTCCCCTTCGCCACGAACCGCTGCACGAGGTCCCGGCGGGACTCGGACAGGATGTGCACGGCGTAGTTGTCGGTCCGGTTCCACACCTCGAATGACGTGGACTTCTTGTCCACCGCCCACGAGACGAGCGGCGGGTGCAGGCTGATCGACGTGAACGAGTTGCTCACGAGGCCCGCCCGGGTGCCGCCGTCCGCTGTGGTGATGACAGCGATGCCCGTGGCCCAGTGCCCCATGGCGCGGCGGAGCTCCGCGCCGCTCACGAGATCCAGGGATGTCACGGTCATGCGCTCCTCCAGCAGTAGCCGGACGCCCACGTGCGGGCGCCGTACTTGCCGCGGATGGCCACCGCGGCCGGATCCTCATCTGGGGCACCCCACTACGGGAGAGGGTTGCCGCCCGGCCAGCCAGAGCTTTGCGCCGGGACTCTTGATCCTGCACTCCAGAGTAGGAAACCCGGCAGGGAAGAGTCCACCGCGCCGAAGTGCGTCGCAACAATCGGCGAAACATTCCGCGAAGCGTTGCGGGAGTCGGGAGCGGATTGTTACGCACGCGCACGCATCGGTTTGGTCTGACCGCGGACCGTGGGCCACAGTGGGGTGAACCATCCCGAGCGGCCGAGAGATCTGGCTCAATGACGCCGCAGCAACCATGGCCCCTTTGCGCGGGCCACAGGTGCTTCAGCCAGGACCGATGGAGATGCACATGAGTTCTTCCGCTGTCGCGACCCTTTCCGCTCCGCGCGCCGGCACCACGCGCGCGGCGTCCCTCGAGTTCCGTGCGGTGGGCCAGGCCTTCGCCGCGCGCCGCGGCTCTCGCGCCGAAAAGGGCGCGCACGACGCCGTCACACGGGTCCTGCGGGACGTCCACCTCACGCTCGTCCCCGGCGAGATCGTCGCGCTCCTCGGCCCGAGCGGCTCGGGGAAATCGACCCTCCTTCGCATCGCCGCCGGCCTGGACACACCCGCCGAGGGCGAGCTGCTCGTGGACGGCACGCCGAGCACGGGAATCTCGGAGCGCTGCGCTGTGGGCTTCCAGGAGCCCCGTCTCGCCCCGTGGCTCAGCGTCCAGGAGAACGTGGCCCTCGGCCTTCCCCGCACCACGGACAGGCGCGAGGGGCAGGCCTCGGTCGAGAGGCTCCTCCACCTCGTGGGGCTCGACCACTGCGCCGGATACAGGCCGGCCGAGATCTCCGGCGGAATGGCGCAGCGGGCCTCTCTGGCGCGCGCCCTCGCCCGCAGGCCCGGCGTCCTGCTGCTCGACGAGCCGTTCGGCGCACTCGACGCACTCACCCGGATGAAGATGCAGGACCTCCTCCTGCGCGTCCACGAGGCCGAGCCGACCACGGTGCTCCTCGTGACACACGACGTGGACGAGGCCCTCCAACTCGCCGACCGTGTGGTGGTCCTCGGCTCCGACCACGGAATTCCCGGGGCGAGGGTCAAGCACGTCCTCGAGGTCCCGGGCGCCCGTCCGCGCGACCGCGACGATGCGGCCCTCGTCGGTCTGCGCCGCACCCTCCTGACGACGCTCGGCGTCGACACCCACCATCACTGACTCCCTGCCGGGCCACCGCCGCGAAGCGGGCGGACCCGCGCATTCCACCCCCACGAAACTCCGTAGAAGAGGTCATCCATGCCTGCCCTGAACCCGTCCTCCACCCGCCGCTCCGTCCTCGGCCTCGGCCTCGGCGCCCTCGCCCTCGGCCTGACCGCGTGCGCCGGCGAAGGCGCTGGCGGCGAGGCCGCCGCAACCGCCGCAGGTGGAAAGGACGGCGCCCTGAACATCGACTGGGCCACCTACAACCCGCTGAGCCTGGTCATCAAGGAGAAGGGCTGGCTCGAAGAGGCGCTCCCCGGAGTGACGGTCACCTGGGTCCAGTCCGCGGGCTCCAACAAGGCCAACGAGGCGCTCCGCTCCGGCGCGGTCGACGTCGGCTCGACCGCGGGCTCCGCCGCCCTCCTCGCCCGCGCCAACGGCTCCCCCATCAAGACGATCAGCCTCTACTCCCAGCCCGAGTGGTCCGCCCTCGTGGTCGCCAAGGGCTCCGCGGTCTCGTCGGTCGCGGACCTCAAGGGCAAGCAGATCGCCGCGACCAAGGGCACGGACCCGTACTTCTTCCTGCTCCAGGCCCTCGAGGCGAACGGGCTCGCGCAGTCTGACGTGACGGTGCAGAACCTCCAGCACGCGGACGGCCGCACGGCCCTCGAGAACGGCTCGGTGGACGCGTGGGCGGGCCTCGACCCGATCATGGCCGCCGCCGAGCAGAACGGCGCGAAGCTCCTCTTCCGCAACATCGACTTCAACACCTACGGCTTCCTCAACGCGACCGAGTCCTTCCTCGCCGAGCGCCCCGAGCAGGCCCAGGCCGTCGTGGACGTGTACGAGAAGGCCCGCGGATGGGCTGCGTCCAACCTCGAGGAGACCACCGAGATCCTCGCCAAGGCCGCCGGGATCGAGCCCGCGGTGGCCGCCAAGGTCCTCAAGGAGCGCACACGCCTCGCGATCGACCCAGTTCCGGGAGAGGCCCAGCGCAAGGTCCTCGAGAAGGTCGGGCCGATCTTCGTCGCCTCGGGCGACGTCTCCGGCCAGGACCGGATCGACGAGGCGCTCGCGTCCCTCTTCGAGCCGGGCCTCGTGTCCAAGGCAGTCAAGTGAGCGACGCTGAGGGAGTCCGCACCGAGGCGACGCACGACGACGGCGGGCGGGCAGCGGCGGCGGACCTCGCCGTCGCGCGCGCCGGGCGCCCCGACGCGAGGGCGGGCCTGAAGCGCGCGGCGATCGGCGCCGTCGTGCCCCTCGCCCTGCTTGCGCTGTGGCAGTGGACCACCGCGGCGGGCCTGTTCAGCGCGGTCCAGCTGCCCGCCCCCGGCGCGGTGGTCGCTGCCGGCGCCGAGCTCGTGGCACGCGGGGAGCTGTGGAGCCACGTCGGGATCTCTACCCAGCGGGTGCTGCTCGGGTTCGTGATCGGCGGGGCGCTGGGGCTCGCGCTCGGCTCGCTCGTGGGGCTGTCCGCATGGGCGGACCGGCTGCTCTCGCCGACCATCGGCGCGCTGCGCGCGGTGCCCTCGCTCGCGTGGGTGCCACTGCTCATCCTGTGGCTCAAGATCGGCGAGAACTCGAAGCTCACGCTCATCGCGATCGGCGCGTTCTTCCCCGTTTTCACCACGGTGTACCTCGCGCTGCGCCACGTGGACCGCAAGCTCGTGGAGGCCGGGCGCGCGTTCGGGCTCGCCGGGGTGAGGCTGCTGACCACGATCCAGCTGCCCGCGATCGTCCCCGCGATCTTCTCGGGCCTCCGGCTCGCACTCGCGCAGGCGTGGCTGTTCCTCGTCGCCGCAGAGCTCATCGCCTCCTCGATGGGGCTCGGATTCCTCCTGACGGACTCGCAGAACAACGGACGGACCGACAGGCTGCTGCTCGCGATCGTGCTGCTCGCGGTCATCGGCAAGATCACCGACGCCCTTCTGGGCGTCGCCGAGCGATGGGCGGTGCGCCGATGGGCGTGAGCACTCAGACCGACCCCGAGCGCATCGCATTCTGGGAGGACGCCGCGCGCCGGCTCGAATGGGCCCGGCCGTGGGACACGGCGCACACGTGGATCCCCGCGGACGCCACGGCCAACGAGCCGCCGGTGATCCGCTGGTTCGAGGGCGGGACGCTCAACGCGGCGGTGAACTGCGCGGACCGGCACGTCGCGGCCGGGCGCGGGGACAAGGTCGCGCTGCACTTCGAGGGCGAGCCCGGCGACCGGGTCACGGTGACGTACGCCGACCTGCAGCGCCGCGTGTCCCAGGCCGCGCACGCGCTCACGGCCCTCGGGGTCGGCAGGGGCGACCGCGTGGTCGTCTACCTGCCGGTGCTGGTGGAGACCGTGGTCATCACGCTCGCGTGCGCCCGGATCGGCGCGGTTCACTCGCTCGTGTTCGGCGGCTTCTCCGCCGAGGCCCTGCGGTTCCGTGTCGAGGACACGGGTGCCAAGCTGCTCGTGACGACAGACGGCCAGTACCGCCGCGGCAAGGCCGTGCCGGTGAAGGAGAACGCCGACGCCGCGGTGCGCGGCGGTGCGGAAGCCGGGGACAACGCCGTCGAGCACGTGCTGGTGATCAGGCGGACCGGAAGCGACATCGCGTGGACGCCGGGCCGCGACGTGTGGTGGCACGATCTCGTCGACGCGCAGCCCGAGGTGCACGAGGCCGAGGCGTTCGACGCCGAGACGCCGCTGTTCATCATGTACACCTCCGGGACCACGGGGAAGCCGAAGGGCCTCGTCCACACGACCGGCGGGTACCTCACGCAGGCGTCGTGGAGCCACGAGTTCCTCTTCTCGAACCCCGATCCCGCGCTGCGGGATGCGGACGTGCACTGGTGCACCGCGGACCTCGCCTGGGTCACGGCCCACACCTACGAGATCTACGGGCCGCTCTCCAACGGCGTCACCCAGGTCATCTTCGAGGGCACCCCGAACACGCCGCACCCGGGGCGGCACTTCGAGATCATCGAGCGCTATGGCGTCACGAGCTACTACACGGCGCCCACGCTCGTGCGTTCGCTCATGGGCTGGTTCCCCGACGGCGTGCCGGCGGAGTACGACTTCTCCTCGGTCCGCGTCTGCGGGACCGTCGGCGAGGCCGTGAACCCGGAGGCGTGGCGCTGGCTGCGGGAGAACGTGGGCCGCGGCGAGGTGCCGATGGTGGACACGTGGTGGCAGTCCGAGACCGGCGCATGCGTGCTCTCGCCGCGCCCGTCAGACCCCGCGTTCAAGCCCGGGTGTGCTACGAGGGCCCTGCCGGGGCTCGCCACCGCGATCGTGGACGACGCCGGCGCGCCGGTTGCGCCGGGCGTGCAGGGGAACATCGTGGTCACCGCGACAGGCCCGGCCATGGCGCGCACCGTATGGGGCAACCCGCAGCGCTACCTCGACTCGTACTGGCGCCAGTACGCCGAGCAGGGCTGGTTCCTCGCCGGCGACGGCGCGAAGTACGACGCCGACGGCGACACCTGGATCCTCGGCCGCACCGACGACGTCCTCAACGTCTCGGGCCACCGCATGTCCACGATCGAGATCGAGTCCGCCCTCGTCTCGCACCCGGCCGTCGTCGAGGCGGGCGTGTGCCCCGTGACGGATGCGGTGACGGGGCACGCGGTGGCGGCGTTCGTCGTCGTGAACCCGGTCGCCGTTGCGGCGCTCGCGGGAAACGGGGGGCTCGACGGCGGCGAGGCGGCTCTCGCGGACGCGCTCCGGGCGCACGTCGCGCAGGCGATCGGGCCGATCGCGAAGCCGCGCGACGTCGTCGTGGTGCCCGACGTGCCCAAGACGCGGTCGGGGAAGATCATGCGGCGCCTGCTCACCCAGCTGTTCGAGGGCACCCCGCTCGGGGACACGACGAGCCTGCAGAACGAGCCGTGCATCGCCGAGATCGAGAAGGTGCTCACAGCCCGATAGTCGGCACGGGACCCCACACCAGACGGGACGGGACCCCGCAACGTTGCCGGGTCCCCGCCCCACCGTTGCGGGGTCCCGTCCCCACCCTTGCGGGGTCCCGTCCCCACCCTTGCGGAGTCCCGTCCCCACCGTTGTGGGGTCACGTCCCCTCACACCCCATTGCGGGGTCATATCCCCCTCATTCTCAGGAAAAGGGGGTCGGGGTGACGCCGGCCCGGAGCATCGCGGCCGAATCCTCGTCTCGGCGCGCCTGGACGCGGCGATCGATCTCGGCGGCGGCCCGGACCTGCCGCACTGCCCATTCCCAGGCCCGACGCAGCCCACGCCGCAGAGCTGGGAAGTCGGGCACCCCGAGAAGGTCGCCGGAGACGTCCGGGACGATGGTCGGAGGGGCGACCGGGGGCACGGCCGCACCGAGCGGCACCCTGGCCGATGCCTCCGCTTCGGGCTCGCGAAGCGCACGGGGAGCGGACGACGGCGGGGCCGCGGCCGGCGTCGTGCGCCCACCGGCCGCCACGGGGCGGTCGTGCGGATCGCGCGCCGGACGGCGGACGGCGCGCCGTCCGGGGTGGAGGAGGCGCTCGTCCGGGAGGAGGCCAGGCGTCGTGTCGGCGGCGGGGGCGGCACTCTGGGTGCGGGTGTTCGTTGCCATGCCCACGAGTGTGCGCCGCAGACCGCGGGCCCGAAACGATTCGGCCCTCGCCGAATCCTCGCCCCCGCAGGGGGGTGTTCCCTACGCTGGATCCATGTTCATCACGCTCACCGGCGAGGACCTGGCGCGGGTCCGCTTCGAGGCCTCTCCCCTGTGGGAGACGGTGACGAGCCTGCGGGCGCTCCAGTCCGGCACGCCCCTGCACCGCCCGTGGATCACGGAGGCCCGCCGCCGGATCACGGCGAGCGAGGACCCGCTCGCGCGGGAGCACCTCCGGATCCTCACCACGCTCGTCCAGCCCCAGGGGTTCATCGCGGACTCGCTCACTCCGACCCCGGCCCGGCAGGATTCGTTCGCCGACGCGCTCGACGCCGTCGCCGCCGTTCCCGCCGAACTCTGGGAACGCGACTTCGCCTTCCTCGAGCGCCGCAGGCCCACCGGCCACGTCCTCGCGACGCTCGAGGAGCTGCAGGCCGACGTCGGCTCCGCCGTGCCCCGCATCGTCGCCGCACTGCGCTGGTACTGGACGACCGCCGTCGAGCCCTACTGGCCGCGCCTGCGCTCGGTGCTGCTCGCGGACATCGACTCGCGGCTCGAGGAGCTCGCGCACCACGGCATCCACGAGGTGTTCAAGACCCTGCATCCGAGCGTCCGCCCCACGGCGGAGGGGCTCGAGATCACGCGCGGCTGCGAGGCGACGGACCTGCCCGAGCCCGGGCGCGGGCTCATCCTCGTGCCCAACGCGTTCGTGTGGCCCAACACGCTCGTGCTCAACATCGCACCGTTCGTCCCGACGGTCACGTACGCGCCGCGCGGTGTTGGGCGGCTCTGGGAGGCGACGCGGGAGACGCGCGAATCGCCGATCTCGCGGCTGCTGGGGCGCACCCGGGCGCAGATCCTCGCCCAGCTGGACGTCCCGATGACGACGACGCAGCTCGCGTGCGCGCTCGACCTCGCCGCCGGGACGGTCAGCACGCACCTCAAGGTGCTCGCCGAGTCCGGCCTCGCGGAGCCGGTCCGGGCGGGGCGGGAGGTCTTCTACCAGCGCGGCCGCGTGGGCGAGGAACTCCTCGCGCGGGCCTGAGGTGGCCGGCACCCCTTCGCTGGCGAAGTAATGTTGCGGCATGTCCTCTCCACGGCTCTCCGATGACTCCAGGGGCCGTGCCCTGCCCGCAGAACCCGGTGCGCTGGAGAGCGGGGGCGCGGCATGAAGCTCGCAGAACTGGACCCGGCGTCGAGGACTCCCCTGTACGAGCAGCTCAAGGAGGCCCTCGTCGCGGCCATCCTCGAGGGCCGCTTCGGGACCGACGGCCAGCTGCCCACCGAGCATGACCTGTGCGAGCAGCTCGGGATCTCCCGCAATCCGGTCCACCGCGCCCTCGCGGAGCTGTTCGACGAGGGGGTGATCATCCGGCAGCGTCGCCGTGGCACCTTCGTCAACCCGGCCTGGATCACGCGCCAGCTGAGCGACGCCCGGGTCCGCGTGACCGTCCCGACCGAGGAATGGGCGAACGTGGTCCGCAGCATCAGCCCTGCGGAGATCATCCTCGACGTCCAGGTGGTGCCCTTCACCGAGCTGCACCGCCACGTGCTGGCCGCGGTCGCGGCCGGGGAGGCCCCGGACCTCGCTGTCCTCGATTCCGTCTGGGTGCCCCAGCTGGCCGCGCTCGATGCCCTGCACCCGGTCGATTCCCTCGATCCGGAGTGGGTCGAGACCACCTACCGCGCCGACGTCGCCCGCGCCTTCATCGAGGCGACGAGCCACGAGGGCCATATCGTCGCCGTCCAGGCCGAGGCGGACGTGGCCGGGCTCTGGTACGACCGCGAGAGCATGGCGAGGGTCGGGTTCGTGCACGCGCCGGCCACGCTGCGCGAGCTACGCCAGGCAGCGCGTGCGTGCCTCGACGCGTTCGGCCATCCGCCGATCGCGGTTCCCGCCGGGCCGGACGCGGCCGAGACGGCCACCTACGTCCTCCACGGCTGGCTGTGCGCGCACGGCGCCTCGGTGATCGAGCACGAGCAGGTGGTGCTCGCAGAGCCCCCCGCCGTCCGCGCAGTCCGCGCCCTCTCGTCCCTCGTGAAGGACGGCCTCATCGATGCCGCGAGCGCCGGCTGGGGCCGGACCGAGGCCCTCGAGTCCCTCGTCTCGGGGCTCAGCCAGATGGCCCTGGGCGGAAGCTACGACCTCGCCGCCCTCGCCCGCCTGACGGGGCTCTCCCCCGCGCAGGTCCTCGACCGCTTCGGCTTCGCACCCCTGCCCTCGGGCACCGAGGCCGGCTCGAAGGTGCTCGCCGGGGGCCTGGCGTACGCGGTCTTCCGGCAGGCACGCCAGCCCCATCTGGCGATGCGGATCGTCCGGCGCCTCATGGAGGCCACTGTGCAGCTGACCGTCGCGGACACCACCGGGCAGCTCCCGTCCCGGGTGAGTGTCGCCTCGGTGCTCGAGCGGGGCAGCGGCTTCCTCCACGACGTCGCCCGCCTTCTCCCGGAGGCCACGACCCGCCCGGCCGTGCCCGAGTACGAGCGCGTGAGCGTCCAGCTGCGGCACCTCCTCGCCGGCGTCGTCTCGGGCGGATCCGTGCCGCGCGAGGTGCGGCGGGCGGCCGAGGGCGTCGCCGCCGTCACGGGGCTCGAGCTCGCCTCCTAGCCTCCGCAGCTCCCCCGCGGGCCGAGCTGCCCCCTTATGCGCATCCCGGCACGCCCTCTGCCCCTCCCGTCCCGGCCCTGCCCCTGCGCGCTTGACACCGCGACGTGACTCGCGGCACTATTTGTCATGTCGAAGATGACAAATACTCTTTCTCCTCGGAGGCTTTTCATGGGCATCACATCCTCTCGCGGACGCCGGGCCACGGCCCTCGCCGCGCTTCTCTGCGTCGCTCCCTTCGCAGCGGCGTGTTCCGGCGGCCCCTCGGGCGGCGGAGCGTCCGAGTCCGCGGAGCCCTCGGGCGACATCCGAGTGGTGGCCAACTGGACCGGGGCCGAGGGCGAGGCCTTCCAGTCGGTCGTTGACGGCTTCGAGGCCAAGTACCCGGGCACGAACGTCAAGGTCGAGGTCGTCCCGTTCGACCAGACGCAGACCCAGCTCGCCCAGCAGTTCGCCGCCGGCAACGCGCCGGACGCTGCGGTGGCCCTCCCCAGCACCGTCCGCCAGTTCTCCCAGCAGGGCCTCCTCATGGACCTCGACGAGCAGTGGAACTCCTGGATCGAGGCCGGCGAGTACAACGACTCCCTCAAGGCCATCGCCACCGGTGCCGAGGGCAAGGCCAACGCGGTCTACTTCAAGGGCAACGTGAACGGCCTCATCTGGTCCACTGAGAAGACCGATGCGAAGCTCGGCGTGAAGGAGTCCCCGGCGTCGTGGGATGAGTTCACGGCCGTGCTCGACAAGGCGAACGCCTCCGGGAAGGCGTTCGCGGTCGGCGCCAAGGACGTCTGGGTCCCCACGCAGTGGGTGGACCCGGTCCTGCTCAACGTCGCGGGCCTCGAGAAGTTCCAGCAGCTTCAGCGGGGCGAGATCGGCTGGGATGACCCCAAGGTCGTCGAGGCGATGACCGTCCTCTCCGGGCTCATCGAGAAGTACTGGTCGGCGGACGCCCTGGACACGGGCTTCACCGACGAGGTCTGCGGCTGGGTCAGCGGCAAGCACGCCTTCGGCAACAACGGCGCGTTCGTGAGCAGCGTCGTCCCGTCCTGCGACAAGAGCCTCAAGGCGGGCAAGGACTACAGTTTCTTCCCCTTCCCGGCGTATGACGGCGTCGAGCCCGCCCAGGCGGTCAGCGGCGACCTGTTCATCGGCAACGCCCAGAGCAAGAACCCGGCAACGACCAAGGCGTTCCTCGCCTACCTCGGCTCGGTCGAGGGCCAGTCGGTCTGGGCCAAGAAGGGCGGCTTCATCGCCCCGAACATGAAGGTCCCGGCGGACGTGTACCCGAGCGAGAGCGACCGCGCGGCCGCTGCGCTGTGGCCCAAGGACGCCTCCGGCGCCGCCGGCTACGACCTCGACGACTGGATCGGCGGCGAGATCCAGGCGAAGTACCGCCAGGCCCTCGACAACCTGATCCGCACGCACGACGTCGAGAAGTTCACCCAGGCCATGGTCGCCGCCGACACGCGTTCGAAGGACTAGCACCATGATGACGAGCCGCGCCCGCACAGCGTCGGCCAAGCCGCGCGGGCGCGGCTCGGAATCCCGACTCGCTTACCTCTTCCTCATCCCCCTGCTGGCGGTCTTCACCGGGTTCTACCTCTGGCCCGCCCTCGCCACGTTCCTCTCGAGCTTCTTCACGTGGGGCATGCTGAACCCGTGGCGGGTCGAGCGTCCGGACCTGTGGGTCGGCGCGGGGCTGAAGAACTACACGGCCACCCTCGCGAGCGCGGACTTCTGGAATGCGGCGCTCAACTCCGTGGTGTGGCTGGTCGTCTTCCCGTTCCTGGTCGTGACGATCTCCCTCGCGCTCTCGCTGCTGATCTGGGAGGCCAAGAAGGGCACGGGCCTGTTCCGCAGCGCGATCATCCTCCCGATGACCATCTCGCTCGCGGCAGTCGGCGTCATCTGGGGCTTCATCTACAACCCGGACCCGGACAAGGGCCTGCTCAACGCGGGCCTCAGGCTCCTCGGGATCGGCAATGCGGACCTGACGATCGGCCCGCTCGAGCTGCACCTGGGCCGCTGGCTCTCCAATCCGGGCGTGCTCCACATCGGCGAGCTGGACGTCCGGCTCACCAACGTCATGATCATCATCCCGGCAGTCTGGGCGTTCGTCGGCTTCGGCGTCATCACGTTCACTGCCGGCCTCACCTCGGTCCCCGCGGAGCTCCTCGAGGCCTCGAAGGTGGACGGCGCGTCCCGCTGGCAGACCATCCGCCACGTGACGCTGCCGAGCCTGCGCCCCTCGATCGTCGTCGTCACCGTCATCTCGATCATCTTCGCGCTGCGCACGTTCGACATCGTGTTCGTGACCACCGGCGGCGGCCCTGCCCAGGACACCCAGGTCCTCGGCCTCCTCCTGTGGCAGCAGGCATTCCAGTTCCTCGACTCCCCCAAGGCCGGCCAGGCGGCAGCGATCGCCATCATCATGTCGGCCGTCCTCATCGCCGCCGCCATGCCCTTCCTCCGCAAGAACGGAAACCAGTCATGACGTCCCAGTGGCGGATCCTCGCCCTCTACGCAATCCTCACCGTTGCGAGCGTCGTGTGGATCGTCCCCGTCCTCGGGGCGGCCGCGATCGCGCTCCTTCCCCTCGACGAGAGCACCGGCGGCTGGTGGCGCGCCGACGCGACCACCACCACCCTGGACAACTTCCGCCGCGTCTGGGAGGGCGGCCTGTCCGGCTACGCCGTGAACAGCCTCGTCATCTCGATCCTCTCGGTCCTGATCACCCTCGCGGCGGGCACCCTCGCCGCCTACGCGTTCGCCCGGATGCGGTTCCGCTTCAAGGGGATCGTGCACCTGCTGCTGCTCACCACGATGATCGTGCCGGTCCAGATCATCCTGATCCCGCTCATCCCGTGGTTCCGCACGCTGGGCCTCAACGAGGGCAACTGGCAGTACCTGGGGATCGCGCTGGTCCACACGGCCTTCGGGGCCGGCTGGTCCATCTTCATGCTCAGCAGCTTCTTCGAGGCGATCCCGGACGAGCTCATCGAGAGCGCCCGGATGGACGGCGCGAGCCCCCTCAAGACCTTCACGGCGATCGCGCTCCCCCTCGCGGTCCCGGGCATCGTCTCCTTCGTCATCATCGACTTCGTCTTCGTCTGGAACGACCTCCTCATGGGACTGACCCTGCTGGACGCCGACCACCGTCCCATCACGGTGGGGCTGGCGAACCTCAATGCGCCGCAGCTGAACCAGGACGACCTCATCTCTGCCGGCTCGCTCCTCGCGATCCTGCCCCCGCTGCTCCTGTTCGCGCTCCTCAACCGCTACTACGTCCGCGGCCTGTTCGCTGGGGCGGTGAAGGGATGACCGCCGCGCCCGGACAGCAGAATCCCGAGCAGCAGGACCGCGAGCAGCAGGACCGCGAGCAGCAGAACAAGGTGCGCCTCGCCGTCGTCCAGCTCGTGGTGCCGGTGGGCGACCCGGAGGGCAACCGCCGTCGCCTGGCCGAGACGGTGGAGGAGCACCGGGACGCGGACCTCATCGTGTTCCCCGAGATGTTCGTCCCCGGCTACGATCTCGCGGTCGTGACCGAGCGCAGCGACGAGCTCGCCGAGGACGCGGAGACAGGCCCCACGGCGGTGCTCGTGCGGGAGCTCGCCGCGGCGCACGGCGTCACCATCGTGGTGGGCTTCCTCGAGCGGGCGGACGACGGCGGGCTGTGCAACTCGCTGCTCATCGCCGCACCGGGGGCGGGGCTCGCCGTCTACCGCAAGTCGCACCTCTTCCCGGCAGAGCTGCCGGTGTTCGAGCCGGGGCACGAGCTGCCCGTGGTCCACACGCCAGCCGGCGTCCTGGGCCCGCAGATCTGCTTCGAGCATGCGTTCCCCGCGATCGCCACCACCCAGGCCCTCGCCGGCGCCGAGGTCCTCGTGATCCCGTCCGCCGTGGGCGCGGACCACGAGCACCTCATCGAGGTGCGCACCCGCGCACGGGCGCAGGACAACCAGCTCTTCGCCATCGCCGCGAACTCCAACTCGCCGGGCTTCTGCGGGCATTCGATGGTCGTGGACCCCAAGGGCCGGGTCCTCGCCGCGGCGGGGCTCGAGGACACGGTGCTCCGCACCGTGCTGGACCTCTCGGAGATCCCGGCCGAGCGGCGCCGCGAGCCCTCGCTCGGCATGGGGAGGCCGCACCTCTACCTGTTCGGCCGCGAGGAGGAGACGCGATGACGCCCCGCAAGCCCCGCGATGTGGGGAACGGGCTGCTCGCCGCCTCCTTCACCGCGAAGGAGGTCCTCGCCGTCGTCCGCCCGCATCCGCACCTGGGGATGGTCGAGCTGACCGGAGCCCGGGAGTTCGCGGAGGGCACGGACCGCGGGGTCGAGGCGCGCGTGCGGGACTACCGCCGCCACCTCGCCGACGCGTCCTCGGCAGCGCTCGTGCTGGAGTCGGACGCCGAGGTGGAGCTCAAGGCGGACACCGCTGCCCCCAGCCCTGGCCTGACATGGACCGCCCGGTCCGAGGGCCCGCTCACGGTGCGCTTCCGCGGCCGTCTGCAGCGGCCGCCGTACGCGGAGATCACCGAGATCGCGCCGCCGGAGTTCCTCGCGCAGGACACGGTCCTCGAGGCGGACGGGCCGGTGCTCACCCTCCGCTCGGCGGGCCTCGGCGCCGTCGCGACCGTGCGCGCCTCCTCGCCCTCCGGCGCGGTCGCGTGGGTGCGGACGGGCGAGGGTGCCGAGTGCCGGGCCGAAGGTGCCGCGGCGCAGCTCTCGCTCACGGTGGAGTTCACGGTCGACGGCGGGGTCCCGGCCCCGCGGGGCCGAGCCCACCTCGTGGCCCCCTCCCCCGGGAGCCTCGCGGCGCGGACGCATGCAGCGGCCGTCCAGTACGCGCTGGGCTGCTGCGCCTTGGACGTCGCGGACGGCATGACATGCGTCGTGACCGACCACCGGCTCCTGCCCCTGTCATGGACGCGCGACGCATACTTCGTGGTCCTGCCCCTCCTGCTCCAGGGCGAGCCGGGCTCGGAGGAGGAGGACGTGCTGCGCCGCCACCTCAATTGGCTGTTCGGGCCCGCGCGCGCCGACGGGCCGTGGATGCGCAGCCACCTCACCGGCGGCCAGGTCAAGGACCCGGGGCTTCAGGCCGACCAGCAGCTCTACCCCGTGCTCGAGCTCGTGGACTTCCGGCGCCGGTTCGGGCACTGGCCCTCCCCGGACCTCGGCCACTGGCGGGCCGGGATCGAGGCCGCGTTCGCGGATCTCGTGGCCGACCCGGCCACGGGCCTCCTCGTGAGTGAGGAGACCCCGGCGGACGACCCCGCCGAGTACCCGCACAACTTCTCGACCCAGGTCCTCTACGCCGAGGTGCTCACGCGCCTGAGCACGGTCGCGGACGAGATGGGGCTCGACGGCGCGGAGCTCGCGCAGCGTGCCCAGCAGGTGCGCAAGCGGACCAAGGAGCTGTTCCTCGTGGACGGGCCGGCGGGCCCCGCCTACGCGTACGAGACCGACGGAACCGGGCAGTACCGGCTCTACGCGGATGCCAACGACCTCCCGGCCCCGCTCGCGGCCGCTTGGGGCTTCTGCGCGGCGGACGATCCTGCCTGGCGGTCCACGATGGAGACCGCCTTCAACCCCGACGGCCCCTTCACGGTGGCCGGCCGGCTCGGCGGGCTCGGGTCCGTGCACACCGCAGGGGTGTGGGCGCTCGGGCTCGTGCAGGAGCTCCTGTACGCGCGCACCATCGGGGACTCCAGCCGCCAGGAGCGGGTCCTCGCCACTCTCGGAGAGCTGGTGTCCGAGGACGGCATGCTCCCGGAGACCGCAGACCCGGAGACGGGCGCGTGGCTCTCACGGGACTGGTTCGGGTGGCCCGGGGCTGCGCTCGCCGCGGTCCTCGCCTCGGAGGACCTCCGCCCGCAGCCCGCCCGCTAGCCAGCGCGTGGCCACCTCCCACCGAACGCGTGGCCACTTTCCGCCCCACCCGTGGCCACTTTCCGCCCCACCCGTGGCCACCTTCCACGCAACCCGTGGCCACCTCCCGCCCCACCCGTGGCCACCTTCCACGCAACCCGTGGCCACCTCCCGCCCCACCCGTGGCCACCTTCCACGCAACCCGTGGCCACCTTCCACGCAACCCGTGGCCACTTCGGGCGGCGGAAGGACACGGGCGCGAGGTTGACAGTCATTCCCTTCAGCGCTCCTCGGGTCCGCACGCCATGGACGCATGCCTGAGACAGGCCGACCCGTCCGAAAGTGCAGAGTGCGATCCAGGTTGCGCTCGCGGGCGCCTCCGGTGGCGAGCGCGAGAGGTGGCCACGCGTGGATCCAAATATGGCCACGCGTTCGGCGAGAGGTGGCCACGCGTGGATCAAGACATGGCCACGCGATGGGTGAGAGGTGGCCACGCCTGGCTGCGAGCGCCGGCGACCCGCCGCCGTCGCCGAAGCCAGACCGCGGACCGGACGCGCGCCGTCGAACCTTATTCGGTGACGGCGGACATGACGCGAGTGTGACGAAATAATTTGCATCGTTACACCCGCTCTCGGGAGAATCTCACTGACCATCCCGAGCGGCTGAGAGATCTGGATCTGTGACGCCGCAGCAACCCCGGCCCCGCCCCTGCGGGCCGAAGGGTGCTACCGCCAGAAGCGATGGTGAGCGTCCAGGCCCCGGCCCGCGCTGCACGTCGCGCCCGCATGAAGGAGCGCAGCCATGACCGACCACACGATCGACGTCGAGACCCCCCTCAAGTTCGCCTACTGGGTGCCGAACGTCTCGGGCGGCCTCGTCGTCTCGACCATCGAACAGCGCACCAACTGGGAGTTCGAGTACAACAGGAAGCTCGCCCGCATCGCGGAGGACGCGGGCTTCGAGTACGCCCTGACCCAGACCCGCTACGCCGCGAGCTACGGCGCGGACAAGCAGCACGAGGCCACCTCGTTCAGCCTCGCGCTCCTCGGCGCCACCGAGCGGCTCAAGGTCATCTCGGCCGTGCACCCGGGCATGTGGCACCCCGGCGTCCTGGCGAAGTTCATCATCACGGCGGACCACCTCTCCGGCGGCCGCGCCGCGGTGAACATCGTCTCCGGCTGGCTCAAGGACGAGTTCGTGAACTTCGGCCTCGAATGGCTCGAGCACGACGAGCGCTACGTCCGCACCGAGGAGTTCATCAATGCCCTCCGCGGCCTCTGGACGCAGCAGGGCTACTCCCAGTCCGGGAAGTACTACAACATCAAGGACTTCACCCTGAACCCGGCCCCGCTCGACATCCCCGGCCGCGCGCACCCCGAGATCTTCTTCGGCGGCAACTCGACCGCCGCGCAGGCCGCCGCAGGCCGCACCGCGGACTGGTACTTCTCCAACGGCCGCGACCTCGAGCCGTTCAAGGACAACATCCGCGGGGTGCTGGCCGCGGCCCAGGACGGCCGCAAGGCCCCCCAGGCCCCGCGCTTCGGCCTCAACGGCTTCGTGATCGCCCGCGACACGGAGAAGGAGGCGCAGGACACTCTGCGCGAGATCATCGCCAAGGCCCACAAGCCCGCCGTCGAGGGCTTCGCCGCCGCCGTCAAGGAGGCCGGCCAGTCCACCAAGGACGGCAAGGGCATGTGGGAGGACTCCACGTTCGAGGACCTCGTGCAGTACAACGACGGCTTCCGCACCAAGCTCATCGGCACCCCGGAGCAGATCGCCACGCGGATCGTCGAGTACAAGAAGATCGGCGTGAACCTGTTCCTCACGGGCTACCTGCACTTCCAGGAGGAGGTCGAGCAGTTCGGCCGCGAGGTCCTGCCGATCGTGCGCGAGCTCGAGGCGGACCTGGCCCGCAAGAACGGCACCGAGCTCAACACGGACCTCCTTCCCATCACCGTTCCCTCCTCGGCCTCTGGCCTCGAGACCGCGGGCGTGCGCTGATGGCGGAGCGCCAGTTCGGCTTCCGCACGCGCGCCCTGCACGCCGGCGGCACGCCGGACGCGGAGCACGGCGCGCGTGCGGTGCCGATCTACCAGTCGACGTCGTTCGTGTTCAAGGACACGGACGACGCCGCCAACCTCTTCGCGCTGCAGAAGTACGGCAACATCTACTCGCGCATCGGCAACCCGACCGTCGCGGCCTTCGAGGAGCGCATCGCGTCCCTCGAGGGCGGCCTCGGCGCGGTCGCGACGAGCTCAGGCATGGCGGCGGAGTTCATCACGTTCGCCGCGCTGACCCAGGCCGGGGACCACATCGTCGCGTCTTCGAAGCTGTACGGTGGCACGATCACCCAGCTTGACGTGACGCTGCGCCGCTTCGGCGTCGAGACGACCTTCGTGGACTCGACCGATCCGGCGGACTTCGCCGCGGCCCTGCGCGAGAACACGAAGGCCGTCTACACCGAGGTGGTCGCGAACCCCTCCGGTGACATCGCCGACGTGGCCGGCCTCGCCGCTGTCGCCCATGGCCACGGTGTCCCGCTCGTCGTGGACTCCACGCTGACGCCGCCGTACCTCTTCCGGCCGATCGAGCACGGCGCGGACATCGTCATCCACTCCGCGACGAAGTTCCTCGGCGGGCACGGCACCACCCTGGGCGGCGTCGTCGTCGAGGCCGGGACCTTCAACTGGGGCAACGGCAGGTTCCCCACCATGACCGAGCCCGTCCCGAGCTACGGCAACGTCACGTGGTGGGGCAACTTCGGCGAGTACGGGTTCCTCACGAAGCTGCGCAGCGAGCAGCTTCGTGACATCGGCCCGGCCCTGTCCCCGCAGTCGGCCTTCCAGCTCCTGCAGGGCGTCGAGACGCTCCCGCAGCGCATGGACGCCCACCTGGCGAACGCGAAGTCGGTCGCGGAATGGCTCGAGGCCGACCCGCGCGTGACGTACGTGAACTACGCGGGCCTGCCCAGCCACCCGCAGCACGCGTTCGCCCAGGAGATCCTGCCGCTCGGCGTGGGCAGTGTGTTCAGCTTCGGCATCCAGGGCGGCCGCGAGGCCGGCGCGCGCTTCATCGAGGCGCTCCAGCTCGCGTCCCACCTGGCCAACATCGGCGACGCGCGCACCCTCGTCCTGCACCCGGCGTCGACCACGCACCAGCAGCTCACGGCGGACCAGCTCGTCGCAGCCGGCGTCCCCGAGGACCTCATCCGCTTCTCGGTGGGACTCGAGGACGTCGAGGACATCATCTGGGACCTCGACCAGGCACTCACAGCGAGCCAGGCAGCGCACCAGGCGGCGTCCCGGGAGGTCGCGGAACTGGAGGAGGAGTTCGCCGCCCCGACGTACGACGGCGAGGCGTGCTCCCTGCCCGGCGTCACCGGAGCGTCCCTCGCCCCGCGCGGGGGCCGCCAGCAGGAAGGAGGTGCCCAGTGACCGCCGCAGCAGAGCGCACCTGGGTGGGCCCGAGCGCGCCCGAGCGCCAGCGCATCCTGCGCGAGACCACCTCGATCGCCATCGTCGGGGCCTCGGACAAGCCGAGCCGCGCGAGCTACTTCGTCGCGACGTACCTGCTGTCCTCGACGCGCTTCAAGGTCTACTTCGTGAACCCGACTGTCAAGGAGATCCTCGGCCAGCCCGTGTACGCCTCGCTCGCGGACCTGCCCGAGTCCCCGGACCTCGTCGAGGTGTTCCGCCGGCACGAGGACATCCCGGGCGTCCTCGAGGAGGCCAAGTCCGTGGGCGCCAAGACGATCTGGCTGCAGCTCGGCTCGTGGCACGAGGAGGTCGCGGCCGACGCCGAGGCCGCCGGGATGAACGTGGTCATGGACCGCTGCGTCAAGATCGAGCACGCGCGCTTCCACGGCGGCCTGCACCTCGCGGGCTTCAACACGGGAGTCATCTCGAGCAGGCGCCAGCTCCTCTCCTAGCCCCGATACGGGGTCCCGTCCCGCCCAACACGGGCTCCCGTCCCGCCCGCCAAGGACCCCGCATTCGTCGGGACGGGACCCCGCAACGGGAGCACGACGGCGGCGGGTCACCTTCCGCACAGGAGGCGACCCGCCGCCGTCGTGCTTAAGCACAGTGATCCGCGCCACGAATCGGGGCAAGATGGTGCCATGACTAGCAGCGCCCCTTCTCCAGCAGAGCCCGGATACCGCGTCCTCAACCCCGCCACAGGCGAGGTCGTCGAGACGTTCCCCACCGCGACGGACGCAGAGGTCGAGGCCGCCATCGCCGCGGCGCAGTCCGCGTTCGAGGCCTGGCGCGAGACCCCGATCGAGGACCGCGCCAAGGTGGTCTCCCGCATCGCGGAGCTCTTCACCGAGCGCGCCGACGAGCTCGCTGCCATCATCACCGAGGAGATGGGCAAGCCGCTGTCCCAGGCCAAGGACGAGGCCGAGTTCTGCACGGACATCTTCAAGTACTTCGCGGAGGAGGGCCCGTCCCTCGCCGCGGATACGGAGATCAAGACCTTCGCCGGCGGCCGCGCGTTCGTCCAGAAGCTGCCCATCGGCCCGGTTTTGGGCATCATGCCGTGGAACTACCCGTACTACCAGGTGGCGCGCTTCGCGGCGCCGAACCTCATGCTCGGCAACACGATCATCCTCAAGCACGCCGAATCCTGCCCGCGCTCAGCGCTCGCCATCCAGCAGATCATGGACGACGCCGGCCTGCCGAAGGGCGCGTACGTCAACGTCTTCGCCTCGCATGCGCAGATCGCGGACATCATCGCGGACGAGCGCATCCAGGGCGTCTCGCTCACCGGTTCCGAGCGCGCGGGCGCGATCATCGGCGAGCTCGCCGGGAAGAACCTCAAGAAGGCCGTGCTCGAGCTCGGGGGCTCGGACCCGTTCGTCGTCCTCGACGCGGCGGACCCGCGCGCCCTCGCGGACACGGCGTGGGACACGCGCATGGAGAACACGGGCCAGGCGTGCAACTCGAACAAGCGCATGATCGTCATGGAGGACGTCTTCGAGGACTTCGTGGCCCGCCTCACCGAGCGCGCCAGGGCGCTCACCCCCGGCAACCCCGCGGACGACGCCGAGAACACCTTCGCTCCCCTGTCCTCGCGGGCGGCCGCGGAGAGCATCGCCGCCCAGGTCCGGGACGCGGTCGAGAAGGGCGCAACCCTCCACGCCGGCGGGGAGCTCGCGGACGGGGACGCCGCGTACTACTCCCCCGCGGTCCTCACCGGCGTGACGCCCGAGATGCGAGCGTACAAGGAGGAGCTGTTCGGCCCCGTTGCTGTGGTCTACAAGGTCGGCAGCGACGACGAGGCGCTCAGCCTCGCGAACGACACCCCGTACGGGCTCGGAGGCTGCGTCTTCTCGACCGACACGGCGCGCGCCGAGCGGGTCGCCCGGAGGCTCGAGGTCGGCATGGCGAACGTCAACATCGCCGCCGCCGAGGGCGCCGAGGTGCCGTTCGGCGGGGTCAAGCGCTCGGGCTTCGGCCGCGAGCTCGGCCCTCTCGGCATGGACGAGTTCGTCAACAAGCGCATGTACTTCGTCGCGGACTGAGGCTGGTCCCACACGCCTCAAGCACGACGGGACCCCACACCAGACGGGACGGGACCCCACAACAGGGGGCGCGGGGGTCAGCCGACCTGCAGCTCGCCCATCGCGTCCCAGCCACTGCCGTCCACCTGGCGCGAGACGATGCTCGGGGTCCTGGCCAGGCACGGGCGCATGGCCTCGAGGCCGGCGGCGAAGTGCTCGCTCTGGACGTGCGGGCCGGCGCCCTCGTCGGTGAACGCCTCGACCAGGACGTACTCGGCGGGGTTCTCGAGCGAGCGGGACCACTCGAAGAACAGGTTGCCCGGCTCGGCGCGGGTCGACTCGGTGAACTCCCGGACGATCTGCGGGAACGCCTCGGTGTACTCGGGCAGGGTCTCGAACTTCACGACGATGAAGTACATGGCTTCCTCTCTGGTTGGCCTGGGCCTCCGCTGGCGCGCGCCAGTCGGCCTCAGTCTTCGCCCGCGGCCCGGCAGGCCGCGATCCCCTCACGCGCCCACGCTACCTGCGAGGGAGTGCCCACCCTCTCCGCCCACTGCTCGGCGAGCTGGTACTCGACGAGCGCGCGGTGGTTCTCGCCCGCCTCGAGCAGGGCCGAGCCGAGGTTTCCGTGGAGGGTGGCGCACCAGCGCTGCACGCGGGGGGTGTGGGCCCCGGAGGCGTACTCGATCCCGGAGCGGGCCCAGGACTCGGCGTGGTCCGCGTCCGCGATGGCGAGCATGTGGAAGGCGTCGGCCGCGAGGTATTCCTCGCCCAGGTGCTCGCCGAGCTCGGCTGCCTGCTCGAAGAGGGGAACAGCCATGGGGGCCCGACCGGCGGAGTTCAGGAGCCGGCCGCGCTCGAGGAGAACCCGCACGCCGAGGGTCGGGTCCACCTCGCAGTCGATGGCGTCCAGGAGGGCGTCTGCCTCCTCGAACCGTCCTTGGAGCCCGATCGCGCGGCCCAGCTGGGTGGTGAGCTCGGCCCGCTCGACGGAGTCGAACGCGGGATCGAGGGCTGCGGCCCTGAAGGCCGCCTCGGAAGCGGCGGGGTCGTCGAAGTCCCAGAGGGAGTCGAGGGTGGGCTGGTCGAGCATGAGGCCTCCTGGTGGGCGGGCTGGCTCAGTCGGGGGTCAGTTCCCACCCTAGCGGCTGCCGCGCAGGCCGGGGCCCGTGCCCCAGCGGTCGGCTCAGAGGAAGCCCATCGGGTCGACGGTGGTGCCCTTCTCGACCACCTCGAAGTGGAGGTGGCAGCCGGTGGACGCACCGGTGGTCCCGGCCGCGCCGATCTGCTGTGCCGCACCGACCTTCTGGCCCACGCTCACGCCGATCGTGGAGAGGTGGTTGTACGTGGTCTTGAGCCCGTTGCCGTGGTTGACCACGATCCGATTGCCGCCGCCGTACGCGTGCCACCCGGCCTCAACGACCGTCCCTGCAGCGGAGGCGATGACGGGCGTGCCGCAGGCGGCCACGAAGTCAGCGCCGGTGTGCAGGTCCGAGCCGGTGCCGAGCGGGTTGGCCCGCCAGCCGAACGGCGAGGCGAGCTGGAGGGACGCGAGCGGCTTGCCGAGGCCGGCGGGCGTGGTCGGGGCCGCGGCGGAGGCGGCCTTCGAGGACACGGAGCCCTGCGCCTTGACGGCAGCTGCCTTCGGCTTCTTGGCCGTCGCGACGGACGTGCGCGGGAAGTCGAGCTCGGCATCCTGGGACGCGGCGACCTCCGGCTGGGCCTGGAGGGCGGCCTGCTCGAGGCCGGGCGTGCCGGGCATCGCCACGCCGACCAGGCCGGGCGCGGCGCCCAGCGCCAGGAACCCGGCGACGAGGGCGTAGGAGCCGGCGCGGCGGGCGGGCGCGGAGGGGAGGAGTCGGAACGGGCGTGCGGGTTCAGCGCGGCGGCGGCCGCGCAGGCGTGCGGAATCCATAGTGAGCCTCTCACGCCTGCGAAGTTAGCTGTCGGGTTCGGCAGAGGTATGAGCCGGCACGCGCGGTATGACCGCGGGTGCTTCACCCCGGCGCGCGGTGGGCACGCAATGGGTCCCCCGCCCCTGCCTCAGGGAGAACGAGAAAGCACAGCCGTCGGCAGGGTTCGGCGGAACGGCGGCTTGCGAGCCCGGGTGCGGGCGTCGAGAAACAAGCCTAGCTGGCCGATATCGGAAGTTACAAATCCGTTATCGATCTGGCCGCAAGCCGCTCGTGCTGATGTGATATGGGCAACCGACCGCTGCTCTCAGGCGCGGTGCTTTCCGCCCTTCAGGCGCGAGCCCAGCGCATCGACTGTGGCTTCAGCGCGGTGGCGGGCGCCCTGATCTGAGGCCGCCGGCTGCGGGGCGGCCGGCTGCCGTGCGCCCGGCTGCGGGGCGGCCGGGCGCGAGAGGGCCGCGGCAGCCGTCACGAGGGGCCTGTCGCCCACGCGGGCGCGGAGCGTCCCCGCGACGACCCGGAGGTCGGCACCCGACGATGCCACGAGGGTCCCGCGGGCGGCGCCGCCTGCCTTCCTCGAGACCGCCTGCTCCTCGTCCGGCACGTCCGCGAGGCCGCTCTGGCTGCCGGACGGCTCGGGCTGGTCAAGCGCCGCGGCGCCCTCGGCGGGCGCCTGCGCCGCTGTGGGCAGGGACACGTCCGCACCGGCACCGCCTGCGGCCGTCCCGCCGGCGCCGTCAGCAGCGGGCGCTGCAGCCTGCGTCCGCTTCGCGGAAGCGGACGACGACGCGCCCTCCTGGTCCGTGGGCGGCGCCTGCCGCGCTGCGGCGGCCCGCGCGGAATCGGCCGGCACGGAATCGGCCGGCGCGGAATCGGCCGGAGCGGCCGCGGCGCCTGAAGTCCCGGCCTGCGCGGACCCGGAACGCGCGGATCCGGCGTGCGCCGTTCCCGCACCGTCCGGTGAGAACAGGTCCAGCCCGGGCCCGCCGGCCGCCACCGTTGTGACGCCGAGGCCCATGCCCGCCACGACCGCGGCGCTGATCATCGCACCGCGGTGCCGCTTGACCGTCCGCGGCCTGGCAGCGGCAGCGGCGAAGCTCGAGGCGGTCCGGACAGCGGCCTCTGCGCGCAGCGCGGCCACACGGGAGATCGGGACGAGCGCTGTGAGGTCCTCGACAGGCGCGGCACCCTCGGCAGGGCATGCCGCATCGGCTGCCGCCGCTGCCTCGAAGAGCCGGGCGAGATCGCCCGTCGGCTCGGGGGCGGAGGCGGGACGGAGCGCGGTGAGGCCTTCGAGCGCGCGCCGCAGCCCGGCGTCGTGCTCGAGACCTGCCTCGGCCATGACGGCTTTCACCTGCGAGCGTTCTGTGCTCATCGGATCCACTCTTCCTCGGACACGTGCTCGCGGAGGGCCTTGAGCGCCCTGCGCTGGAGCTGCTTCACTGCCCCCGGTGTCTTCTTGAGGACAGCTGCGACTTCGTCAATGCTCAGCTCGGCCACGATGCGCAGCATCAGCACGTCCCTCTGATCGCCCGCGAGCCGGCCGATCAGGAGCTCGGCGTCCGTCTGGCCAGCGGCCACGAGTGCCTCGCTCTCCGCGGATCCCGCTTCGCGGGAGTCCAGGAGAGGGTCATAGTCAACAGTCCGGGGCCGCCGTTCTGACCGCCGGTAGTGGTCGACCACACGTGCGTGTGCAACCGAGAACACGAACGTCCTCACCCCCGCGGCACCGCCCTGGATGCTCGCGACTCGGGGGAGCACCGCGAGGAACACATCCTGGGCCAGGGCCTCGGGATCGTCTATCCCTCGGCCGGCGAGGTAGCCGACGACGGCCGGGGCGAGCGTCCGGTACACGAGCGTGAACAGCTCGTGGTCGGTACGCGCGCCCGGTACGAGGTCGGCGTCGGTGAGTGCTTCGTGCACGTTCATCCCCTGATGGATCCTGAGGCAGGCTGCGGATCATTCTATCCACGCCGGGGGGCTGTCGCAGGGCATAAGGGAAGCCGGGCTGGAACATGATGGGGGACAGATTCCAGCCCGGCTTGCACTTACGTAATCGCCGGGGTGCCTCGAGAGGTTACGCGGTCACGGATTTTTTTCCGGACCTCTTCCGAGGGCGCCCTGCGGCGGTCTCGGAGGCTCAGTCGATGAGGTCGCGGACCACGATCGTCTGGTCGCGGTCCGGGCCCACGCCGATCGCGGAGAAGCGTGTGCCGGAGAGCTTCTCGAGGCTCTCCACGTAGTGCCTCGCGTTGGCGGGCAGGTCGTCGAGGGACGTCGCCCCGGAGATGTCCTCGGTCCAGCCGTCGAAGTACTCGAAGATGGGCTTCGCGTGGTGGAACTCGGTCTGGGTCATCGGCATCTCGTCGTGCCGCATCCCGTCCACGTCGTAGGCAACGCACACAGGGATCCTCTCGATTCCCGTGAGGACGTCGAGCTTCGTCACGAAGTAGTCCGTGAACCCGTTCACACGGGCAGCGTGCCGCGCCAGCACGGCGTCGTACCAGCCGCAGCGGCGCGGGCGGCCGGTGTTGACGCCGAACTCCCCGCCCGTCTTCTGCAGGTACTCGCCCATCTCGTCGAAGAGCTCGGTGGGGAACGGGCCCGCCCCCACGCGGGTCGTGTACGCCTTGATGATGCCGATGGACCTGGAAATGCGGGTGGGGCCGATGCCGGAGCCCACCGACGCACCGCCCGCGGTCGGGTTGGAGGAGGTCACGAACGGGTAGGTGCCGTGGTCCACGTCGAGGAAGGTCGCCTGGCCGCCCTCCATGAGCACCACCTTGCCCTCGTCGAGGGCCTTGTTCAGCTCGTACGTCGAGTCGACGACGAGGGGCCGCAGGCGCTCGGCGAACCCGAGGAAGTACTGGACGATCTCCTCCTCGATCACCGCGCGGCGGTTGTACACCTTCACGAGGAGCTCGTTCTTCTGCTTGAGCGAGCCCTCGACCTTCTGGCGCAGGATCGACTCGTCGAACACGTCCTGCACGCGGATGCCGAGCCGGGCCACCTTGTCCATGTACGCGGGGCCGATCCCCCGGCCCGTGGTGCCGATCGCGCGCTTGCCGAGGAAGCGCTCGGTGACCTTGTCCAGAGTCTGGTGGTACGGGGCCACGAGGTGGGCGTTCGCGGAGACGCGCAGGCGCGAGGTGTCGGCGCCGCGGGCCTCGAGCCCGTCGATCTCCTCGAAGAGCGCCTCGAGGTTCACCACGCAGCCATTGCCGATGATCGGAATCGCGTTGGGGCTCAGGATGCCGGCCGGGAGGAGCTTGAGCTCATACTTCTGGCCGCCGACGACCACGGTGTGCCCGGCGTTGTTGCCGCCGTTGGGCTTCACCACATAGTCGACTCGGCCTCCCAGCAGATCGGTTGCCTTGCCCTTGCCCTCATCGCCCCACTGGGCTCCGACGATCACGATTGCTGGCATGGATTCCTCCCGGGACAGCGCCCACGGCCCGGCTGGCCGTCGGCCTACATGCGAAGGCCCCGGTCTCACTGCGGACAGACTGCGTACTGGGTACTCGCTGCACGTTCAGGCAAGGCGGCCGGGGCTCTTGCCACCCAAGTCTACCGAAGCGCCGCGCCGCGCCGCGAGAATGGGCGCACCGGGCCGCGAGAATGGGGGCACCCCGGCGCGGGTAGAGTCCCGATCACAGCGCCCGCCCCGGGCGCACGACGACGGTGGGAGGCTCTGGATGTCGGATCGCACCGCGGGAGGGCGGACGTCAGGCGCCCACCGGCGCGCCGCGAAGCGGGCCGCGAAGCGGGCTGGCCGCAAGGCGGCGCGCGGCACGGTGCGGGCTGCGCGGTCCCGCGGGGGCCGGTTCCTTGCACGCGGCGGCTTCGCGTTCGTGGGCCTGCTGCACCTGATCGTGGCGTTCCTCGCCCTGCGGGTGGCCCTCGGCGGCCGCCGCGAGCATGCGGACCAGAGCGGGGCCGTTGCCGCGATCGCCGCGGCGCCCGCGGGCCTCGCGCTCCTCTGGGCGGGGGCGGTGTGCTGCGCCGCCCTCGGGCTGTGGTGGCTCAGCGAGGCCGTGCTCTCCTCCCGCCGTGCCTGGGAGGGCCCGTGGACCGTGGTCACCGACGCCGGGAAGGCCGCCGTGTTCCTCGCCGTGGGAGGCCTGTTCGCCTCCTACGCCCTCGGCTCGCGGAAGGACTCTCGGGAGGCCTCGCAGGACCTGACAGCGCTGGTGCTCGGGGCGCCGGCCGGGCAGGCGGCCCTCGTGGCTGCGGGCCTCGCCGTGGTGGGCTCCGGCGTCTACTACGCATGGCGCGGGCTCGCCCGGCGGTTCGCCCGCTCAGAGGTCAGGCCCCACGGCCGCGCCCGCACTCCTGTCCTCGCCGTCGGCGTGGCCGGATACGTGGGCAAGGGCGCGGCGCTCGCGATCCTCGGCATCCTCGTCGTCGTGGCCGCCGTGCGTCTGGACCCGACCGAGCAGACCGGGCTGGACGGCGCCCTCCGGGGCCTCGCCGCCCAGCCGTACGGCACGTGGCTCCTCGGCGCGATCGCCCTGGGCCTCGCCTGCTTCGGCGTCTACTCGATGGCACGGGCGAAGTACGGCGAGGTCTAGCGCCAGCCCCACCTCTGCTGGCCCTCGATAGAGTGGGGCGCATGAGCGAGGGAATCGTCATCGGCAGCACGGAGGACATCGACGAGGGCACGGCGAAGGTCGTGGAGCCCGAGGAGTCGGGCTTCAGCGAGCCCATCGCGGTGTTCCACGCGGACACGGGCTGCTTCTTCGCCCTCAACGACACATGCACGCACGAGGAGGCCTCGCTCGCCGAGGGGTGGATCGAGGGTGAGGAGGTGGAGTGCCCGCTCCACTCCTCGACCTTCAGCATGCGCACCGGCAAGGTGCAGTGCCTCCCCGCGACTGAGGACACCCGCACGCACCGGGTCGAGGTCCGTGACGGCCAGGTGGTCCTCTTCCCCGGCACGGACGCGGACCCCGAGGCCTGCGCCCAGTGACGCCGCCGGCCCGCATCGTCGTCATCGGCGGGGGTGTGGCCGGCTTCAGCGCGGTGCGCGAGCTGCGCCGCCGGGGATTCGACGGCGCGCTCACGCTTCTGGCGCCTGAGGGCCTGCCCTATGACCGCCCGCCGCTGAGCAAGGGGTACCTCGCGGGCACCGAGGACGCCGCCTCGCTGCTCCTCGCCCCTGAGGCCTGGTACGCCGAGCAGAGAGTGGAGGTGCTCGCGGCCCGCGCTGCCGCGCTGCGGCCGGGCGAGGGCGCTGTGGAGCTCGACGGCGGCCGCCTCCTCCCAGCGGACCGGGTCCTCCTCGCGACCGGCGGCGTTCCCCGCAGGCTTCCCGTACCGGGCGGGGAGGCCGCCCTCGTCCTCCGCACGCGTGAGGACGCAGACCGCCTCCGCCGTGCGTTCGTGCCCGGGGCGCTGATCGCCGTCGTGGGCGCGGGCCTCATCGGCGCGGAGGTCGCCTCCGCCGCGCGGGCGGCCGGAGCGGAGGTGACGCTCATCGACCCTCTGGACCCGCCGCTCGCGCCTGCGGTGGGCGAGGCGCTCGCGCGCCGGCTCCACGCCGTCCACGCCGAGCGCGGGGTGCGCACGGTGGCAGGCACGCCGGTCGCCATCGAGGGCGGCACGCACCCCGGCGCGCCGGGCGGCGCCGCCCACCGCGTGGTCCTCGCCGACGGGTCCTCCGTGCCCGCGGATGCGGTCGTCGCAGGCATAGGGATCGCCCCGGACACGGCGCTCGCGGAGGCGGCGGGGATCGAGGCCGACGGCGGGGTCCTCGCCGACGCATCCGGTGCCACGTCCCTTCCGGCCGTCTTCGCCGCGGGCGACGCCGTCCGGCCCCGCGCCGCAGACGGCTCACCGGCCGCGCGGGTCGAGCACTGGGAGGCCGCGGTCCGCTCGGGCGAGGCGGCCGCCGCCGGGATGCTCGGGCAGGAGCCGACAGGCGCGGCTCCTGGCGCGGGCTCGCCGGCCGGTCCCGGCGCGCCGTGGTTCTGGTCGGACCGGCACGGAAGCCATGTCGAGGCGGTCGGGACGCTCGACCCCGGCCGCTCCCCCGGCGCCCGGACCGTCCTGCGCGAGCTGGACGGTGTCCCGGTCGCGGCGTTCCTCGTGGCCCGGGACGGGCACCTGCTCGGAGCAGCCTCGGTGGACGCTCCGCTCATCGTGCGGGCCGCGCGGCGCATCATCGACCGGGGCATCGTGCCGGACCTCGCGCGGCTCGCCGACCCCGCGGTGGACCCGCGCCGCCTCACACGCTGACTCGCCTCGGATCCACGGCACCACCGACGCCTCGCTCACGGAGCTGCGCATCGCCGTCGAGCCCATTGCAGCAGCAGGCGCGGCGCACCGGGCGACCCCTGACCAGAGCGCGCAGCTCTCCACTCTGGCGGCACAGATGCGCTGGCTCGGGGAGGCCGGCGACCTGGACGCGTTCCTTGCCGCAGACATCGCCTTCCACCGGCTGATCCTGGGCAGCTGCGGCAACGAGATGTTCGCTGCGCTGGACGACATGGTGGCCGAGGTCCTCACGAGCCGCACCCGGCAGGGCCTCATGCCGTTCCATCCGAGGATACGCGGCGGAGTCTCGGGCACGCACACCAGCGGCGGCCGGCTTCCCTCGAGAAGCCGGCCGCCGCCGGCGTCGGTTTGCGTAAGCGCCGCGGGTGCCGCCGCA
>NZ_JBDFRB010000003.1:135637-233958 GCF_039615075.1 Sinomonas halotolerans | reverse complement strand
CGCCTTGGCGGGGGGGGTCCGCCCCCCCCCCCCCCCCCGGGGGGGCCGGCCCCCCCCCCCCCCCCCCCCCCCCGCCGTCGTCGATTTCCTTCAGCGCCGCGGGTACCGCCGCAGCGCTGGTGTCAGAGGGCCTCGATGGCCGCCTTGGCTCGGGGGTCGGAGCCCTCGAGGAACTTCTCGATGCGTTCCGGCTCTCCGTCCTCGCCGATCGCTGCCGCCGCGCGCCCAAGCGCGTAGAGAGCACGGAGGAACCCCTGATTGGGCTCGTGCTCCCACGGGACGGGGCCAGCGCCCCGCCAGCCGCTGCGCCGCAGCGCGTCGAGGCCACGGTGGTAGCCGACGCGCGCGAACGCGTAGGACTCAACGGTGCGGCCCTCGGCCCATGCCTCCTCGGCCAGGATTGCCCAGAGGAGTGAGGACTCAGGGTGCTCGGCCACGAGGTCGGCGGCCTCGTGGCCAAGCGCCAGGCCTCGGTAGACCTCGTCCTCCGCCGGAAGCCGCGTGGGCTCGGGACCGAGCAGGTTCGTGCGGAACTCGTCGCTCACGAGCACCCTCCCGACTACTTGATGGACTTGCCGGCGGAGCCGAGCTGCTGCGCGGCCTCGACGATGCGGGCTGCCATGCCGGCCTCGGCCAGGGCGCCCCACACGCGGGGGTCGTAGGTCTTCTTGTTGCCGATGTTGCCGTCGACCTTGAGGACGCCGTCGTAGTTGGCGAGCATGTGCCCGGCCACCGGGCGCGTGAAGGCGTACTGGGTGTCGGTGTCGATGTTCATCTTGATCACGCCGAACGAGACGGCGTCCGCGATCTCCTGCTCGCTCGAGCCGGAGCCGCCGTGGAAGACGAGGTCGAACGGGTTGGCCTTGCCGATCTTCGCACCCACCTGCTCCTGGATGTCCTTGAGCAGCTCGGGGCGGAGCTTGACGTTGCCGGGCTTGTAGACGCCGTGCACGTTGCCGAACGTCAGGGCCGTGATGTAGCGGCCGTTCTCGCCGGCGCCGAGGGCCTCGATGGTCGCGAGCGCGTCCTCGACGGTCGTGTAGAGCTTCTCGTTGATCTCGTTCTCGACGCCGTCCTCCTCGCCGCCGACCGTGCCGATCTCCACCTCGAGGATCATCTTCGCGGCGGAGGTGCGGGCCAGGAGGTCCTTCGCGATGCGCAGGTTCTCGTCGAGGGCCTCGTGCGAGCCGTCCCACATGTGGGAGTTGAAGAGCGGGTCGCGGCCGGCCTTGACCTCGGCCTCGGAGGCCGCCAGGAGCGGCAGGACGAACGAGTCCAGCTTGTCCTTCGGGCAGTGGTCGGTGTGCAGGGCGATGTTGACGTCGTAGTTCTTGGCGACCTCGCGGGCGAAGGCGGCGAAGCCCAGGGAGCCGGCGACCATGTCCTTGACCGACGCGCCGGACCAGTACGCGGCGCCGCCCGTGGAGACCTGGATGATGCCGTCGGAGCCAGCCTCGGCGAAGCCCCGGATCGCCGCGTTCAGCGTCTGCGACGAGGTGACGTTGACCGCCGGGAACGCGAAGCCGCCGGCCTTGGCGGCATCGATCATCTCGGCGTACTTCTCGGGAGTGGCGATAGGCATAGAGACTCCTTGGTCTGGGTCCGCGAAGGTCCACGCGGGATGAGCGCGTGCTGGCCACTGCCCATCCTAGCGATCGCACCGCAGGCGCGGTGGTCCCGCTTGGCACATGACGCCCGACGGCGCGGCGGCGCTCCCTCGACGGTCAGCCTCCTCTGGCTCGTCGTCGGAACCAGGGCGAGGATCACGCTGAGGGCCGAGACCTCGATCGGGATGCGGTTCCAGCACTGGTATTTAGAACATATTTTCTATTAGAGTTCTGACCGTTCGAACGTCGATACCGGCTGCAGCTGGCACTCGGCGCTTGCAGAGGAATACGGAAGCTGAGCTCGAGGAGGGGCAGTGCACGTGGCAACGATCGAGGATGCGGCGCCCTCGAGTGCGCTCGTCTTCAGCTCCCGCGCACCGAAGGTGCTCCACGGCGCGCTCTGGATGGACACCGCCACTCTGAACACGGCCGAAGGTGCTGCGCGGGGCCTCATCGCACTGGCGGATCTCGACGCCTACCGCGCGAGTCTCGCCGCCCTGCTCGTGACGGCCATGAACGACCATATTGCCGAGACCCCCCTCGTGGGGCGCTCCGGTCAGCCCGCCCGGCTGGGCGGGGAGATGGCCCATGCCGCGACCGTTTCCGAGGTGGCCGCAGCACTCGGGACGTCAGAGGCGGCTGCCGCCCGGACCGTGAACTTCTCGACCGCGCTGGTCGGGACCCACCCCGGAGTCCATGATGCGCTCGCCTCCGGCGACATCACGGAGGCGCATGCCCGCGTGGTGGTCGAACAGGCCTCCACCCTTCCCGAGGAGTCCGCGCACTCGTTCGGGATCGAGGCCCTCACCAAGCTCCACACGCGCCGGGGCCAACTCAGGACTCCCGGCGAGTTCCGGGCCGTCGTACGGAACCTGCGGGAGCGCCGCCACCCGGAATCGATCATCAAGCGCCGCGAGCGGGCACGCGCCGATCGCGGCGTGTGGGTCAAGGCCGAGGATGACGGCATGTGCTCGCTCACGGCCCTGCTGCCAGCGGAGGTAGGCCTCGCCGTGTTCGAACGGGTGGACGCCGCGGCCCGCGCCGCCCAGGGGCGCTGCGACGAGGTCCGGACCCTGCCGCAGCTGCGCGCGGATGCCCTCACGCAATTCGTCCTGCCGCATTCCACGGCTACGGACGGAGCCTCGTCTCCAGACCCGTCGAACGGCCCGTCCTCCGCTGGGCCCAGCAGCCCGCCAGGTGCTGCTCATGTCCCTTCGTTCGAGGAGCTGACGTCCCGCATCTCGGCGGAGGTCGTGGTGCACATCCCGGCCGCAGTCGCGCTGGGAGCGTCGGATGGACCCGCAGAGCTGGAAGGCTTCGGGGCCATCGATGCCACGACCGCCCGACTGCTCGCCGCCGCGGCACCCACATGGCAGCGCCTGTTCGTCGACGACGGCGGGGTTCCGCTAAGGCTGGGCAGGACGGCCTACAGACCGCCCGCGGGGCTGAGGCGATTCATCGAGTACCGCGACGGAGTGTGCGTTGTGCCCGGCTGCACGCGCGCGGCCAGGCGTTCAGAGGTCGACCACACGGTCGAATGGCAGGACGGCGGGACCACCGACGCCGAGAACCTGGCCCTGCTGTGCGGGAAGCACCATGCCCTCAAGTCGCTAGCGCTGTTCACGCTCCGCCGCGAGGTGCCGATGGAGATGGCCGACCCTTCGGACACTGCCCTCGCGCAGGGCCGAATTCAGTCGAGCGCACCCCCGCGCCTCAGCGGAGAGCTCGTGTGGCGGACGCTCCTCGGATTCGAACATGCGGCGGAACCGATCGACCGCACCGCCATCCTCGGCCGACTGGACAACGAGGCAGGCGCGGGCGCAGTCCCGCCCTCCCAGCCAGTCCCGCCTCCCCAGCCAGTCCCGCCTCCCCAGCCAATCTCGCCTTCCCAGCCAGTCCCGCCTCCCCAGCCAGTCCCGCCCTCCCAGCCAGTCCCGCCTCCCCAGCCAGTCCCGCCCTCCCGGAACGCGCGCCCGCCAGAGCGCGGGGGCCCCGCCACGGTGGGCGGGAACGGAGCACCTTTCTGAGTGGTCGGACGGCCGACCGGCATTATTGCGCCCAGGGCCGGGGCACCGCCTCGGGCCGGGGCACCGCCTCGAGCCGTCGACCCGAACGCCGGGCCCTACGACAGCTCAGGGATGGAGGAGCACCTTGGTGTAGCCGTCGGCGCGGGCGTCGAACTTCTTGTAGGCGGTGGGCGCCTCGTCGAGGGAGAGCTCGTGGGAGACAAGCCAGGAGGGGGTGGCCCTTCCGGCCATGATGAGGTCCCTGAGGTAGCGGTTGTACTTCTTCACGGGGCACTGGCCGCCCGCGATGCTGATGCCCTTCATGAACGCGGTTCCGTAGTCGAAGGCGACACGGCCCTGCTTGGCCTGCTTGTTCGCGGCACCGGGGTCCTGCTCGACGTACACGCCGAGCACGCCGATCCTCCCGGTGGCCCGGACGACGTCCACGAGCCGGTCGAGCACCATCGCGGGGTGCTCCTTCCCCGCGGCGTCGTGGGCCTGGTAGCCCACGGCCTCGATGCCGCAGTCGACGCCGAAGCCTCCCGTGGCGTCCATGATCGCCTCGGAGGGGTCGGTCTCGGCGAAGTTGATGGCGGTGGCCCCGATCTGCGTCGCGAGGGCGAGACGGTCGGGTTCCTTGTCCACGACGAACACGCGGGCAGCGCCCCGCAGGATGGAACTGTGCGCCGCCAGGAGCCCCACGGCGCCGGCGCCGAACACGGCAACGGTGCTGCCCGCGCCCACCTGCGCGAGCTCTGCCCCGTGGAACCCCGTGGGGAACACGTCGGAGAGGAGCGCGAAGTCGCGTTCGTGGTCCTTGCCCTCGGGCAGCCGCAGGAGGTTCGTGTCTGCCCACGGGACGCGGAGGAATTCGGCCTGGCCGCCCCAGTAGTCCCCCATCATGGGGTATCCGTAGCCCGCGCCCGGACGGCCCGACGGGTTCGCCCTCAGGCATGCCGAGGTGAAGCCGTCGTCGCAGTTCCGGCACGTGCCGCAGGCGATGTTGAAGGGCACCGAGACGCGGTCGCCCACCTTGATGCGCTCGACGCCGGGCCCCACCTCCTCGACGACGCCCATGTTCTCGTGGCCCAGCACCATGCCCGGCTTGAGTACGGCCCTCCCCTCATAGGGGTGGAGATCGGACCCGCAGATGTTGGTGGTGGTGATGCGGACGATCGCATCCAACGGCGCCTCGATCCGGGGGTCGTCGACCTTCTCGACCGAGACCTTGCGGGGACGCTTGAAGACGACTGCTCTCATGGCTCGCACTTCCTTCACTCGAGGAAGGGCTGGCTTCCGTCCGGGCAAGCCGGCCCGCGGTCTCGGGACTCTTACCCGGCCTGCGGGCTTTCATCCCGATCGCCACCTGCCGCCGTCGTCCGCTAGAGTAGGGAGAGCGCAGGGGAGTATCCCAAGCGCTGCACACGTCAGCACGTCGGGCGCGGGAGCCCGGCCGGGTGCAGCGGCCATCCATGTTCAGGGTGGCGGAGAGACTTGTGGCGATAGTGCCTACCTGCGAAAGGGACAGCAAACCATGTCCGTATCCCCCCTTGTCTGGGGCCTGACGATCGTCCTGATCCTCGGCCTCCTGGCCTTCGACTACTTCTTCCACATCCGCAAGGCCCACGTGCCGAGCCTGCGGGAAGCCGCCATCTGGTCCTCCATCTACGTCGGCGCGGCCGTGGTGTTCGGCGTCGCCGTCCTCGTGTTCGGCGGGGCTGACATGGGCGGCGAGTACTTCGCCGGCTTCATCACGGAGAAGGCCCTCTCCGTGGACAACCTCTTCGTCTTCCTCGTGATCATGGCGAGCTTCCGGGTGCCGCGTGAGGACCAGCAGAAGGTCCTCCTTTTCGGCATCGTGTTCGCGCTCATCGCGCGCACCGCGTTCATCTTCCTCGGTGTGGCCCTGATCAACAGCTTCTCGTGGATCTTCTACGTCTTCGGCATCATCCTGCTGATCACGGCCGGCAACCTGCTCAAGCCTGAGGACTCTGGCGATGACGAGGCGGACAACTTCATCATCCGCCTGGCCCGGAAGTACCTGCGCACCTCCGAGCACTACGACGGCGACAAGCTCTTCACCGTGGAGAACGGCAAGAAGGTCCTCACGCCGATGCTCCTGGTCATGGTCGCGATCGGCGGCACGGACCTGCTCTTCGCGCTCGACTCGATCCCCGCGATCTTCGGCCTGACGCAGAACCCGTACATCGTGTTCACGGCCACCGCGTTCTCCCTCATGGGCCTGCGCCAGCTGTACTTCCTCCTGGACGGCCTGCTGGACCGCCTCATCTACCTCTCGTTCGGCCTGGCCGCGATCCTCGCGTTCATCGGCGCGAAGCTCATCCTCCACGCCCTCCACGAGAACACGCTCCCGTTCATCAACGGCGGCGAGCACGTCCCGGTCTTCGAGATCACCACCGGCCTCTCGCTCACGGTCATCATCGGGGTCCTGCTCGTGACGATCTTCGCCTCGCTCTTCAGCAAGGCCGGGAAGGCGCACGCGGCAGTCAACAACGCCCGCCGCCACGCCGAGAGCTACCTCGACCTCGAGTACACGGCCGACCCGGCCGAGCGCGAGCGGGTCTACCAGGAGCTCATGGACGAGGAGGCCGCCATCCTCGCGATGGACAAGAAGTACCGCGACAAGGTCAAGGACATCGAGGAGATCCGCGAGAAGGTCGCCGAGGCGCACGCGCGGCACGCCGAGTTCACGGCGCGCTAGCCACGCGGAGTACCCCGTACGCTGGAGGGCCCGCGCCACAGGCGGTCAGGCGTAGAGCCGGCAGGCTCAGGCACCCAGCACGCTGGGACAGGCAGACGACGCCGGGCGGTCACCCTGAGGTGGCCGCCCGGCGTCGGTCTTACGCGCCGTCGGTCTTCGACGCCGTCGGTCTTCCGCGCCGTCGGTCTTCCACGCCGTCGGTCTTCCACAGCGCCCCCTCATTCCGCCGAGGTCGCGATGCCGCTGTCGATGGCCCTCGTCGCCGCCTGGGTACGCGAGCTGACCCCGAGCTTGTCGAAGATGCTGCTCACGTGGCGGTGGACGGTCCGCTCGCTGAGGAACAGCTCGCCCGCGATGGCGCGGTTGGTCAGGCCCCGCACGATGAGCCGGAGCACTTGGAGTTCGCGCGGACTGAGGCTGTGGGGCGCCGCAGCCGGTTCGAGGAGGCTCTCGACCGCAGCCAGGTCGGGCCGGGCACCGAGCCGGGAGAAGGCCTCGCGGGCCGAGACAAGCTCGAGCGCGGCAGCCTCTTCGTCGCCGACGGCGCGATAGGCGGAGCCGAGCAGGACGGACGTGCGGGCCGTCTCGTACGGAACGTCCTGTGCGCGCCAGAGGTCGGCTGCCCTCCGCAGGGCAGGCAGGGCCTCCTGCCAGTCCCCGCTGGCCAGGGCAAGCTCGCCGAGGGCACGCGCGTGCGCGGCGCGGACGCTATGGGAGCCGAAGGATTCGGCCAGCACGCCCAGCTCGCCAGCAGCCGCGTGCGCCTCTTCGAGTGACTCTGCCGCGACGAAGACCGTGACCGCGGCAGGCAGGATCTCGACTCGTGCCGACGGCTGGCTGGCCTCGCCGAGCGCCCTACGGATCCCCGCCGCGGCGGCGGGCACATCACCGAGCGACAGCCTCAGCATCGCGAGTCCCGGCTGGGTCGGGCCACCGGAGAACGCCGCCGCCCGATACGCCGCCTCAGCCGCGGCAACGTGCCCGAAGAGCCGATGCGACTCGCCGAGCTCGTAGCGCGCGTGGGCGAGAACCAGGGCTCCGCCCTCCTCGAGGCAGCGGCATGCCGATTCGAGCGCGGCCAGCGCTTCCGACCACCGCCCGGCCAGGCGGAGGTTGGCGGCGCGGTAGGTGAGGCAGTTCCCGTAGAAGGGACCACCGAAGGGCGGCACCCGGTCGAGCCACTCCCCCAAGGCGGCACTCCACTCGCGGACGCGCCCCATCTCGCGCGCCTCCTCGTGGCAGGTGCCGATCGCCGCGCAGAACAGGAGGCTCGTGGCCCGGGGCGAGGTCTCCCCCGCGAGGACGCCGACCATCGCGTCGTCGAGCCTGTCCAGGCCGTCGGCCACGTGGCCGCCCTTGACGAGCGCGCGGCCGGTGAGGAGCGTCGAGAACGCGAGCAGGTCGGCGTCGTGCGCCGCGACCGCGTCCTGGCGCGCCTGGGCGAGCAGCCGTCTGGCCTTGTCGTAGTCGGCCCCGCCGATGCAGCCGTAGGCCCTCGTGATGAGGGGCCAGCCCGGCTCGGCGCCACCGTCCTCGCGCCCGAGCTCGCGCGCCCGGGCCATCCATCCGTTCGCCTGCCCGAACTCGCCGTTGAGCGCGTACGCCTCCCACAGCCAGAACGCGGAAGCCAGTGCATCGCGCACCTGTCCGGCTGCAGCCCGCATCGAGTACGCCCGCTCCAGTGCCGCGATGGCTTCGTCGCGGAACCCCGCGATCTGCGCGCACTCGGCGAAACGCTCCAGGTCCTCGGCGCCGAGCGCCTGGAGTCCGCCCGCGGCGCGGAACTCCTCGCAGGCCCGCCGCCACTCGGACGCGCCCTGCAGGGACCGGGCCTGCGCGAGATGATCTGCGGTGTCGGCCACGCCAACCTCCTGCCCACCACTATGGCACCCTGGCCTGGGCAGGACTACCCATGCCGGGCACCCCAAGCCGGCCCGATCGGCCGATGTGGCGGAGGCCCCTTCGGAGAGAGCCTGAGAGTGGTCCCGCAGCCAGCGGGCCACCGGCATCAGGAGGCAGTCATGTCCGCACCATTCATCTACATCTCGACGTTCACGGTCCGGCCGGGCCGTCTGGATGATGCGCTGGCCGCGTGCCGTGCCATCGTCGGGCAAGTGGAGGCCCAAGAACCCCAGGTGCTGGCCTTCCACTTCTTCCTCGACGAGCAGGGCCAGCGCATCGCGACCGTCCAGCTCCATCCGGACGGCTCGTCCATGGAGTTCCACATGTCGCTCATCGCCGACCATCTGGCGGCCTCGGGGGCCCTCATCGAGTCCTACTCGGCGCCCCTCGTGCTCGGCGAGCCGCCGGCCGCGCTTGCGCAGTGGTGGAAGGAGTCCGGGACGGCCATGGACCTCTTCCCGGCGCACCTCGCGGGGGTCACCCGCGTTGGCGCTCCTGCCGACGCGGCATAGTCGGGCCCGGCGGCACAGTCGGGCCCGGCGCGGCTCACCTCCGCGCCTCCGCGTCGGCGGGACGCCGCCGGGGCGGTGCGGTGAGCCATGGACGGAGGAGCCGCGTGCTCAGCGGCAGGAGCCAGTACGTCATGATGGGCGTCAGCAGGCCGACCGTCAGCAGCACCGAGAGCACCCGCGGCCACTCAGCGGTGACGGGATGGAGCAGGACGTTCGCGAGGACGCTGAGGGGGAAGAACGGCAGGAAGATGGCGACCGCCTGCTTCCAGCGAGGAGGGACGATGCCCTCGGGCACGGTGATGGAGACGTCGCCGGGCTGGTCGAACCAGCCCTCGATCCCGGTGCGGCGCTCCACGCGGGTGACCTGCATGAGTTCGCCCGCACTGTCGAGCCACCACCGCCGCTCGTCCGATTCGTCCCACGCGCGCAGCGACTCGGCTTCCGCGAAGCGGTACATGACGTGCCATTCGTCCGAGTCCGGGCCGGACCGGACCCAGCCGGAGCCGAGGTAGCCGGGCCAGGCGCGCACGAGCTCCTGCCCGGCGTGGGCCCACGCCTCGAACTGGCGGTGGTAGCCGGGCTGGACCGTGCGGGCGATCGAGACGGTGATGGGCTGGGGGCTGCTCATCGGGCCGGTTCAGACCTCGCCGAGGGGACCGTAGGCGAGGTGGACCACGCCGTTGCTGTACGCCTCGGAGGCGAGCAGGGAGAGCTTCGTCGAGTCGGCGCCCTCGCCCCAGAGCCTGGCGCCCTTCCCGATCGCGATCGGGTAGACGAAGAGGTGGAGCTCGTCGATCAGGCCGTCCGCGAGGAGGGCGCGCACCAGCTGGCCGCTGCCGCTGATGTAGATGCTGCCCTCGGTCCTGGCCTTGAGGTCGCGGATCGCCTCGGCGCTGTACGTGCCGAGCGCCGTGGAGTTGTTCCATTCGACCGTGAGCGGGCCCGAGGTCACGACGTGCTTGGGCGTCTCGTTGAAGAACGGCGCCCCCGGGTCCTCCTCGGCCGTCCGGGCAGACCACGCCGGGGCGAACATCTCGTACGTCCTGCGGCCCAGGAGGATGTCCGAGGCGCTGGCCGTCAGTGCGCCGACTGCCTCCTCCATCCTCGGATCCCAGGGCCACCAGTCGGCCGTCCATGACGGGTCCTCGAAGACCCCGTCGAGCGCAATGAACTCGTGTACAACGATCCTGCCCATGCGTGCAGCCCTCCTTGGGATCCTGTGACACCGGAACAGTACCGGCAGCCTCCGGCGCTTCCAAAGGCCCGCGCCCGGCGAAGACCGGCGCATGTGGCCATCGCCACTCGCCGGCCGTGGGGCTAGCCTTCTGTGCGTGGAGCTGACGTTCGACGGCGAGGTCATCGAATGGCGCGGACCGGCGCCTTTCGTCTGGGTGCGGGTGCCGGACGGGGAGTCCGCCGAGATCGCCGCCGTGGCCCGGTCGCTCACGTACGGCTGGGGCTGCATCCCGGTGGCCGTGAGCATCAGCGGCTCGGACTGGACTACCGCCCTCATGCCGAAGGACGGCCGCTACCTCGTGCCCCTGCGCAAGGCGTTCCGCGAGGCAGCGGGGATCGAGGTGGGGGACGTGGTCGCAGTCGGTCTGGCCTTCGGGGCATAGCGGACCGGCTCAGCCCACGCCCTGCCCGAACACCCACCGCCGCACCCACGCGTGCATCGCGATGGCCGCGGCTGAGGCGGCGTTGATGGAGCGGGTGGACCCGAACTGCTCGATGGACAGGGTGGCCTCCGCCGCCGCATGGACTTCTGGTGTGAGGCCCGGGCCCTCCTGCCCGAACACGAGCACGCACCGCTCGGGGAGCTCGTACGTCTCGAGCGGCACCGAGTCGGGGAAGATGTCCACGCCGATGACCGGCAGCCCCTCCCCGCGCGCCCACGCCACGAAGTCCTCCACCGCGGGGTGGTGCCTCACGTGCTGGTAGCGGTCGGTGACCATCGCGCCGCGCCTGTTCCATCGGCGTCGACCGATGATGTGGACCTCCTGGGCGAGGAACGCGTTCGCGGTGCGCACCACGGTGCCGATGTTGAGGTCGTGCTGCCAGTTCTCGATCGCCACGTGGAAGCCGTGCCGCCGCGTGTTCAGCTCGGCGACGATCGCCTCGTGCTTCCAGTAGCGGTAGCGGTCCAGGACGTTGCGCCGGTCGCCGTGCGCGAGGAGCTCCGGGTCCCAGTGGTCGCCCTCGGGCCACTCGCCCTCCCACGGGCCCACACCGACAATGTGCTCAGGGTGGCCGCGGTGCTCCCGCTCGCCGCCGTCCCCGGCGCTGTCGTCTTCTGCGCGCACGACGGCGGCGTCCTCCTCGCGCTCTTCGGTCACCGGACCAGCGTAGTCGCCCGGACTCCCCCATTTTTGTTGAACAATCACTTGCGTCGATTGTTGAACAACCTATACAGTGGTCCGAGTCATAAACTGTGACTCCAGTCACCCGTACCCCCGGACGGACCCATGGAAAACACCAAAGCCCCTGTCGTCATCAAGGCGAAGACCAGCCGCCGAGCGGCGCTTCTGGGCGCCATGTTCCTCATGGCCACGAGCGCGATCGGCCCCGGCTTCATCACGCAGACCGCGGCCTTCACGGTCCAGCTCGGCGCGGCCTTCGCCTTCGCCATCCTCGTCTCGATCCTCGTCGACATCGCCGTGCAGACGAACGTCTGGCGTGTCATCGGCGTCTCCGGCCTGCGCGCCCAGGAACTCGGCAACAAGGTTCTCCCCGGGGTCGGCTGGTTCCTCGCGGGCCTCGTCTTCCTCGGCGGCATCGTCTTCAACATCGGCAACATCGCCGGCACCGGCCTCGGCATGAACGCCATGATGGGCCTGGACGCCAAGATCGGCGGCGCGATCTCCGCCGCCATCGCGATCCTCATCTTCCTCAGCAAGAAGGCCGGTGTGGCGCTGGACAAGATCGTCGTGGCCCTCGGCGCGCTCATGATCCTCATGACGCTCTACGTCGCGATCGTCTCCGCCCCGCCGCTCGGCGAGGCCCTCGTCAACACGGTGGTGCCCGAGAAGGTCGACTTCCTCGTCATCACGACCCTCATCGGCGGCACGATCGGCGGCTACATCACCTACGCCGGCGCGCACCGCCTCCTCGCCTCGGGCGCGACCGGCCCGGACCACACCGCGGAGATCACCCGCTCCTCCATCATCGGCATCCTCGTCACGTGCGTCATGCGCGTCCTGCTGTTCCTCGCCATCTTCGGCGTCGTGGCCAGCGGGGTGACCCTCACGGGCAACAACCTCGCGGCCTCCGCGTTCTCCGCCGCGGCCGGCGAGATCGGCATGCGCATGTTCGGCGTGATCCTGTGGGCCGCGTCGATCACCTCGGTGATCGGTGCCGCGTACACCTCGGTCTCCTTCATCACTAAGCACGACACGAGCGAGCGCAAGTCCAACCTCATCACGGTCGGCTTCATCGCCTTCTGCGCCGTGGCGTACCTGCTGATCGGCCAGGCCCCGCAGCAGCTGCTCATCTTCGCGGGCGCGTTCAACGGGCTCATCCTCCCGGTGGGCTTCGCGGTGCTCCTGTGGGTGGCCTGGCGCCGCCGCGACCTGCTGCATGGCTACGTGTACCCGAAGTGGCTCCTGGCCATCGGCGTCCTCGCGTGGCTCCTGACCCTGTTCCTCGGCTGGAACTCCCTGGCAGGCCTCGCCAAGCTCTGGGCATGAGGCACCAGGTGACCAGCCCGACCAAGCCGAGTGCCGCCGTCGTCGTCCCCCCGGACACGGCGTCACTCTCCCCCGCCGAGGCCCGCGCGCTCTTCCGCGCGGGCCTCGCGGTTCCCACGGCCGGATGGAGCGCTGGCTACGCCCAGGCGAACCTCATCATCGTGCCGAAGGCCCAGGCCTTCGACGTCCTGCTGTTCGCCCAGCGCAACCCGAAGCCGTGCCCCATCCTCGGCGTGCTCGACGCTGGCGAGACCGCGGGGCCGCTCCTCGCCGGCGGCGACATCCGCACTGACGTCCCGAAGTACACGGTCTACGAGGACGGCGTGAAGGTCGCCGAGCCCACCGACATCACGCCCTACTGGCGCGACGACCTCGTGACCTTCATCGTGGGCTGCTCCTTCACGTTCGAGGCGGCGCTGCAGGAGGCCGGCATCCGCGTGGCGCACATCGACCAGGGCGTCAACGTCCCCATGTACCGCACCTCGGTGCGGTGCGAGCCCGCGGGAGCAATGGCCGGACCGCTCGTGGTCTCGATGCGCCCCATCCCCGCCTCGCAGGTGGCCGACGCCGCCCGCGTCACCTCCCGCTACCCCGCCGTCCACGGCGCCCCCGTGCACGTGGGCAACCCGGCCGAGATCGGCATCGAGGACCTGGGCCGGCCCGACTTCGGCGACCCCGTCGAGGTCCCCGAGGGCTGCATCCCCGTGTTCTGGGCCTGCGGGGTCACCCCGCAGGCGGCCGTCATGGAGTCCCGGCCCGCCCTCGCGATCGGCCACGCGCCGGGCCACATGCTCATCACGGACGCCAAGGACAGCGCCTACCTCGTGCCCTGACGCGAGGCCGCCGGGGGGCACGCGGGCCCTGCAGAGGATCCAGCAAGGGGCTCAGGCAGTCCCGAGGTGGGCGAGGAGCTCCTGCTCCGCCTCGCCGAGGTACCCCCGAAGGTCCTCGGCGGCCTTCTGGCGCCTGCCGGCGCGCAGGTCCGCGACGATTCCGGCGTTGCGCTCGACGTAGTGGCTGTGGAAGTCCGGGATGGTGGCCATGGCGTGGAAGACGAGGCGCATCTCGGCAAGGACGCGCTCCATGACCTCGGTGAGCGAGGGACTGCCCGCGAGGGCCACCACGGCGCGGTGGAGGTCCTGGTTCGCGTCTGCCATCCCGGGGATGGACCCTTCGGCGTGGGCCGCGCGGGCGCGGGCCACGATCGCCTCCATCGCGTCCAGGTCCTCGGCGCTCAGGTCCCCCCAGAGGACCGCGGCGGGCTCGATCATGCGCCGGACCCGGTAGATCTCGCGCACGTCCTCGGGGCCGGGCGCCGCGACGAACACCCCCCTGTTGGGGATCCTGTCCACCACGGCCTCGCCGGCGAGGACGGCGAACGCCTCGCGGAGGGTGTTGCGGGACACCCGCAGGGTCTCGGCGAGGGCCTGCTCGGACAGCTTGGTGCCGGGCAGGAGCTTTCCCGCGGAGATACGCTCGCGCAGCACCCCCGCGACCCACGCGCCGGTGTGGGCGTGGGTCGCGGGGGTCGTCTCGATCCCCTCGAAGGCGTTCATGGGCATGGGTCCCAATCTATCGATCCCCCGGGGTCCTCGCCGTCCGCCGTCCGCCGATGGCGCGTCAGCGGATGGCGGCGAGTGCCTGGCCGCGCACGACGGCGTCGCCCGGCTCGAGCGTGCCCCTCGCCAGCGTGCCGCCACGGTGGGCGGCGACCCGGGTCTCCATCTTCATGGCCTCGAGCACGGCCACGGCCTGGCCCTCCTCGACCACCTCGCCGTCCTCGACGAGCCACGCCACGAGCGAGCCTGCCATCGGGGAGGCGAGCTCGCCGTCGTCGTCCGCATCCGCCGCACTCTGGACGCCTGCGCCGGCCGCGCCAGCGCCTGCACCGCCGCCGGCGAGCAGCGCCTCGTAGAGGCGCGTCGGGACGCCGAGCTGCACGGCACGGCCGTCCAGCTCGACCGTGAACGTGGAGCGTGCCGCGTCCGGGGCCGTGCGGGCGATCTCCGGGGAGGCCGCGAGGGGCTCGGCGAACTCGGTCTCGATCCAGGTCGTGTAGACGCCGAGGGAGTCCGGGGAGGTGAACGCGGGCGCCTTGACCACCGCGCGGTGGAACGGCAGCACCGACGGGACGCCGTCGATCCGCATCTCCTCGAGCGCGGCGCGGGCCCGGCGCAGCGCCTGCTGACGGTCCTCGCCGCGGACGATCAGCTTGGCCATGAGGGAGTCGTAGTGGCCGGGGACCGTGGAGCCCGAGCGCACCCCGGTGTCGACGCGGATGCCGGCGCCCGTGGGCGGCTCGAAGCGTTCCACGAGGCCGGGGGCCGGAAGGAAGCCCCGCGCCGGGTCCTCGGCGTTGAGGCGGAACTCGAACGCGTGGCCGCGCGGCTCGGGGTCCTCGGGGATGTCCAGGACGGCGCCGGCGGCGATGCGGAACTGCTCGCGCACGAGGTCGACCCCGAAGACCTCCTCGGTGACCGGATGCTCCACCTGGAGGCGCGTGTTCACCTCGAGGAAGGAGATGGTCCCATCGACGCCCACGAGGTACTCCACCGTGCCGGCGCCTTGGTAGCCGGCCTCGCGGCAGATCCGTCGGGCGGACTCGTGGATCTCTCGGCGCTGCGCGTCGGTGAGGAACGGCGCGGGGGCCTCCTCGACGAGCTTCTGGTGGCGGCGCTGCAGCGAGCAGTCGCGCGTGCCGAGCACGGCGACATTGCCGTGCGTGTCCGCGAGGACCTGGGCCTCGACGTGGCGGGGCCGGTCGAGGAAGCGCTCCACGAAGCACTCCCCGCGCCCGAACGCCGCGACGGCCTCGCGCACCGCCGAGCCGAAGGCGTCCTCGATGTCCTCGGAGCGCCGGGCGATCTTGAGCCCGCGCCCGCCGCCGCCGAACGCCGCCTTGATGGCGACCGGCAGGCCGTGCGCCTCGGCGAACGCGGCCACCTCGGCGGCGTCGGCGACGGGGCCGTCGCTGCCGGGCACGAGCGGCGCGCCCGCGCGGACCGCGATCTCGCGCGCGGTGACCTTGTTGCCGAGCGCCTCGATGGCCTCCGGCGTGGGGCCGATCCACGTCAGGCCCGCCTCGGCCACCGCCCGGGCGAACCCGGCGTTCTCCGAGAGGAAGCCGTAGCCGGGGTGCACGGCGTCTGCGCCCGTGCGCGTGGCGGCGTCGATGACCTTGGCCATGTCCAGGTAGCTCTCCGCGCTCGTCGCCCCGCCGAGCGGCACGGCCTCGTCGGCGAGGCGCACGTGCAGGGCGTCGGCGTCGGGCTCGGAGTACACCGCGACCGAGGCGAGGCCCTCGTCGGCGCACGCCCGGATGATCCGGACCGCGATCTCCCCACGGTTGGCGATGAGGACTTTCTTCATGGCTGGTTTCCTTCGGTGCTGGTGCTGGCGCTGCTGGGCACGCCGGTGCTGGTGGGGCCGACGACGGTGAACCGGAGGCGGCCCCCGGGCGGCGTCTGGGCGGCGAGGGGAAGGTCCTCGGGCACGACGACGGCGATCACCGGGTATCCGCCCGTCACCGGGTGGTCGGGCAGGAAGAGGACGGGATGGCCGCTCGGGGGCACCTGGAGGGAGCCGGTGACGGCGCCCTCGCTGGCCAGCTCCCCGGTCCGCGAGCGCTCGAGCGCGCGGCCCTCGCCCCCGTCCGAGCCACCGGCGCCGACGGGACGGAGCCGGACGCCGATCCGGTTGGACTGCTCCGTCACCGTCCACTCCTGGCCGGTGAGGGCCTCGAGGGCCTCGGGCGCGAACCAGTCCTCGCGCGGGCCGAGCGTCACGCGCAGTGTCTGCGATGGGCGCACGACGACGGCGGGCGGCTCGGGGGCGCCCACGGCGGCGAACGCCGAGGACGGCTCGGCGACGGGCAGGTGGGTCCCGGCCGCGAGCGGGGCGGGTCCGAGCCCGGACATCGTGTCGGCGGCGCGGCTGCCGAGCACCTCGGGGACGTCGATCCCGCCGCGCACGGCGGCGTAGGCGCGCAGGCCGGACTCGGGGGTGCCGAGCTCGAGGACCTCCCCGTCGAGCAGCGCGAACGGCGCGTTGAGCGCGGGACGGCGGATGCCGCCGTCGTGCGCCCTGACCTCGAGGGGCGTCTGCGCGCCCGTCACGGCGAGCACCGCGTCCCCCACAGCGCGCAGGGCGAGGCCGCCGAACAGGTTCTCGATGACCGCTGCGCCCGGGGGGTTGCCCACGAGCCGATTGGCCTGGCGGGCCGAGGGCTCGTCCGCGGCGCCGGCCGCGGAGACGCCCAGGTCGCCCAGGCCCGGGCGGCCGAGGTCCTCGAGAAGGGACTGGAGCCCCGGCGAGACGACCACGAGGGCCGGGCGCCCGGCATCGGGCTCCGCTCCTGCTGCACGGGCCGGGGCGGCGGCGGGCTCGCGGACGGAGACGCTCTCGCGCACCGCCGTGTAGGAGACGGTGTCGCCGGGGCGGACGAGGGCGGGATGCTCACGGTCGAGGTCCCACATGACCGCGGCGGTGCGGCCGATCAGCTGCCAGCCGCCCGGCGACTGGCGCGGGTACACAGCCGAGAACCTGCCGCCGAGTGCCACCGAGCCGGCCGGGACGGCGGTGCGCGGGGACGTGCGGCGGGGAACGTCGAGCACGCTGTCCTCGCCCACGAGGTACGCGAAGCCGGGGGCGAAGCCCCCGAACGCCGCGGTCCAGACCTGGCCCGTGTGCGCCGCGACCACGCCTTCCGCGCCCAGGCCCGTGAGGCGGCCTACCTCGGCGAGGTCCTCGCCGTCGTAAACGACCTCGATGGCGACGTGGCGGCTCGCCGCCCGCTCCCCCGCGTCCGTGCGGGAGGAGGCGAGGCGCTCGAGGACCGCGCGGGCGTTGCGCGCGTGGGCTGCTGTGGCGAACGTGACGAGGACGGTCTCGGCCGCCGCGACCGCGTCCGTCTGGCCCGCGAGCGGCTCGGCGAGGAGCCGGCCGTGCAGGGCCAGGACGGCGTCGAGGGCGTCGGCGGGCAGGCCGGAGGCGGGCAGGCCCGGAGCGCCCTGGCCGGCAAGGCCCACGAGCAGCGCCCGGGGGCCTGCCCAGCGGATGTCCGCCCCCGGTCCCGTCACGCGAAGCTCCGCACGGTGACTCCGGCAGCCTCGAGCGCCTCCCGGACCTTCGCGGCCATCGCGACGGCGCCGGGGGTGTCTCCGTGGACGCAGATGCTCTCGGCGTCCATGGCCAGGACGGAGCCGTCCCGGGCCACGATCGTGCCCTCGGTGGCGAGGCGGACCATGTTGGCAGCGATGGCCTCGGGGTCGTGCAGGACTGCGCCCTCCTCGCGGCGGGACACGAGCGTGCCGTCCGGGTTGTAGGCGCGGTCCGCGAACGCCTCGGCCACTGCGCGCAGGCCCTTCGTCTCGGCCTTGAGCAGCGCGACGGAGCCCGGGAGGAGCAGGAGCGGCAGGCCGGGGCTGAAGGCGTTGACGGCGTCGACCACCGCCTGCGCGTGCTCCTCGTGGTGGACGATCGTGTTGTAGAGCGCGCCGTGGGGCTTGACATAGCGGATCCCGCTGCCGGCGGCGCGGGCAAGGGCCTCGAGGGCGCCGAGCTGGTAGAGCACGTCGTCCGCGAGCTCGGTGGGGGTCGCGTCGACGAAGCGGCGGCCGAAGCCCGCGAGGTCGCGGTAGCCCACGTGGGCGCCGATCGTGACGCCCGCGGCGACCGCGTCGCGGCACGTCTGGGCGATCCCGCTCGGATCGCCGGCGTGGAACCCGCACGCGACGTTCGCGCTTGAGACGTACTGGAAGACTGCGGCGTCGTCGCCCATCGTCCAGGCGCCGAATGACTCCCCGACGTCGCTGTTCATGTCGATGACCGGCATCGTGACCTCCGTCTCAGTGGAACTGCTCACACCATGATCCACCAAAGGGCAGGATTGTTCAACAATCTCCGGGGAGGTCCTTGTGCCCGGTCCCGAAGTGCACAACTCGGGTCCCGGACGGGGCCTAGGGATGCCTCGGGCGAGCCGAGTTGTGCAGTTGGGGACCGGGGTCCATGAACGAGGTGCGGTGGGAGCCTCAGCCGACGGCGTAGACCGACACCGCCGTGGCCTTCACCACGAGCACCACCCCAGCGCCCGGGACGAGGTCCAGCTCGGCGGCCGCGGCCGGGGTCAGGTCCGCGAGGATCCCGGGCGCGGCCGCGCCGGCTCCCGCGCTGGCCTCTCCTGCACTGGGCCCGGCTACGCCGGGCCGGCTCGCCTCGGTGCCGGGCGCGCAGTGCACCCGGACGTGGGCGCCTCGGGGTTCGAGCTCGAGGACGGTCGCGGGCCAGACGTTGCGGGGCGACCCGTGCGGCGCGTCGTGGGGCGCGAACACCGACACGTCCGCGGGCCGGAAGACGGCGACCGCGGCCTCGCCCCCGGCTGGCTGGTCGGCCCCTTCCGGGACAGTTCCCGATACCTCGCCGAGGCCCTCGATCGAGATCCGCGCACCGGCTGCCGTGCCCGAGGACGCCGCCGCGCTGCTCGACCGACTCGTGCCCGCGCCGGCCGCGGCGGCGGGCCCGATCCCCTGCAGCAAGTTCAGTCCTGCGAGGCCCGCGGCGAAGCGGCTGCGCGGGCGCTCGAGCACCTCGGCGGTGGACCCGTCCTCCGCGGCGCGCCCGCCCTCGAGAACGAGGACGCGGTCGGCGAGGAGGTGCGCGTCCAGCGGCTCGTGGGTGATGACGAGCGCCGTCCTCCCGGCCAGGACGCGCCGCAGGAGACGGCGCAGCGCCGGGGCGGCGTCGACGTCGAGGGCCGCGAAGGGCTCGTCGAGGAGCAGCACGCGGGGCTCTGCCGCGAGCGCCCGGGCAATCGCCACGCGCTGCGCCTGCCCCCCCGAGAGCTCCGCGGGCCGCCGGTCCGCGAGCGCGGACGCGCCGACCTCCTCGAGCCAGCGCCCGGCGGCCGCCCGCGCGGCGCCACGCTGGGCCCCCGCCGCCCGCGGCGCGAAGGCCACGTTCTCGAGCACGCTCAGGTGCGGGAAGAGCAGCGGCTCCTGGGCGAGCAGGGCGATCCCGCGCCGGTGCGGAGGGATCCACGCGCCGGAGGCGTCCGCGAGGACCTGCCCGCCCAGGGCCACTCGTCCCTCGTCCGGCCGCAGGAGCCCCGCGCAGAGGCCGAAGAGGGTGGACTTCCCGGCGCCGTTCGGCCCCATCACCGCCACCCGCTCCCCCTGCCCGACGCCGACCGCGAGCCGCACTCCGCGGGCGGCCAGGCCGGCGTCGACCGTGAGGTATGCGTTCACAGCGCCCTCCCCGGTCACCGCAGCCCCCCGGCCGCGCGCCGCCCGTACGCGAGCGCGACGACGGCCGCCGCGACCGCAACGAGAACGAGGGCGAGCGCGACGGCGGCGTCGGGATCGGCCTCCCGCTGGAGGTAGACCTCGAGCGGGAGCGTGCGGGTCACGCCCTGCAGGCTCCCCGCGAACGTGAGCGTGGCCCCGAACTCGCCCAGCGAGCGGGCGAACGCGAGGACCGTGCCGGACGCGAGCCCCGGCAGCACGAGCGGCAGGGTGACGCGGCGGAACGCGTGGGTCGGGGACGCGCCGAGGGTCGCGGCCACGGCCTCGTACCGGCCGCCGGCCGTCCGCAGGGCGCCCTCGAGGCTCACCACGAGGAACGGCAGCGAGACGAAGGCCTGCGCCATGACCACGGCCGCGGTGGTGAACGCGAGCTGCACCCCGGCCACGTCCAGCCAGCGGCCCACGAGCCCCAGCCGCCCGAACGTGTACAGGAGGGCGAGGCCCCCGACCACGGGCGGGAGCACGAGCGGCAGCAGCACGAGCCCGCGCAGCACCCGCAGGCCTGGCAGCGTGCCGCGGGCCAGGGCGAGGGCCAGGGGCACGCCGAGGAGGAGCACGAGAACGGTGCTCGCCGCCGCCGTGCCCAGGCTCAGACGCAGGGCAGCAAGCGAGGAGTCCGAGGTGACGAGCGACGGGAAGCGGGCCCAGTCGACGCGGGCAAGGATCCCGGCCAGCGGAAGGACCACGAACAGCGCCCCGAGCGCGGCCGGCGCCCAGATCCAGCCCGGCACGCCCGTGAACGCTCGGGCGGCTGCCCCGCGTGCTTGCGCGGGGACCCCGCGTCGGGGCTGCCGCGACGCGGGGTCACGTCCCAGCGACCCGGGGTCACGTCCCAGCGACGCGGGGTCACGTCCCAGCGACCCGGGGTCACGTCCCAGCGACGCGGGGTCACGTCCCAGCGACGCGCGGTCAGGGCGCGCCGAAGCCGGCATCGGCCAGCACCCCCTGCCCCTCCTCGCCGACGACGAACCGGACGAACTCCCCAGCGAGCGCCGCATCCCGCGCCCCCGTCAGCGCAGCGATCGGGTACGCGTTCACGGCCTGCGCGGCCTCCGGGAAGCGGACGGCCTCGGCGGCCCCGCCGGACCGCTGCACGTCAGTTGCGTACACGAGTCCCGCGTCCGCCTCCCCCGAGGTCACCTTGCCGAGCACGTCGGTCACGTTGGGCTCCTCGCTCACCGGATGGAGCACGACGCCGCCGCCTCCGCCCGCGCTGCCCTCCCCGCGCGCTGCTGCCGCGGCGCGGTGCGCGGCTGCCCCGCACGGCACCTGCGGCGCGCACGCCACGACCCGGAGCCCCGGTCTGGCAAGGTCCGCGAGGCCGGTGATCCCGTGCGGGTTCCCGGGGGCCACGGCGATCACGAGGGAGTTGGTCGCGAAGCGCTCCGGCGCGAGGGCCTGCCCGGCGCCCGCCACGCGCTCCATCGTGGCCCCGTCCGCGGCGGCGAACACGTCTGCGGGAGCGCCCTGCGTGATCTGCGCGGCCAGGTCCGAGGACCCGGCAAAGCTGAGCACCACATCGACCCCGGGGTTCGCGGCCTCGAATCGCTCGCCGATCCGGGTGAATGCCCCCGAGAGCGAGGATGCCGCGAAGACTGTGAGCGTGCGGTGGGCGCCCGGCTGCGTGCATCCGGCCAGGGATGCCGCCAGCAGGAGGAGGGACCCCAGCACAGCGGATAGGCGCACGCGCCCGGGCCGGCTCACCCGACGGACCGAACCTCCGGGCCGGCTCACACGTCCCGCCCGCGCGGGGTCTCGACGATCACGGTGGTGGCCTTCACGACCGCGGTCGCGACCGAGCCGGGCTCGAGCCCCAGCTCGCGGACGGCCTCGGCGCTCATGAGGGAGACGACCCTGTGCGGGCCGCACTGGAGCTCGACCTGCGCCATGACGGTGTCCATCGTCACGGCCGTCACGAGCCCGGTGAACTGGTTCCGCGCCGAGCGCCCGATCCCCGAGGGGTCCGCGGGGGCGACGGCGATGCGGCGCGCATGGGCGGCGAGCTCGGCACCGTCGACCGCGGCACGGCCCGAGGCGTCCTTCGCGGCGGTGAGCGTGCCGGCGTCGATCCAGCGCCGGACAGTGTCGTCGGAGACGCCGGTCAGCCGTGCGGCGTCGGCAATGCGGAGGAGGCCCATGCACCCAACTCTAGTTCCGCAGATGCGGAGCTGTCAGCCCCAGACAGTCGAATCTGCGGAGGTCTCCAGCGGCGTCCAAGCCTGCGCCGGGCTGCCTGCGCTGGAGCCGGCCGGGTCAGGAGGTCCGCTTCGCCGCCTCGCGGAGTCCGCGCGAGTCCTGCACGACCACGCGGCCGCGGCCTTGGCGGATCAGCCCCTCGGCGGCTAGCTCCCCCATCGCCTTGCTCGTGGCCTCCCGGGTGGCTCCGAGGAGCCCCGCGAGCTGCTCATGGGTGAGCCGGACGGCGGGCGGGAAGCCGAAGCGCGAGGGCGCGGCCGCCTGGGAGAGCTCCACGAGCATCGAGGCGGCGCGGGCCGGGAGCGGCCGCAGGGCCAGATCGGCGAGGCGGGACTCGAGCCGCGCCACCTGCTCGCCGAGCAGGCGCGAGACCCGCACCGCGATCCGCGCGTCCGAGAGGAGGTGCTTCTCGACGTCCGGGGCGCTCAGCTGGCAGATCACCGAGTCCTCGATCGCCTCGGCATAGTTGTCGTACATCCGCTGGCCCACGAGGAGCATCTCGCCGAAGACGGCGCCGGGCTCGAGGATCGCGAGCGTGAGGGCCTTGCCGTCCTCGGCCACCCGGAACACGCGCACCCGTCCCCGCTTGAGGATGAAGAGGGCGTTCATGGGCTCGCTCTGGCTGTACACGAGCTCGCCGCGGGCGAACCGGCGGGCCGGCACCATGCGTTCGACCGCGGCCATCTCCTCGGCGGAGAGGTCCACGAACAGGTCGACCTCCGTCAGGCAGCTGAAATGCTCGGCGGACTGCGGCATGGGGGCAACGGCCTCCTGGAGGCGCGGCGCCCAGACGGGCCGGAGCCGGAGGGAATCGGCCATCTGGACACCGCAGGATTCGTTCACACGCGGCTCGTGAGCAGCCGCGCGGCGGTCACGGCCAGAATAGCCCCGTAGACGAGATGGCCCATGAGGGACATGAGCGCTGCCACGTCCACCATGAACAGCGGCATCCCGAGGACGGTCGGCATGATGACGAGCGGACCCAGGACCCACCACAGGGCTCCGTAGGCGAGCCCCACGAGCACGGCCTTCCCATAGCCGGAGAGCAGGCCGGCGAACGGGACCGTGAGGCCCCACCCGATGAGGACCGAGATGACGAGATGGACCCCGAAGCCGACGGCGGCGGACGAGGAGCCCACCATCGAGGCGATCATGGGCAGCACCCCCATGGCCGCCATGAGCACCCCGAAGACGATCCCGCCCGCGAGCCCGCCCACGGCGCCGGCGAGCAGGCGGCGGCCCAGCACCCCGATCAGCGGGGCACCCGGATGCGCAGCGGCATGTGACTGTGACATGGCATTCTCCTTCGCTTCTGACGCTGACGTGCCCACCGTAGGAACCCGAGCGAGGCAGGTTCAGCAATCCAGCACACACAACGCGATGGGCAACGCGATGGGCAACGCCATCGACAACGCCGCGCGCAGCGCCGCGCACAACGTCAGGGGACGTGGAAGACTGAGGAGGCGTGCGCCGTCGTACGCAGACGCCAGATGTGCCGCCCCCGGCACCCCACCCACCACCGCCGAGCATGTCAGGAGCCGTCCATGAGCGAATCCCCCGCGGCCACCGAGAGCACGACCGGGCCCGTGATCTACCGCAGCGGGCAGGAGATTGAGTGCTGGCTCACGGACATGGACGGGGTGCTCGTGCACGAGAACCACCCCATTGCCGGGGCACCGGAGCTCATCCAGCGGTGGGTGGACACCTCGCGGCGCTTCCTCGTCCTGACGAACAACTCGATCTACACGCCCCGCGACCTCTCCGCGCGGCTGCGGTCCTCGGGCCTGTCCATCCCCGAGGAGAACATCTGGACGTCCGCGCTCGCCACGGCGGTGTTCATCAAGGACCAGATGCCCGGCGCCCGGGCCTACGTGATCGGCGAGGCCGGGCTCACCACTGCGCTGCACGAGGCGGGCCTGATCCTGACCGACCAGGACCCCGACTACGTGGTGCTGGGCGAGACCCGCACGTACTCGTTCAACGCGATAACCACCGCGATCCGGCTCATCCTCGGCGGGGCGCGGTTCATCGCCACGAACCCGGACGCCACGGGGCCCTCCCGCGAGGGCGTCCTGCCGGCCACGGGCGCCATAGCGGCACTCATCACGAAGGCCACGGGCCGCGAGCCGTACACGATCGGCAAGCCGAACCCCATGATGTTCCGCTCCGCCATGAACCAGATCGACGCGCACTCCGAGACCACCGCGATGATCGGCGACCGCATGGACACGGACATCATCGCCGGCATGGAGGCGGGCCTGCACACCGTCCTCGTGCTCTCGGGCATCACGCAGCGCCAGGACATCTCGACCTACCCATTCCGGCCCAACCAGGTGGTCGGCTCGGTCGCGGAGCTGCTCACGCAGCTCTGATGCGGTCCATTTGCGTTCCGGCCCGCGGCGCTACCCGACGCCGCCCCCGGCGCCGGGCGAGCCGAGCGGCAGGAGCTGGGGCACGAGAGTTCCCAGCACCCGGTTGTACACGATCCCGGACCACTGCGGGCTCGCGTGCGCGGGGAACGCGCCGAGCGTCTGGTGGTCCGAGCTGAGCAGGCTGTCCCCGAGGTGCCGCTCCCACCGGGCGCGCGCCGAGGCATAGTCCACAGTCCCGTCCCCCGGGTTGCCGATGAACCCCACGCGCGCGCTGCCCAGCCGGTGCGCGAACCGCGTGACGTCCCAGAGGTAGATGTAGGCGGACTGGCTCTGGATGAGCACCGAGGAGGGGGCGAGCGGCGAGAGCTGCTCGAAGGTCTGGTCCAGGATCTGGCCCCATGTGCGCTCGTTCTTGTGCGCGATCCGCTCCCCCAGCTCGTACCCGCCGCGCAGCACCGAGGGCACGCGGAAGCCGAGCTCGTACAGCTGCACGATGGACTCGAACATGGTCTGGTCCAGGACGTCGTACTTCGATGCCGGGGACGAGTCCAGGACGATCGCCCGCACCTGCACCCCGTCCTCCGCGAGCAGCCGCGCGGCGACCTCGATCGCCACCATCCCGCCGAACGAGTGGCCGTAGAAGTAGAGCCGGCGGAGGCGGCGCTGGCGCACGTGGACCCGGACGGCGTCGAGCACCTCGTCCAGGTCCAGTCCCAGGTTCGAGTAGCCGACCGCGGCGAGCTGCCCCCGCTCCCCGAGCGAGCCGCTCAGGGACGCGAGGATGATGCGGGCCTCCTCCCAGCTCGTCTTGTAGCCGGGGAACAGGAACCAGGAGGCGTCAGGGAAGCGCCGCCGCGCGTCGTCGTCGGGGACGTCCAGCACCACGGTCTGGCGGCGGCGGCTCTGCACCTCGCGGGTGACGAACATGTCCGCGGCGAGCAGGGCGGACGCCGTGGCCCCGCCCAGGAAGGCGCGGCGGGAGAAGGCCTTGAGCCGCAGCGTGGCGGCCAGCATCCTCGCGTCCAAGGAACCTCCTCGCGCGGGCGGGCGGCGGCGGGGTGCCCGGGGCCCCGCCCCAGGCTGTCAGCTCAGTCGAGGCCGAGCTCGTCCTTGCCGAACGCGTAGAGGTACGGGACGCCCGCCTCGGCCTCGATGCGCTCCTTCGCGCCTGTGCCGCGGTCCACGATCACGGCGACGGCGGTGACCTCGCCGCCGGCGTTGCGCACGCCCTCCACCGCGGTCAGGGCGGAGCCGCCCGTGGTCGAGGTGTCCTCGAGGACCACGGCCTTGCGGCCCTCGACGCCCGGTCCCTCCACCTGGCGGCCCATGCCGTACGACTTCTGCGCCTTGCGCACCACGAACGCGTCCACGTCGCGGCCGGCCTCCCGGGCCGCGTGCATGACGGCGGTGCCCACCGGGTCCGCGCCCATCGTAAGGCCACCGGCGGTCTCGACCTGGACGCCGGCCCTGTCGATCAGGTCCAGCATGACCTGGCCCACGAGCTGGCTGGCCTCGTGGTGCAGCGTGACCCGGCGCAGGTCCACGTAGTAGTCCGCCTCCTTGCCGCTCGAGAGGGTCACCTTCCCGCGGACCACGGCGAGCTCCTTGATGAGGGTCAGCAGGCGGGCGCGGGCGGCTGTCTTGTCTGCCGGGCTGGCAGGGGACACGGGCGAGGCGGCGGCGTCAGTCATGCTTGCGATTCTAGTGGGGCCGCTTCAGCAGTGGAGGGGGCAGCAGGCACGCGGCGGGCGGGTGCGCCTATCCTGAACGCGTGAGCACGTCCCTGACACCCGCCGAGGTCTACCACGCCACCGCCGATCCCCTTGAGCCGCTGCCGCCGGCGCTCGAGGTCACCTCGGCCGCGGCGGGGCGCCGCCTCGCCGACCGGGACGACGTCATCCGGCGCAAGAAGAGCGGCTACGCCCTGGTGAACCGGACGCAGACCCCGCACGAGGCGATGGTCGAGGACCTGCTGTTCGTGCGGGACGTGCTCGACCGTGCCGAGATCCCCTATCTGCTCGTGCGCGGAAACGACGCGAGGCCCGTGATCGCGGTGGACTGGAAGCAACGCAAGGAGCTCCGGCGCGCCCTCGTGGAGGCCTGCCGGGACGAGCCGTTCTACTCGATGAGCGTGGACGCACGCAAGGACAGGGCGCTGCTCGTGGCGGACGGAAAGCTCGCCGAATCCGGCCAGGCGCGCATGTTCCGGCTCTACCGGCCGCGGATCGAGCCGGCCGGCGGGCTGTTCTACGGGCAGGAGACCGGAGTCCAGATCGAGCTGTGGAAGTGGGACGGGGACCTGCTGCGCCTGCCCATCGAGAACTCGCTCACCCGCCGCACCCTCCCCGTCAGCGAGGCGGTGCGGGGAACCGTTGAGCGGTTCGGGCACACGTGGCCCACCATCGAGAACATGTTCGCGGACCACGCCACGGACATCGACTTCGGGATCGACATCGTCTTCTCGTGGGTGGACGGGTCGGACCCCGAGCTCCGGGCACGGCGCGCGTCCTACCTTCCGGGCGTGGTGCACGGCGAAGGGGACGAGGCCGAGGCGCGGTACCGCCAGATCAACGAGCTCAAGTACGCCCTCCGGAGCGTGCACATGTTCGCCCCTTGGATCCGGCAGATCTTCATCTGCACCGACTCGAAGGTGCCGGAGTGGCTCGACGCGGACCACCCCAGGATCCGGGTGGTGCGGGCCGAGGAGCACTACAGGGACCCTTCGGTGCTGCCGGTGTTCAACTCGCAGGCGATCGAGTCGCAGCTCCAGCACATCCCGGGGCTCTCCGAGTACTTCCTGTACTCCAACGACGACATGTTCTTCGGCCGCCCCCTCGGCCCGGACATGTTCTTCTCCCCCGGCGGGATCACGAAGTTCATCGAGGCGTCCACTCGGATCGGGCTCGGGGACAACCACCTGGACCGCTCGGGCCACGAGAACGCGGCGCGGGTGAACCGGCGGCTGCTCCACGAGCGGTTCGGGCGGATCACCACGCGGCACCTCGAGCACACGGCGGCACCGCTGCGGAAGTCCGTGCTGCTGGAGATGGAGGGGGAGTTCCCGGCCGAGTTCGCGCGCACCGCCGCCGCGCGCTTCCGCGCCTGGGACAGCATCTCGGTGACGAACTCCTTCTACCACTACTACGCGCTGCTCACCGGGCGGGCCGTCACGAAGGTCGGCGCGAAGGTCCTCTACGTGGACACGACCGTGCGCTCGGGCCTCGAGAAGCTGCCCAAGCTGCTCAAGAAGCGCAATCAGGACTTCTTCTGCCTCAACGACGGCTCGTTCCCGGAGGTCTCCGCGCAGGAGCGCCAGGAGCAGGTGACCGACTTCCTCGAGAAGTACTTCCCGATTCCCGCGCCGTGGGAGACGCCCGCCGCCCCCTGACCGCCCCACGTTCCGGGTACAGCCAATCCCCGCCCACGGCGTCTCGGGTACAGGTCAGGAGACCGGCAGCATCCCCGTCGGCGGGTGCGAGTCCCGCTTCGGAGCGGCCGGCCGTGCGTCCCGGTCCTCGGGGAAGGTGATGCCGGCGGCGTCGAGCAGCGCGGCGATGTTCTCACCCGGGACGTCCCGGCCCACGGTCGCCCCGTCCGCAACGGGAACCACCGAATGCACCACCGAGTCCGCGTACACGTGCACGAGGTTGTAGGCCTGGGCGGCATCGCGGCCACGGGTGCCGCGGTACTTGGTCACGGGGTCCACCGGGTGGGCGAGGTCCTGGGTGTAGCACGCGCCGGAGGCGACCGAGACCGGGATGCCGGCGAACGTCCCCGAGGTCGAGTAGTGCAGGTGCCCTGCGAGGATCGCGCGCACGTCAGAGCCCCTGAGCACCTCGGCCAGGGCGGACTGGCCGCGCAGCTCGACGAGGACGGCCAGCTCCTGGACGGGCGGGAGCGGAGGGTGGTGCATGGCGAGGATCGTGCCGTCCGGGGCGGGGAACTCGAGCTCGTCCGCGAGCCACGCGAGCTGCTCGTCGGAGAGCTCGCCGTGGTGGAAGCCCGGGACCGTCGTGTCGATCGTGATGACGCGCAGCCCGCCGACCCAGTAGACCCGGTCGAGGGGCTCGTCCGTGGGCGGCTCGTCGAGCAGGTGCTCGCGCAGCGCGCCACGGTCGTCGTGGTTGCCCATCGCCCAGATGAGCCGTGCGCCGAGGGCCTCGGCCGCAGGCTCGGCAACGCGGCGGAGGCGCACGTACGCTTCGGCCTCGCCGCGGTCGGCGAGGTCGCCGGTGACGACGATCGCCTCCGGCGAGCCGTCGGCGTCGCACATCTGCTGGAACAGGCGACGCAATAGGTCCTCGGGGTCCACGGCTCCGTGCAGCAGCCCATTCCCGATCAGGTGCGTGTCGCTCACATGCAGGAGGAAATGGCGCGGCCGCGGGTGCTCGGCCTGGATGGTTCCCATCGGACCCTCTTCTCGAGTCTGGTGCATTCGCCAAGTGAACCTATCGAAGGCATCACCAAGGTTAATGTCCAGTGAACACGCCGCAAAACGGCAGCATTCCCAATGTGTCCGAATATTGAGACCGGGGCGCACGGCGGAAGGGCGGGCTACGGCGCACGGTGCGCTGCGTCGTCGTCCGCCCTTCACTGGGGTGCTCCGCGCGGTGGGCGAACCCGGAACGGTCAGGGCGCCGAGTGCCTGACGACCGTCTCCGCGTCCGAGCCCACGCCGGCGCCGGCCTGCTCATGACGGGCGTGGATCTCGGCGACGATCTTGGCGTGGGCCTCGTCCGTGAGCGTGTAGCGGAGCATCACGAGGACGGCGAGGAGGCCCAGGACGGCCGGGATGAGGCCCGCCGCCATCTGGATTCCGAAGACGGCCTCGGCCGTCTGCTGCGCCGCCTTGCCGTCGTAGCCCCCGGCAGCGATCGCGTAGCCGGCGAGGGCGCCGCCGACCGCCTGGCCGGTCTTGCGGGTGAAGGAGAAGAGCGAGTAGATGACGCCCTCGGAGCGGACGCCCGTGCGCCACTCGCCATACTCCACGGTGTCCGCCTCGAGGGCCCACACGACGATGTTGACCACGATGACGCCGCACATCGCGAGGGTGAAGCCGGCGAAGCCGAGCCACACGAGCGCGGCGGGGGCGAGGAGCACGATCACGCCGCCCGCCACGAGCAGGCCGCCGCCGGCGATGTACACGGTGCGCTTGCCGAACCGCGCCACGAGAGTGGGGATGGAGGACGCGAAGGCGAGGGACAGCGCGAGCTGGACGATCGCGAGGACCGGCACGAGGTCGAGCCGGTGCAGCACATCCCGGAAGTAGTACACCTGCACCGTGGTGAGGGCGAGCTGGCCCGAGAGGAACAGGACCGAGGACAGGCACAGCATCCCGAGGGGCCGGTTGCCCTTGAGGGTCGCGAGGCTCTGGCGCACGGTCACCTTCGGCACATCGCGCTGCACGCGCTCGCGGGCCGTGAAGAACGTGAACATGTAGAAGACGAACCCGACCGCCACGAAGACGACGGTCACCGTGGTGAACACCGGCTGCAGGTCTGCGCCGGTCTTGAGCAGCGGCGCCACGAAGATGCCCAGGGCGGAGCCCACGAGGAGCGCGCCCACCGTGCGGGCCGAGGCGAGCTTGGCGCGTTCCTTGTGGTTCTGCGTCATCGAGGCGGCCATGGAGCCGTACGGGATGTTCACGAGTGAGTACGCGAGGCCCAGGGCCGCGTAGGCGACGTAGGCGTAGAGGAGCGTTCCGGATTCGCCGAGCTGCGGGATGTGGAAGTTCGCCATGCTCAGCAGCAGCAGCGGCAGCGAGCCGAAGAGGATGAACGGGCGGAACTTGCCCCAGCGCTTCGTGTTGGTGCGGTCCACCATGCGGCCCGCGAAGATGTCCGCGAACGCGTCGAAGATGCGCACGATGAGGAACAGCGTGCCGGCCGCCGCCGCGGAGATGCCCGCCACGTCCGTGTAGTAGACGAGCAGGAACATCGTGGTGGTGGTGAACGCGAGGTTGTTGGCGGCGTCGCCCGCGCCGTATCCGAGGATGGTGCGCAGGGGAAGCTTGTGCGCCGGCTGGTTTGTCTGTGGTGACATCGTCGTCAGGCTTTCGTCAGGGGGGAGGTTCGGGCTGGTGCGGGCCGGGTCAGCGCTGGGCGCGGTCCCTGAGGCCCGCCCAGCGGCGGCGCAGCGCGTGGGCCGCGGCCTTGGGGCGGCGGTCGCGCGTGAAGGCGCCCTTCTTGTTGCCGTCCACGCGCATGATCCCGTTGGACGTGGCGAAGTCGGCGAAGTTCCACACGTGCTCGCCCACGAGGGCGGGGACGCGGTCGAACACGCGGTGGTACATGTCCAGGAAGTCGGCCTGGTACTCCTCGCTCCACGGCTGGCCGTAGAGCGAGTGGAAGCCGGGGAGGGTGTCCGCGCCGTACTCGGTCATGATCATGGGCCTGCCGAGCTTCTCGGTCCACGTGGTGAGCTCGTCCTCGAGTGCCTTCTCGGCGCTCGCGAGGTCGCCCGTGTTGAGGTACCAGCCGTAGTAGCGGTTGAGCATGATCACGTCGAAGAGGTCCGAGATCACGTCCTTGTCCGGGGTGTCGAACATGACGTTCACGAACCCGACCGGTCGGGTCGGGTCGAGCTCGCGGGCCAGCGCGGCGAGGGGCTCGAAGTACTCGCGGGCGCCCTCGCCGGAGGACTTGGGCTCGTTCGCGATCGACCAGATGACCACCGAGGGGTGGTTCTTGTCCCGCGCGATGAGCTCGCTGATGGCCTGGCGGTGGTTCGCGGCCGTCTCGTCGGTGACCATCTCGCCGTAGGTCGCCATGGGCGTGGTGCCGAAGAAGCCCGCGAAGTCCGCGTTGAGGCCCACCGCCGCCGTCTCGTCGATCACCACGATGCCGTGCCGGTCCGCGAAGTCCATGACCTCCTCGGCGTACGGGTAGTGGGCGGTCCGGAACGAGTTGGCGCCGATCCAGTCCAGGAGCGAGAAGTCGTTGACCATGTGGGCGTCCGAGTGGCCCTTGCCGATCGTGGTGTGGTCCTCGTGCATGCCGAAGCCCGTGAAGTAGAACGGCTCGCCGTTGATGAGGAACTCGGTGCCGCGCACCTCGACCGTGCGCACGCCGAACGGCTGCGAGTAGGAGTCCACCACCGCGCCGTCGGCGTCCAGCACCTCCGCGACGAGGGCGTACAGGTAGGCGCGGCCCGGCTGCCAGAGCACGACGCCGGGGATCGCCGCGGTGCCCTCGACGCCGTGCGCCGTGGTCACCTCGGCGCCATCCGCGTCGAGGATCCGGACACGCACGGCCGCGTCAGCACCGGCGTCGCCCGCCACTGCGATGCGGTACTCCACGGTGCCGGTGAGTTCCCCCGGGGTGCCCTCGAAGCCGGTCACCACGGTGATGTCCTCGACCCGGACCGCCGGGGTGCTGTAGAGCCAGACGCTGCGGTGCAGGCCCGCGTAGTTGTAGAAGTCGTGCATGTACTTCTGCTGGCGGCGGCCGTCAGCGCCCACCGTGATGGAGCCGGGCGGGATGGTGGCCTGCGTGAGCTCGTTGCTGACGGCGATGGTGAGGCGGAACGTGCCGCCGGCCGTCACGTGCTCGGTGATGTCCGCGCCGAAAGGCATGTAGCCGCCGAGGTGCTCTGCCACGAGGGCCCCGTCCACGAAGACCCTGCCCGCGTGGGTCGCGGAGTCGAGGCGGACGTGGATGCGCTCCCCAGCCCAGCCGCGGGGGACGCGGACCTCCCTCTGGTACCAGACCCAGCCCACGTGGTCGCGGATCTCCTGGTCGGCGAACACGTCGTTGTAGCTCGCGGGGACGCCCATCTCGAGGGAGGTCTCGAGGCGCGCATTCTGCCAGCCCTCGGCCAGGCCCGAGTTCGCGGAGTCGACCTTGAAGGCGTAGAGCCCGTCGAGGTTCACGAGTTCGCGGGTGGGGCCGTTCTGGGGCTTGAGCATGTCGTGCACGTCCTTGGGCGTTCGAGCTGTTGTTGCTGTTGATTCAGGGTAGTCATGGCTGCAACGTTGCGGCAATCGCTTGCCATAGGTTGCCAAGCACGGTTCCATCACCTGTTGGGGGGCAGATCCCGTGGGGCCCGGACTTCAGGCCTGGAGCCAGCGGGCCGCTGCCTGCGCGATTGCCGCCGGCGGCTCCGAGATGTCGAAGGCGCAGCCGGCCTCGTCAGGCTCGAGCTCCTCGAGCGTCGCGAGCTGCGAGTCGAGGAGCAGGGCGGGCATGAAGTGCCCTGGCCGCACGGCCAGGCGCGCGGCGAGCAGCTCGCGCGAGCCGCGCATGTGGACGAACACCGCGTCCGGCGCGGCCTCGCGGATCATGTCCCGGTACTTGCGCTTGAGGGCGCTGCAGCCGATCACCATGGTCCCCTCGGCCGCAGCCATGCGCTGCCCGATCTCTCGCAGCCACGGTTCGCGGTCGGCGTCGTCCAGCGGGACGCCCGAGGCCATCTTGGCGACATTCGCGGCGGGGTGCAGGTCGTCCCCGTCCAGGAACGCCCCGCGGAGCTCGCGGGCCAGCAGGGCGCCGACCGTGCTCTTGCCCGAGCCCGAGACGCCCATCGCGATGACGTGGAACGGCCCGGTGCGGGGAGCCGGCGCGCGCTGGCCCGCGAGGCTGGACACGGTGCTCACCAGTCGTGGACGGTGCCGTCGATGAGGCGGTTGTACGGGAGGTAGGCCTGCTGGTAGGGGAAGGAGTTGGCAGCCTCCTCGTTGAACTCGACGCCGAGGCCCGGCTTGTCGCCCGGGTGCAGGTAGCCGTCCACGAAGGTCATGGACTGCTCGAAGACCGTGTTGGTCTTGTCGGAGTGCTGCATGTACTCCTGGATCCCGTAGTTGTGGATCGCAAGGCCCACGTGCAGCTGGGCGGCGAAGCCCACCGGGGAGATGTCCGTGGGGCCGTGGAAGCCGGACTTGATCTGGTACTGGGCCGCGTAGTCCATGACCTTCTTCAGGGGCGAGATGCCGCCGAAGTGCGTCGATGCCGCGCGGACGTAGTCGATGAGCTGTTCCCGGATGATCGTCTGGAAGTCCCACACGGTGTTGAAGACCTCGCCGATCGCGAGCGGGGTGGTGGTGTGCTGGCGGACCAGGCGCAGCGCCTCCTGGTTCTCGGCGGGCGTGCAGTCCTCGAGCCAGAAGAGGTCGTAGGGCTCGAGCGCCTTGCCGAGCTTGGCGGCCTGCATGGGAGTCATGCGGTGGTGGCCGTCGTGGAGCAGGGGGATCTCGGGGCCGAACTCGTTGCGGACGGCCTCGAAGACGGTCGGGAGGTGGCGCATGTAGGCGCGGGTGTCCCAGTCCTCCTCGAGCGGGTAGGCGCCGCGGCCGGCCGGCTCGTAGTCGTAGCGCTCGCCCGAGGCCTGGGCCTGTGCGGCCACGCCGTAGACGGCCTTGATGCCCGGGATGGCGGTCTGGACCCGGATGGACTTGTACCCGAGCTCGAGGTGCTCGCGGATCGAGTCGAAGAGCTGCGGGATGTCCGTGCCGGACGCGTGGCCGTACGCGCGCAGGCCGTTGCGCGACGCGCCGCCCAGGAGCTGGTAGACCGGCATGCCGGCGGCCTTGCCCTTGATGTCCCACAGCGCCATGTCCACGGCAGCGATGGCGGCCATGGTGACCGGGCCGCGGCGCCAGTAGGAGGAGCGGTAGAGGAACTGCCACGTGTCCTCGATGCGGTGGGCGTCACGGCCCACGAGGAGCTGGGCGACATGCTCCTGGAGGTAGGCGGCGACGGCGAGCTCGCGGCCGTTGAGGGTCGCGTCACCGATGCCGGTGATGCCGTCCTCCGTGGTGAGCCTGAGCGTCACGAAGTTGCGGGTGGGGCTCGTCACGAAGACTTCAGCGGAGACGATCTTCATCGTCGCGTCCTTTCACTGCATCGGGAGATTGCCTCAAGACTACGAGCGGCGGCTCGGCGATGGCAACCGCTTGCCATAAGTTGCCATCAGTGCTGCGGGGTTTATGGGGCGGCCACTGAGCCGCGCAGGGCATCGACCCGCTCGACCACTGACTCCTCCCCCGCGAGCTCCGGCGACACGAGGGCGAGGAGGGCGCGGGTGCGCTCCCGGCCCTCGAGCTCCACCGCCGCGAGCACCTTCTCCCGGAGCGGGTCCTGGAAGGCTCGGCCGGACCCCGCGGCCACGGAGACGAAGTCCATCCACGCCGCGATCATGCGCGCCGCGGCGACGCCTGCACGCCCGGCGGCGCGCTCGGCGGCGAGTACCGGCACGGCGCGCATCCGCAGCTTCGTGGTCCCGTCCGCCGCGATCTGCGCCAAGTAGTGGGCGATCCGGGGGTTGGCGAACCGCTCGAGGAGCGCCGCCCGGTACGCGGAGACGTCGAGCTCAGGCAGCGTGAGGTGCCGGGCAGCCTCGTCCCAGAACGCCTCGACCGCGCTGCGGCACTCGGGATCCGCGAGCGCCTCGGCGACCGTTGCGTGCCCGCGCAGCTGGCCGGCGTAGGCCAGGAGCGAGTGCGCGCCGTTGAGCAGCCACAGCTTCCGGTTCTCGAACGGCTCGATCTCCTCCACGAACTGCGCGCCCGCGTCCTCCCAGCGCGGCCGGCCGGCCGGGAATTCCCCCGCGAGGATCCAGTTCGCGAACGGCTCCGCCACCACAGGCGCGGCGTCGCGGTAGCCGCACTTCGCCGCGACCTCCGCCACGTCGTCGTCCGTGGTGCGCGGCGTGATGCGGTCCACCGAGGTGCCCACGAAGCTCACGTTCTCCCGCACCCATTCCGCCAGACCCGGCTCGCCGGCGGCCGCACCGGAGGCACCGTCGGCGTCGAGGCGCTCCGCAAGGCGCACGACGGCGTCACGCGCCACGGCGCCGTTGTCCGCGACGTTGTCGCAGCTCACCACGGCGAGGGGCCCCCCTCCCTCTGCCCGGCGCCGCGCGAGGCCGCGGCACAGGCGCGCGAGGGGCGAGTCGTCGTCGTCCTTCTCGTAGACCGCCTCGGTGACCGTGAGCGTCACGATCGCCGTGCCCGGCGCGGCGAGGAGCTCCTCGAGCCGCGCCGTGTCCGCCCCGTCCACCGCCTCGGCGATGGAGCGGACCACCTCGAAGCGGTCGCCGTCCGGGCCCCGCTCGACCAGCGTGTAGACGCCCTCCTGCGCTGCGAGGGTGAGGGCGGCGTCGGGGCGCCGGCCGGTGAAGGAGGCGATGCCCCACTCGGCGGCGTCCGGGGCGTGCGCCGTGAACCAGGCCTGGTGGGAGCGGTGGAAGGCGCCGAGCCCCAGGTGCACGATGCGCACCGGCGGGGCCGGTACGTCGCCGCGGCCCAGGAGCGGGAGGGCGGTGGTCGCTGCTGCGGTCACGGTGGAATCCTTCAGGTCGAGAAGAGGCGTTGGGCAGGGAACGCGGGGGTCAGAGCTTGAAGACGCGCCGCGGGGCGGCGTCGATGAGGTCCACGATGATCTCGTGCGCGCGGGCCTCGGTGATGCGGTGCTCCGCGACGAGGCGCGCGAGGAACGAGGCCTCCACCCGGCGCGCGGTGTCGTGGCGGGCCGGGATCGAGCAGAACGCGCGCGTGTCGTCGATGAACCCGGAGGAGCGCGAGAAGCCGGCCGTCTCGGTCACGGCCGAGCGGAACCGCAGCATCGCGTCCGGCGCGTCGAGGAACCACCAGGGCGCGCCGAGGTACACGGACGGGTAGAAGCCGGCCAGCGGGGCGAGCTCCCGGCTGAACACCGTCTCGTCCAGCGTGAAGAGCACCAGATGGAAGCCCTCGGCGGTGCCGAAGTCCTGCAGGAGCGGCTTGACGGCCTCCGTGTAGCCGATCCCGAACGGGATGTCGTGGCCCGTGTCCGCGCCGAACCTCTCGAACGTCGGCCCGTGGTGGTTGCGCGAGGAGCCCGGGTGGACCGTCATCACGAGGCCGTCCTCGACGCTCATGCGCGCCATCTCGTACATCATGTGGGCCTCGAACACGTCCCGGTCCTTGGCGGTCGCCTCCCCGCGGCGTGCCTTCTCGAACAGCGCCTCGGCCTCCGCGCGGCCCAGCTTGAGCGTGAGCGGGGTCCGCACCCCGTGGTCCGCGGAGACGGCGCCGTGCTCGATGAAGTGGCGGCGGCGGTTCTCGAGGGCGCGGAGGTAGCCGGTGTAGCCCGCCGCGCCGTCCGCGGCCTCTGCGGTGAGCCGGTCCACGTTCTGCGCCCACGCGGGGTGGGCGACGTTGAGGTAGGCGTCCGGGCGGAACGTAGGCAGGACGCGGCCGGGGAACGACTCGTCCTTCGCGATGAGCGCGTGCGGCTCGAGGGAGTCGAGCGGGTCGTCGGTCGTGGCGAGCACCTCGATCCCGAAGTCCCGGAAGAGCTGGCGCGGGCGGAAGCCGGGTTCCGCGAGCTTCGCCGCGATCGCGTCATAGGAGGCGTCCGCGTGGTCCTGGAGCCGGTCGACCACGGCGGAGGGCAGCCCGAAGACATGCTCGAACTCGCTCCGCAGCCAGTACCCGGACGCCGTGCCGTCGAAGAGCGGCCACGCCTCGGCGAACGTGCGCCACGCAGTGCGGGAGTCGACGTCGTCCGTCCCGCCCACCCGCAGCTCGGCGAGGGAGCGGCCCGAGGCATGGACGAGGCGCGTCACATAGTGGTCCGGGCTCACGAGGAGCGCGGTGGGATCCGGGAAGGGGGTGTCCTCCGCGATCCAGTCGGCCGGCACGTGCCCGTGCGGGGAGAGGATCGGCAGGCCCTCGACCTCGGCGAGGAGCTCCCGCGCTATCCGGCGGGTGCCGGGATCGGCCGGGAGGAGGCGGTCCGGGTGTGCCGCGATCGAGTCAGTCATGGAGGTGCCCTCTTCTCTTCAGTCTCGTCAGTTCGCCTCGACGCCGGCGCGGTCGAGGACCTTCGCGAAGGCCCGGGCAGCCACGCCGAACGCTTCGGGCCCGCTGAAGCCGCCGAGTTCGAAGGCGTCCGCGAGGTGCGGCTCGAGCGATGCGAAGCCCGTGTACCCGCTGTCCCGCAGTGCCTCGACGGTGGCCAGCACTTCGCCGTCGCCCTCGCCGGCCGGCACGACCGTGCCCGTGTCCGCGAGCGCATCCTTGACCTGGAGGTAGGCGATGTGGGGACGAAGGAGCTCGTATCCCTCGGTGAAGGGCTTGACGCCGACCTGGACGAAGTTGGCGGGGTCCCACGCGAGCTTGAGCGCCGGGGAGTCCACGGTCTCGACGAGGTCGAGCACGCGCTCAGGGATATCGCCGAAGATGTCCTTCTCGTTCTCGTGCACGAGCACGACGCCGGTCCCCTCGGCACGGCGGGCGAGCGCCGTCATGCGCTCGATGACGGCGTCGCGGACGTCCTCGGGAGCACGGCCCTCGTAGTAGAAGGAGAAGATGCGGATATAGGGGGCCCCGAGGACCTCTGCAGCGCGCAGGGCCCGTCCCAGGCGCTCGACCTCGTGCTCGACCGGGAGCGAGATGTCCACCTTGCCGATGGGCGAGGCGACGGCGGAGACGCCGAGGCCCGCACCGTCGAGGACGGCCTTGAGCTCGGCGAGCTGGGCCTCGTCCAGATCCACGATGTTGGTGCCCCACGCGCTGCGGACCTCGATGTGGGAGGCGCCGAGCGCCCGGAGGACCGCCGCCTGGATGCGGGGATCGGCGTCGATCTCGTCTCCGAAGCCGGACAGGTGCCACGTTGCGCTCATGTTCGTTCCACTCCTTGGTCAGGCTGCGTGACGCAGCTCACCTCAGGCCGCGACACAGCCAGCCTAGGAATCGGCCGAATGCTCTGGCAAGCGATTGCCAAATGTTGCCAGAGCTGCTGCAATGGAGAGCATGACCGAAGAAGCCACGGCGCGGGACCGCATGCCGACCATCCGCGACATCGCCGAAAGGGCCGGCGTCGCAACCTCCACCGTCTCGCGGGCACTCTCCAACCCGCAGCGTGTCAACGTGCGCACCCGGGAGAAGATCGAGAAGATCGCCGCGCAGCTCAACTACGTGCCCAGCACGCAGGCACGGGGCCTGAGCTCAGGGCGGACAGGCGCCATCGCCGTCCTGGTCCCGGACGTTACCAACCCGTTCTACTTCGACATCATCCGGGGCACCCAGGACCAGCTCAAGGCCGCCGGCTACACCCAGCTCCTCGTGGACACCGAGGAGGCGACCGACATCGAGCTCGAGACGCTGCGGAAGATGCGCCGGACCTCGGACGGGATCATCCTCGCCGCGTCGCGCCTCACCGACGCACAGCTGGCCGACGCCGCGTCCCGGCACCCGATGGTCACGATCAACCGCGCGACGGCGGATGCCCCCACCGTGCTCCTGGACACCCCGGGCGCGATGGTCCAGGCCCTCGAGCATCTGGCCTCCCTCGGCCACACGAAGGTCACCTACGTGGGCGGGCCTACGAGCTCGTGGTCCACTCACCGGCGGTGGAAGGCCATCGAAGAGGCCGCCGCCCGCCGCGGCATCGAGGCGACGCGGATCGGGCCCTACGCGCCCAAGACCTCCTCGGGCGCTGCCGCCGCGGATGCCGCGCTGCGCACGGGGTCCACGGCGTTCATCGCCTTCAACGACCTCATCGCAATCGGCATGCTCGCCCGCCTCCGCGAGCGCGGAGTCCGGGTCCCGGAGGACGTGAGCATCGTAGGCTGCGATGACATCTTCGGAGCCGACTTCTGCAATCCGCCCCTCACCACGATCGCCTCGCCCATCGAGCAGGCCGGCCGCACCGCCGTCTCGATGCTGCTCGCCCAGCTCGACCCGACGCGCGGCGGGACGCCCCGGAAGCTCGCTGTCATGCCCACGCACCTCGAGATCAGGGAGTCCACCGGTCCCGCACCGGCGTCGGCAAAGGCGCCGTAGACGGCGGAGGCTCCCCAGCCGGCGTCGCCGACGCCATCTGCGGAGCCTCCGCCGGACCCAGCCGTCAGGCGCGCTGCGGGAACGTGCCCTCCGCGGCAATCCGCTCGTTGAGAAGGGCCAGGAACTCGTCCTCGTCGAAGTCGAGGGGCACCTCGTGGCCCTTCCAGCTCGAGAGGTGGATGGCGTTGGCGAGGCGCACGCCCTGGATGCCGTCGCTGCCGGGAGCGAGGAGCGGCGTCCCGTCCAGGATGTTGGCGGCGAAGTTCTCCAGGACGCCCGAGTGCTGCTCGCCCCACGCCGAGGCGAACTCGATCGTCTCGCGGGTGTACAGCTCGGAGGGGTCGAACTCCCCCATGAACATGCGGCGCACGTCCTCCATGCCCATGCCCTCGCTGATCTCCCGCTCGGGGCGGTTGAGGCGGGTCACGACCGCCGTCTTGGAGTCCTCGACGACGATCTTGCCCGCGTCGCCGAGGATCTCGAAGCGGTCCGTGCCCGTGATGTCGTGCGTCGCTGTCACGAAGACGCCCGTCGCGCCGTCGCCGTAGTCCACGACGGCGGTGACCTCGTCCTCGACCGCGATGTCGCGGCGGAAGCCGTACGCGGCCTTGGCGTAGACGGACTTCGGCACGCCGCAGATCCATTGCCACAGGTCGAGCTGGTGCGGGGCCTGGTTGACGAGGACGCCGCCGCCCTCGCCGCCCCACGTGGCGCGCCATTCGGACTGGTTGTAGTAGCCCTGCGGGCGCCACCACGTGGTGATGATCCAGTTGGCGCGTCGGATCGTGCCGATCTCGCCGGCGTCCACGATCTCCTTGAGGCGGCGGTAGAGCGGGTTGTTGCGCTGGTTGAACATGATCGCGAACGTGAGCTCTGGCCTGGCCGCGGCGTAGGCGTTCAGCGCCGCGACCTGCTTCGTGTAGACACCGGCGGGCTTCTCGAGCAGCACGTGGACGCCGCGCTCGAGGGCCTGGATGCCCATCTCGGGGTGGAGATAGTGCGGGACGGTCGTCACGACCGCCTCCACCGCGCCGCTCTCGAGGAGGGTCAGGTAGTCGTCGAAGTACTGGACCTCCGGGTGCAGCTCGGCAATCCTCTCCTTCTTGGACGGGTCGGTGTCGGCGACGGCGACGAGTTCGACGCTCGGCACCATCCCCTCCGCGATGAACTTCGCGTACGCGCTGCCCTGGGCGCCGAAGCCGACGATGCCCAGACGGACTTTCCTGCTCATGGTGTGTGCTTCCTTCGTGTGTGGGATCAGAAGAGGTCGGCGAAGCCGAGGGCCACGAGGTTGTCGTGCGAGGTCTGCAGCGCCTCGAACACGGTGCGCCCGTAGAGCTGGTCCTGCTCGACCAGGAGGTACTCGGCCCCGGCGTCGATCGCCGCCGGGATGATCGCCCCGAAGTCGAGGTTGCCCTCGCCCACCTCGGCGAACTGGACCACGCTGGCGAAATGGCCCATGAAGGCCGCGAAGTCGCCCGCCTCGTACGCCGCAATGCCCTCCTCGGGGAGCACGCCGATCCGATAGTCCTTGAGGTGGACCATGGCCGTGCGGCCCGCGTACTTCTGCAGGGTGCGCACCGGGTCGAGCCCGCCGCGGGCCACCCAGTGGACGTCGATCTCGAGGCCCATGGCGGGCGCCGCCTCGGCGAGGACGTCCAGCACGTGCCTTCCGCCCATCTTCGCGAACTCGACATGGTGGTTGTGGTAGTACAGCTCGATACCGTGCTCGCCGAGGGCCTCGGCGGCCTCGTTGGCCCGCTTCGCGTAGTCCAGAACCGTCCGCTCCGACCGCAGCTCCCCCATGGGCAGCATGCCGATGCGCAGCATCTTCGTGCCGAGGCGCCGGCAGTCCTCGACCGTGCGCTCCAAGTCGCCCAGGACGGCGTACGGCGTCTGGCCGGGGTCGCCGTCGACCTGCACCGAGAGCGCCGCGAACTCGATCCCGAGCTCGGCGCGGGCCCGGTCCAGCTCCGCAAGGTTCGCCTCGTCCATGGGGATCTGCGAGACCTCCACGGCGCGGTACCCGATCTCCGCCACCCTGCGCAGGGTCTCGAACGGTCCTTCCTGGGCGAAGCCCTCCCTGAGCATCATCGCCTGAACGCCGATTCTCGCCATCGTCCTTCTTCTCCCGTCTGGTGGGTTTCTCGTCGGTCTCACACGCCGGAGGCGAGGAGCGCCTTCCTCTGGGCACGGCGCTCTGCCTGCCGGTCCGGGTCGGGTACCGGCGAGGCGAGGAGGAGCCGCTGGGTGTAGGGGTGCTCGGGCGCGCGCGTGACCTGCTCGGCGTCGCCCTGTTCGACGATCTCGCCGTGGTACATGACCGCCACCCGGTGCGAGATGTGGCGCACCACGTCGAGGTCGTGCGAGACGAACAGGTAGGACACGCCCGTGTCCCGCTGGATCTCGAGGAAGAGGTCCAGGACGCGGGCCTGCGTCGAGAGGTCGAGCGCCGAGACCGGCTCGTCGCACACGATGAGCTTGGGCGAGAGGGCCAGCGCCCGGGCGATCGCGATCCGCTGGCGCTGGCCGCCCGAGAACTCGCGCGGGAGGCGGTGGATCGCGTCGGCGGGCAGGTGCACCTCGTCGAGGAGCTCGCGAATGCGGCCCCGCGCCTCCGACTCGCTGCGGCCCTGGACCCGCAGCGGCTCGGCGAGGATGTCCCCGATCTGCATGGCCGGGTTGAGAGACGTGTACGGGTCCTGGAACACCACCTGGATGTCCCGGGACAGGCGGCGGCGCTCGGCGCGGGACGCATGGGAGATGTCCTGGCCGTCGAAGACGACCGAGCCCCCCGTGACGGGGGCGAGGCCGAGGACGGCCCGGCCGAGGGTCGTCTTGCCGGAGCCCGACTCGCCCACGAGGCCCAGGGTCTTCCCCGCCTCGATGGCTACGCCCACGCCCTTGAGCGCGCGGAACGGCTTGGCCCGGAACCCCTTGCCCGGGTACTCGACGACGAGGTCCGCCACCGTCAGGAGCTTCCTGCTCATTGCGCTGCTCATCGCACGGCCTCCTTCTCTGCACGCTTCTGGGAGCTCTGCGCGCCCAGCGTGGTCATGGGTTCCTTGCCCTCGAGCATCGAGGCGAGCAGCATCTGCGTGTAGCCCTCCCGCGGGGAGCGGAGGATGTCCCGGACGGGTCCTTCCTCGACGAGGCGGCCGTTCTGCATGACGACGACGCGGTCGCACAGGTCGGCGACGACGCCGAAGTTGTGGGTCACGAGGATCATCCCCATCCCGAGCCGGGACTGGAGGTCGCGCAGGAGGTCGAGGACCTCTGCCTGCACGGTGACGTCGAGCGCCGTCGTGGGCTCGTCGGCGATGATGAGGTCCGGCTCGCAGCTCATGGCGCCGGCAATGAGGACGCGCTGGGCCATGCCACCCGAGACCTCGTGCGGGTAGGCAGCGAACGTCCGCTCGGGGTGCGGGATGCCGACGTCGGCCAGTAGCTTGAGCGCGCGGGCCTTCGCCTCGGCCTTCGTGATGCCGAGGACGCGGACCATGGGCGTCACGAGCTGGTACCCGATCGTGAACGCCGGGTCGAGGTTGCTCATGGGCTCCTGCGGGATGTACGCGATCCGCTTCCCGCGCAGGGGCCGCAGCCTGCCCTCGTCCACACGGTCGTCCGCGGGGGCCACGGTGTACTTCCCGTCGAACTGGACGGTCCCGGCGACGACGCGCGCGTTGTCCGGCAGGAGTCCGAGGATCGAGAACGCCGTCTGCGACTTGCCCGAGCCGGACTCGCCGACGATCCCGACCACCTCGCCGCGGTCCACGTGGAACGAGACGTCGTCGACGACCTTCTTGATGCTGCCGTCCGCCTGCGGATAGCCGATGCCGAGGTGGGTCACCTTGACCAGGTGGTGCTCGGTCCCGTCCTCGACCGGTGGCACGGCCGCTTTCGCGACGGGCCGTGCCTTGGCGTGGTGCGGCGCTGTGTCAGCGCCCGACGTCGACCCCATCGCGGCGCTCGTCGCGGAACCGAGCGCTGCGGTCGTGGCCGCGGTCGTCGCTCCCGACCTGCGTCCGCGCACCCGGTCCGTGTCCTCGAGCGCGTCCCGGACGGCGTTGCCGAGGAGCACGAGTGCGCCGATCGTGAGGCCCATAGCGAGGGCGGGCCAGAGGAGCACGGTCGGGGCGAGGTAGACGTTCTTGAAGCCGTCGTTGAGCATCACGCCCCACGTGGCCTGGGACGGGTCGCCGAGGCCCAGGAATTCGAGGCCGGACTGGATGGCGATGGCGATCCCGCACACGGCAGCGGTCTGGATGATGATCGGGGCGCGGACCACGGAGAAGACGTGTCGACCGATGATGCTCGCGTCGCTCAGCCCGGCCACCCGTGCGGCGTCGACGTAGAGCTCGTTCCGCACGGACTGGACGGCGGAGCGCGTGAGCCGGAAGTAGCTCGGGCTGATGAGGATGCCGAAGGCGATCATCGCGGTCCACACGCTGGGGCCGAAGGCGGCCCGGATCGTGAGGAGCACGATCAGGCCCGGGAGGCTCATGAGGATCGAGACGACCCAGTTGCTCGCGCTGTCGAAGAAGCCGCCGTAGTAGCCGGCGATGAGGCCTGTGGGCAGGCCGATCGCGATCGCCACCGCGGCGCACAGGAGCGCGGAGGCCAGGGTCAGCTGGGCGCCGAAGGCGATCCGGCTGAAGATGTCCCGGCCGGCGGAGTCCGTGCCCAGGAGGTTGACGACGTCGGGCGCCGCGAGGGTCTTGGCGATGTTCGCGTAGTTCTGGTCGAACGGCGCGATCACCGGGGCGAACACGGCAAGAACCACCATGGCGCCGAGGACCGCGATCGCCGCGATGCCGAGCGGGTTCCTGAGCAGGCGCAGGAAGGCGCTCGAGCGGACGACCGTCCCGGCCTGTCCAGTGTCGGGGTCAGGTCCGGCAGGGCCCGGACGGGTGGACGCGAGGGTGGTCATGAGACACGCACCTTGGGGTTGAGCCAGCCGTTGAGGAGGTCGACGATCAGGTTCACGATGATCACGACGACGACCGTGTACATGACGACGCCCATGACGACGGGGAGGTCGCCGAGGCTCGTCGAGGATACGGCCATGGGGCCGAGGCCCGGGAGGGCGAAGATCGTCTCGATGATGAGGACGCCGCCGAGCATGCCGATGAGCTGCAGGCTCAGCACCGTGAGGCCGGCGGGAGCCGCGCTGCGGAGCACGTGCTTGAAGAGGATCTCGTTCTCGCCGATCCCGCGCGAGCGAAGCGTGCGGACGTAGTCCCGCTCGAGCTGCTTGATGACGGCGGAGCGGATCTGCTGTGCCCCGCCCGTGACGCCGTTGAGCACGAGGGCCAGGACCGGCAGCGTGAGCGAGAGCACCCACGCCTCCGGCCCGGCGCCCGGGACGATCGTGCTCGTCGCGGGGAAGGCCTTCAGCTGGATGGCGAAGAACGTCACGAGGACGATTCCGATCACGAACCCCGGGATGGCGTCGCCGACGACGGCCCCGACCTGGACCATGCGGTCCACCCAGCCGCGCCGCACCGCGGCCGCAACCCCGATGAGCGCCGCGATGACCGCGATGAAGCCCATCGCGACGAAGACCATCGTCATGGTGATGGGGAGTCGGTTCCCGATCGCATGGGCGACGGGCTCGGACGTGAACCAGCTGGTCCCCAGGTCTCCTTGGAGGGCATTGCCGATCCACGAGAGGTAGCGCACGGCGAGGGGCTGGTCGAGGCCGAGCTCGGCCTCCTTGGCGGCGACCTGCTCGGGCGTGGCCTGGTCGCCGACGATGTTGCGGGCGATGCTGCCGCTGGACATGTACAGCAGCACGAAGGTGAGGACGGAGACGGTCAGCAGGACGACGAGTCCGCTGCCGAGCCGCTTGAGGATGAACGGGATCATGGCTGGCTCCGGGGTGTGGGCGGGGTAGCCGGTGGCGCCCGGAGCCTAGGGCCCGGGCGCCACCGTCGCGGCTACTTGGCCGGCGCGTAGTTGTAGATCGACGGGACCGCCTGCTGGACCTGCGGCGTGACCGTGACCTTCTTGGGGTTGACGTAGTACATCTGGTTGACCCGGAAGAGCGGTGCGAACCACGCGTTCTCGGTGACGTACTGGTTGACCTCCTGGGCCGCCTTGCCGGCGTCCTTGCCCGCGACCTCGACGGCGTCGATCTTGGCCTGCAGCTCGGGCGTGGTGGTCTTGAACGGGTTGTAGAGGGCCTTGGTGGAGACCATCTGGTTGATCGCGACCCACGGCTCGCCCTGGAACAGGTTGAAGAAGAGTGCGGTGAACTTCTTGGCGGCGATGTCCGAGGTGTAGGTCGACGTGAGCGCGGCGCCCGGGTTGAACGTGATGCCGACTTCGCCGAGCTGCTGCTTGATCGCGGCGAGCATGGCCTCGCTGCCGGGCAGGGTCGGGACCTCGATGACCACGTCATCCGCGTGCCCGGCCTCCTTGAGCAGCGCCTTGGCCTTCTCCGGGTTGTACGGGTAGGCGTCCTCGAGGGACTCGGCCCAGGCACCGGAGTCCTTGCCGAAGACCTGGCTCGTGGGAGTGCCCTGGCCGAAGTTGATCTGCTCGAGGAGCGTCTTGCGGTCGAGCGCGTAGTTGATGGCCTGACGGACGCGGACGTCGCCGAGCGGCTTGTTCACCTCGCCGTTGCGGTCGAGGAGCAGGAGCCCCGACCAGTCCACCTGGTTGGTCACGAGCTGGAGGCCGGCGCCGTCCGCCTGCTTGCCCGTCTTCGGGTCGAGGAGCGTGGCGTCCACCTGCCCGGACACGATGGCGTTGACGCGAGCCGTGGGGTCCTGGAGGTACTTGAGGGTGACCTTCGAGAACTTCTGGAGGTCCTTGTTCCAGTAGCCCTCACGTGCCGTGAACACGTACTGCGAACCGGCTACGGTGGCGGCCTTGTCCATGACGTAGGGCCCGCTGCCCACGGGGTTCGTCTTGATGCCCTCGCTGCCGATCGCCTTCGGGCTGGCCATGAGGCCAGCCGCCTGGCTCAGGTAGAACTCGAGCGAGGGGTCCGGCTTCGACAGGCTCAGCTCGATGGTGTCCTCATCGACCGCCTTGACCTCCTTGACGGCGGCGAGCTGCTGCATCTGCGGCCCGTTCGCCTTCTTGAAACCATCCAGGTTGGCCTTAGCGGCCGCGGCGTCGAACTTCGCGCCGTCGCTGAAGGTGACGTCCGTGCGGAGGTCCATGGTGAGGACCGTGTTGTCCGCGTTGTACTCCCATTCGGTCGCCAGCATGGGGCTCAGCGTGCCGTCCGGCTCGCGGAGAAGCAGCGAATCGTAGGCGAGCTGGTAAGGCTGCAGGACGTGGCCCACGTGGGCCTGGGATGGGTCCCACGAGCGCAGGTCCACGAGCGTGCCCAGGGTCAGGGCGGGCGCGCCGCCTTGGCCACCGGTCGCGCTGGAACCGCCGCCGCAGGCGGCGAGGGTGAGTGATGCGGCGGCCAGGACGGCCGCGGCGCTCAGGCGTAACTTCATTGTCAGCTCCTCTGGAGGGGTGCGTTCCCGGTGCGTCCCACTCGCGTGTGAGACCCATCACAACCGGTCTGCAGATCACGCTACGGACGTGGCCGGATGGTAGACAACCGTTTGCCAAAAGTTGCCGGAGTCACATCCAGCACGGAGGCACAGCCTCTCTAGGCGACCGGACTCGCCCACGGGCCCAGCGCGTAGGAGCGCGCGTACAGGTCCTTGATCAGCCGCAGCGACGGCGCCGCGGCCTCCGCGTCGATCCAGAAGGGCACCCCGGCCGCCACCGAGCGGTAGAAATCGGCGATGAGGAGCCGGTGCGAAGCACCCCAGTAACTCCTCCCGCCCGGCAGGGCTCCCGCCTCCTCCACCGTCTCGATCCGGCCGTCCGCCCAGCGCACGGTCAGGTCACCGCACAGGCTGAGCCTGGCCTCCTCGGTCTCGATCTCGATCGCCACCGGCGCATTGACGCCGTTGGCATTGGTGGCGAAGAAGACGGACCGCACGGGCTGTCCCGCGCCCGGGGCGCGGCCCGGCCCGGGAGCCCGCCCCACGCCGTCGTGCGCCATGCCGGCCTGCGGCATGCCGTCCGCGGCGTGCTCGAGGAGGATCTGCGCGGTGTCCTCCACCTCGATCACCCCGCCGAGCGAGAGGTTTGACGCCGACCCCGCCACGACCCGTGCCGGCCCGAGGAGCCACTGGAGGAGGTCGAGGGTGTGGATCGCCTGGTTCATGAGGAGGCCGCCGCCGCTGCCCGCCCACGTGCCGCGCCATGGTCGCGCCGCGTAGTACTCGGGGCCGCGGTGCCAGAACACGGTGGCATGCGCGCCCAGGATCCGCCCGGCGGCGCCGGAGGCGAGGACCTCCGCGAGCGCTCGGACAGGCGCGTTGTAGCGGTTCTGGAAGCACACGCCGAGGGACGCGCGGCCGCGGACTGCGCGCGCCGCGGCAACGACCGCCTCGGCCCCCTCGAGCGTGTGCGCGAGCGGCTTCTCCGTCAGGACGTGCACGCCCGCCGCGAGCGCCGCGACCGCCTGACCGGCGTGCTCGCTGTGCGGAGTGCACAGGTGCACGACGTCGATGCCCCCGGCCGCGAGCAGGTCGCCGAGGCTGGCGTAGCCGGGCACGCCATAGCGCCTCCGGGCCGCCTCCCGCCGTGCGCCGTCGGTGTCGACGACGGCGGCGAGGACCGCCTCGGGCACCGCCGCGATGGCCTCGGCATGCTGGGCGGAGATGTCCCCGCAGCCCACCACGGCGGCGCGGAGGGGCAGGCTTCGGTGCGCGTCACTGGGCATGCGTCCCACGCTAGTGACGCGCGTCTCGCGCTAGCAACCGATTGCCACGGCATGCCATCGCCGGCGAGGGTCACGCAGCCCTCCGCCACGGCACCTGTACTACGCTGACCCCATGCGCGAACTCCAGGCGAAGATCATCGAGGAGATGGGCGTCAAGCCCGAGATCGACCCCGCTGCCGAGGTGGCTGCGCGCGTCGGATTCCTCAAGGACTATCTCAAGGCGACGCACGCGAAGGGCTTCGTCCTCGGCATCTCGGGAGGCCTCGACTCGTCCCTCGCGGGGAGGCTCGCCCAGCTCGCGGTCGAGTCGCTCGCCGAGGAGGGCATCGAGGCGGACTTCGTGGCCGTGCGGCTTCCGCATGGCAACCAGCACGACGAGGAGGACGCACAGGCGGCTCTCGACTTCGTGGCGGCGAAGACCGAGTGGACCTTCAACATCAAGGAGGCCGTGGCCGGCTTCGAGCAGGCGTACGAGCAGACTCCGGGTACCGAGCTCAGCGACTTCACACGCGGGAACACCAAGGCCCGCGCACGCATGACCGCCCAGTACATGGTCGCCGGGGAGCGGCAGCTCCTGGTCATCGGCACCGACCACGGCGCCGAGTCCGTCACCGGCTTCTTCACGAAGTACGGCGACGGCGGCGCGGACATCCTGCCCCTCTTCGGGCTCGACAAGCGCCAGAACCGCCAGCTCCTCCAGCATCTCGGCGCTCCTGACCGGATCTGGCAGAAGATCCCCACCGCGGACCTCCTGGACCTGGAGCCCGGCCGGCACGACGAGCACGAGCTCGGCATCACCTACGAGCAGATCGACGACTACCTCGAAGGCCGGGACGTTCCCGAGGCCGCAGCCGAGTCGATCGAGAAGCGCTACCTCCTCACCCGCCACAAGCGCACTGTGCCGGTGACCATCTTCGACACGTGGTGGCACGAGGGGCCCGAGGAGTGGAGCCGCTAGGCATGCCCCAACGGCGTTGAGGCAGTGGGGGGCGGCCCTGCCCGCGTCAGCGTCGATGTTGATAGCGTGGGCGCGTGAAGATCGCTACCTGGAACGTGAACTCCCTCCGCGCCCGCGCCGACCGTGTGGAGGGATGGCTGCTGCGCAGCGACGTGGACGTCGTGGCCATCCAGGAGACCAAGTGCAAGGACGAGAACTTCCCCTGGGAGCTCTTCGAGCGCAACGGGTACGAGGTGGCGCACTTCGGGCTGAGCCAGTGGAACGGCGTGGCGATCGCCTCCCGTGTGGGGCTCACGGACGTCGAGCGCACGTTCCCGGACCAGCCCGCCTTCGGCAAGGGCGGCAAGGACCCGGTCCAGGAGGCGCGCGCCATCGGGGCCACCTGCAACGGGGTCCGGGTGTGGAGCCTCTACGTCCCCAACGGCCGCTCGCTCGACGACGAGCACATGCCCTACAAGCTCGACTGGCTCAAGGTCCTCAACGGCCACGCCGCCGAGTGGATCTCGCAGGACCCCCAGGCGCAGATCGCGCTCATGGGCGACTGGAACATCGCCCCGCAGGACGAGGACGTCTGGGACATCGACTACTTCCGCACCGCCGGCCTCACCCACGTGAGCGAGCCCGAGCGGGACGCGTTCCGGGCCTTCGAGGCCACAGGCTTCGAGGACGTGGTGCGCCGCCACACCCCCGGCCCCGGCGTCTACACCTACTGGGACTACACGCAGCTCCGCTTCCCCCGCAGGGAGGGCATGCGAATCGACTTCGTCCTCGCCTCCCCAGCCCTCGCCGCCCGGGTCGTGAATGCGCACATCGACCGGGAGGAGCGCAAGGGGAAGGGCGCGAGCGACCACGCGCCCGTCGTCGTCGAGCTCTCGGAGGACGAGTGAACGCGCGGGGCCTCCGCGCACGGAGCCGCCCATGAGCGGCGCGCGCAGTCACGCGGGGCTCCCGCTCGCCTCGCAGCTGCGCGTCTACGAGCCGCTCGAGGCCTTCAACGCCGCCGAGCGCTCCCGGATCGAGCGCAGCCTCGGCGAGCACGCGGCCGGCCGGGTCGAGCTCGACCAGGCCGAGGCGGATGCGGCCATGGGCCGCATCATCGGCTCCGCGGGCGACCCGTTCCCGGACAGTGCGGCGGAGTTCACCCGCACGCTCACCGTGGACGGCCGCAAGCTGTACTGCCCCTCGCAGCTCGTGCTCCGCTCCGGTCTCGCGGCAGAGTCCGTCCTCACCACCGCCCCGGCCCAGCTCGCCAACGTGCTGCTCCCGGAGGCGGCGCGCAACCGGCACCAGGAGCGCGTGGACCAGATCGCAGCGGAGGCCGCGAGCCCGCGCGTGAACACGCGGGAGTCCCTGTGGGGGATCCCCTTCAGCTGGTTCGTGCTGTTCCACCAGCAGGACCCCACCGAGGTGGTCGAGCAGGACGGCCGGATCCGGACCGTCCGCATCACGACCTCATGGTCCAAGGCCATCAGCCGCGCCCGCTTCGCCGTCGCCAACCTGGCCTTGGCGGCGCCGGAGATGAACATGCTGGACGAGCTCACCGCGCTCACGGAATGGCTCGAGGAGTTCCACCCGGACTCGGCGGTCGAGCTGGACTACGGCGCGGTCGCCGACCGCGTGCACCCGGACGAGTCGCCGCTCGACGTCCTGCTCGGGATCGAATGCCTCGCGGAAGGGGACATGACCGGGGCCGCCGCGGCCTACCGGCGCCTCGCGTCCCGTTGGATCCCCATACGGCAGCTGGCCCGCGCCTCGTAGGGCGCGGGCCAGTGGCGCCGGCCAGACAGGCCGTACCGGTCACGCCGGTCAGGCGGGTCGGGCCAGGGCCTCAGTCCTGTCGAACGTCAGTCCCTGCGGACGTGCTGCTGGGCCTCCTGGACCCGGTCCTGCACGGAGCTGCCCTGGTAACGGGCCTCGTCCTTGACGCTCTCCGTCGCGGTGGTCGCGGTCTCCTTGACGGACTCCACGGCCTCCCGCGCCGGCTCCCTGAGGTGGGACGCGGCCTCCGAGGCGGCCTCCGACAGCTCGTGGGCGAGCGGCTGGGCCTTCTCCTTGACCGTCTGAGCGAGCTCCTGCTCCTTCTCGCTCGGCGGGAAGAGCGAGGCCACGAGCGCGCCGGCGCCGAAGGCGATCAGGCCGGCCGCGAGCGGGTTGCCCTGCGTCTTGCGGACGGCCGTGCGCTCCGCCCGGCCCACCGCGTCCCCGGCCCGGCCCATCGTGTCTCCCGCGCCGTGGACGGCGTGGCGGGCGGACGAGGCCGCGTCGTCAGCGGTCCCCATGATCCTGTCCTTCATGTCGGACACCGCTCCCTTGATCTGCTCGGACTTCCGGTGCGCGATATGGGAAGGGCTGACCTTGTCCGCCACCGCGTCCACGTCATACCCCAGCCTCTCGCGCGTCTGCTCGATGTCGGCTCGGATGGCATCAGGATTCTGGCTCATCGTGGCTCCTCACTCGGCTTGAGGGATTCGGGGATCCTCTTGACCGTCTCCGCAGTGCGCGGGAGGCCCTTGACTGCTTGCATCTCCTTCTTGGCCCGTGCGGCCAGCACCGCCGCCACGATCCCCCAGAGGACGGCGACGATGACGGCGGACCAGCCCAGGCCCACCACGTAGTTCCCGAGCGCCCACCACAGGGCCAGGGAGAGGAAGAGGAGGACGAAGTGCCCTGCGACACCCGCCCCTCCGTACATCCCGGCGCCCTTGCCCGCGCGGGTCGCGCTCTCGCGCAGCTCCGCCTTGGCGAGCTCGAGCTCCTGGCGCATGAGGGTGGAGAGGTCCGCCGCGACGTCCCCGACGAGGTCGCCGAGCGACGACGTGGCGGCCTTCTGCTCCGCCGGCGGGACCCCGCCGGCGGTCCCGGGCGCGTAGCCCGGCGCTCCCGGAGGCGGCTCAGGCGCCCCGTATCCGCGTGTCTGGCTCATCAGAGGCCCCCCCGCTCCCCGCGGCGCCAGTCATCGGACAGCGGATCCTCGCCCTGCGTGTCCTGTCCCAGCAGTTCGTCGCCGAGCGCGGTGTCCTCACCCTGGGTCCGGTCCTGGCCGTACGCGAAGTCGTCGCTGTCCGAGGCCGCGGGATTCGCCCCCGCGCCCGCGCCGGTTCCGAGCCCGCCGCCGGAGGCGACGCCCGCGCCGGCCTCGGTGCCGAACTGCTCCGCGGCGCTCGCGCCCGTCGGTGTGCCGCTGTAGCCCGAGTAGTCCACGTTCGCGGTGGTGCCGGCGGCCTCCGCCGCGTAGAGCGGGTCCTGCGGGTCGGTGCCCGAGTCCACTCCTGCACCCGCGTACGCGCCAGTCTCCGTCGAGTAGGCGCCGGTCCCGGGGGTGGATGCGCCCGCGCCGTGGGTCTCGCCCGCGCCGTAGGACCCGGTCCCGTAGGCGTCGGTCCCGTAGACCCCTGCCGCGCCGGCTGCCCCGTAGACTCCGGCCGTGCGGTAGGCGTCGCCGCTCCCGTAGTTGCCCGCGGGGCTGTACGCGTCGCCGGTCTCCGTGCCGTACACGCCTGCGGACGACGGCGGCGTGGTGGGCCGGGCGGCCATGGCGCCCTGGCCGTCGTCGGGCCCGCCAGCGGCGAGCGACCGGCTCAGGCGACCCGCCAGGAGGCCGGCGCCGGCGGCCGCGGCGAGGAAGAAGCCCGGCTTCCGCCGGGCGAAGGAGGTGACCTCGTTGAGCAGCGAGCCGGGGTCACGCTGGTCGAGCCACTCTGCGAGGGCGCCCGTGCGCTGCGCGGCCTGGCGGACGAGGTCGGTGCCCACGCCCTGGCCCTCGCTGCGGGATGCCATCGAGTCCAGCTCCTGGTGGATGGCGCGCAGGCCCTCCGCAGCGCGGGTCTGCTGCTGCGATGCCTGGTCCATGAGCTCTCGCCGGCTCTGGTGGAGGAGGTCCTTGACCTGGTACTTCGCCTCGTGGGCTACATCGACGGCCCCCTCCTTCGCCGTCTCACCCACTGCTCCTGCCGAGGAGGCAGCGTCGTGCGCCACTCCCCTGGCCTCGTCCTTCATCGTCGCCGTCCGGGGCTGCTCCGGCGTTCCCGGGCCTCCGGTCAGGGATTCACTCATGGTCTTTCCTTTCGGATCGTCACTCGAATCAAGCAACGGACTCATGACGATTACCCCGCAGCCGGCAATGCACACGGTGCGAGTTGGATCACGGCCGCGGCCCCGAACCTCCGGACCGGCCTCAGGCCCTCGGGGGCCCCGTGGTCTCGCGGACCACGAGGCGCTGCTCGGCGATCTCGCTGTGCACGGCGCCTGCCTCCCCCGCGAGCTCGGCGAGGAGCATCTGGGTCCCGCGGCGGGCCTGGGCCATGGGGTCCTGCCACACCGTGGTGAGGCCCGCCGCTGCGCCCATCTCGTGTCCGTCGATCCCCACGATCGAGAGGTCCTTGGGAACGTTCAGGCCGCGGCGGCGGGCCTCGAACAGTGCCCCGAGCGCCATCTCGTCAGACGCGCACACCATTGCGGTGGGCCGGGGCTCGGGCATCTCGAGGAAGCGCGCCATGGCCTCGATCCCGCTCTGCACGGTGAAGTTGCCGTAGAACGCCGCGTCGGGATCCAGCTCGAGCCCCGCCTCGTGCACGGCGTCGTGGAACCCCTCGACGCGGATCTTGGGGACGGAGAAGTTCAGGTCCGAGTCGTCCTGGCCGTGCAGGAGCGCGATGTGCCGGTGCCCGAGGCCGATGAGGTGCTCGGTCGTCGCGCGTGCGGCGCGGTAGTCGTCGATCCCCACGTTGGGGCACCCGGGCACCGGTCCGCCGATCACGATGAGCGGCATCTCGATCGCCTGGAGGTCCTCGATCTCCTCGGGGTGGAGGTACATGCACAGCAGTAGGATCGCGTCGATCTGCTTGTGCACCATGGACCGGCTGAAGAGCCGCTCGCGCGGCTCCGTGCGCCCGCCGAGGTGGAAGAGGGAGAGGTTGTAGCCCTTGCCGTGAAGTTCGTCGTCCACCCCTGCGATGGCCTTGCCGAAGAACCACCGGTCCACGTACGGGGCTAGCACGCCGATGGTGTGCGTCTTCCCCGTGGCGAGGCGGGTGGCGGCCGACGACGGGACGTACCCGAGCTCCTTCGCCGTCGCCAGGATCTTCGCCCGGGTTGTCGGCGAGACGCGGGGCAGGCCCCTGATCGCGCGGGACACGGTTGCGGTGGAGACCCCGGCGGCCGCCGCGACCTCGTCGATCCCTACCATGGTCTTCCTACCCCCACAGCTCCCCCACCGCCGTTCGCGACGAGGGCTGCCCGTCAGTCATGGACCTCGTGGCGCTGTCCACGCAGGACCTTGCGCCGCAGCGCCCACAGGCCCCACATCGAGAGCACCACGGCGAGGAGCCCGAGCGCCCATCCGAGGGCGAACTGGCCCGTGACCTCATGCCACACGGTCACCACGAGCAGGACCAGGCCCCAGAAGGCAAGGAAGCCCATGAAGATCTCGAACTGCTCCACCACGGCCCGCCGGTGGACGGAGGAGCGGCGGTAGGCCGCTCCTCCCACCGAGAGGGGATCGCGCGCTGTCGGCCCGCTCATACGGCCCTCCCCTGCTGGCAGCTCACTTGACGGCACCGGCGGTGAGGCCGGCCACGATCTTGCGCTGGAAGATGAGCACGAGCGCCACAAGCGGGATGGTGACGATGGTTCCGGCCGCCATGACGGCGGTGTACGGCTCCTGCATCGGCTGCGACCCGGCGAACGAGGCGATCGCAACCGTGACGGTCTTGGTCGCGTCCGAAGAGAGCTGGCTCGCGATGAGGAACTCGTTCCACGCCGAGATGAAGGCCAGGATCGCCGTCGTGAACGTGGCGGGAGCGGCGAGCGGGAGGATCACCTTGCGGAAGGCCTGTCCCTGCGTGCAGCCGTCGATGCGCGCCGACTCCTCGAGCTCCCACGGCATCTCGCGGAAGAAGGAGGTGAGGGTGTACACGGTCAGCGGGAGCACGAACGAGATGTTCGGGATGATGAGCGCCTGGTAGGTGCCCATCCACCCGATGTCCGTGAAGAGCTGGAACAGCGGGGTGATGAGCGCGACGCCCGGGAACATCGAGGCGCCGAGGATGAACCCCATGATGGCGAACTTGAACCGGAAGTTCAGTCGGGCGAGTGCGTAGGCGGCGAAGACACCGACGACGAGGGCGATCACCGTGGTCACACCGGCCACGAAGAGGCTGTTCAGGAGCGCCTGGCCGAACCGGTTGCCCAGGCTCGTGTCGAACACGGTGCGGAAGTTGTCCAGCGTGACGTGGGTGAAGAAGAACGTCGAGTCGAACGTGAACCCCACGTCGCGGAAGGCGGTGACGATCATCCAGTAGGCGGGCAGGAGGCACCACACGAGGATGATGGCGGCCTGGACATAGGTGCGCAGCTGCGCCCAGTCGAACGCGCGGGGCCGGGTCGGAACCTCGGCGGAGCGGGTGCGGGTTGCTGTTGCGGTTGCCATGCTACTTCTTCCCCCCGGTGCTCGCGGCGGCCACGGCGTTGGCGCCGAGGAATCGGACGAAGATGAACGCGACGATGAAGATCACGAGGAAGGTGATGGTCGATAGCGCTGCTGCCGTATTGAACCCTTGTCTGATCTGCTGGACCACGAGGATGGACAGGGTCGAGGTCCCGTTCGCACCGCCGGTCATGATGGCCGGGAGGTCGTACATGCGCAGGGCGTCGAGGACGCGGAAGAGGATCGCGACCATGAGGGCAGGCTTGACGAGCGGGAGGGTGATCTGGGTGAAGCGCTGCCACGTCGACGCGCCGTCGACCTTGGCCGCCTCGTAGACCTCGTCAGGGATGAGCTGGAGGCCGGCGAGGATGAGCAGCGCCATGAAGGGCGTGGTCTTCCAGACGTCGGCGATGATGATCGCCCACTTGGCCGGCCACTCCGAGCCGGTCCACAGGATCTGCGCTCCGAAGAGCTTGTTGGCGATGCCCTCGAACGCGAAGATGAAGAACCACAGCTTGGCGGTGACGGCCGTGGGGATGGCCCACGGGACCAGCACGGCGGCGCGCACGGCGCTGCGTCCGCGGAAGCTGCGGGCCATGATGATGGCCATCCAGAAGCCCAGCACGGTCTCGAGGGCCACGGTCACTGCGGCGAAGAAGAACGTCACGCCGAACGAGTCCCAGAACTGGGCGCCGAGGGTCCCGGGCGGGCAGGGCTGGCCGTTGCACTGCTGCAGGAGCCAGTGGGTGTAGTTGTCGAATCCGGCGGGTCCGCCCTCGACGAAGAAGCCCGTGGCCGGGTCGAGGCCCGAGTCCTTCTGGAAGGACATGATGATCGCGTTGACGACCGGGTAGATGATGACGATGGCGAGGAGGACGAGGGAGGGGGTCAGCAGGAGGCTGGCCCAGCGGCCCTGGGTCACCTGCTTGCGGTCGGCGCTCTCGCGGCCGGGCATATGGTGGTCGGCCTTGGGCGGGGCCGGTGTGTTCGTCACGTCTGTTGACATCTTGGTGTGCTCCTGTCCGGACGGCCGGGACGGGGAGGCGGCCTTTCGCGGCCGCCTCCCCGAGGGCCTGGGCCCTACTTCGCGCCGGCAGCTTCCATGGCCGACTGCATGTCGGACACTGCGGCATCCACGGTCTTCTCACCCTTCATCGCGGCGTAGGCGTTGTCCTGGATGGCCTTCGTCACACCGGGGTAGAAGGGGGTCACCGGACGCGGCACGGCGTTCTCGATCGAGGTCTTGAGGACCGTCAGGTACGGGAGCTTCTTGACGAGCTCGGGGTCGTCGTAGAGCTTCTCCAGAGCCGGGGCGAGCGAGCCCTGCGTCACGTACCAGCGCTGGGTCTCCTCGCTGATGATGAACTTCAGGAAGTCCAGGGCCGTGGCCTTGTGCTTGGAGTAGACGCTCATGCCAACGTTGTGGCCGCCGAGCGACGAGGCACCCGGGCCGTCCTTGCCCGGAAGCGGAGCGAGGCCGAGCTTGTCCTTGACCTTGGACGAGCCCTCGGTCGTGGCCAGCTTGTACACGTACGGCCAGTTGCGGTGGAAGAGGAGCTTGCCCGACTGGAAGGCGTTGCGGCCCTCCTCCTCGGTGAACGTGATGGCCTCGGTCGGGATGTTGCCGTCCTTGTACGCCTCGGCGAGCTTGCCCAGGCCCTCCTTGGCCTCGGGCGAGTTCACCGTCGTCTTGCCGGCGTCGTCCACGATCTTGCCGCCGAAGGAGTTGATGGCCTCGGATGCGTTGACCGTGAGGCCCTCGTACTTCGAGTGCTGGCCCGCGTAGCAGCCCATGTTGTTCTGCTTGGCGATCGAGCACATGCTCATCATCTCGTCCCACGTCTTCGGCGGGGTGGGCACGAGGTCCTTGCGGTAGTACAGCATCCCGCCATCGGAGTGCTGAGGTGCCGCGTAGAGCGTGCCGTTGTAGGTTGCCGAATCGACCACGGCGTCGAGGACGCCATTCGTGTCCAGGGCCATCTTGTCCTTGAGGGGCTGCAGCCAGCCCTTCGCCGCGAACTCTGCGGTCCAGACGACGTCCACACTCATGACGTCGTAGTTGGCGTTCTTGGCCTGGAAGTTCTGGACCAGGTCGTCGTGCTGCTGGTCGGCCTCGTCGGTCTGCTCCTTGAACGTGACCTTCTCGTCCGGGTGGGCCGCGTTCCACTTCTCGATGAGGGGGCGGACCACGTTGGAGTTGTCCTTGCCCTGGACGTAGGTGATGGGGCCGCGGCCGTCGAGGTTCGCCGCGGCGTCCCCGCCATCCTGGCCGCCTCCGCCGCCGCCGTTGCCGCCTCCGCCGCATGCTGAGAGGGCCATGGCCAGGACGCTCGCCACGGCAAGCGGCGGGACGATCCTGGCGGACTTGGTGTTTCTCATGCTCGACTCCCGTGTTGGTCGAGGGAGCGCGCCCGGCCGTCGGTGGCTGTGGCTGCGCTGCCCCAAGGGTGTGTGGTGGAGTTCACACTAGGGGCATTCAGGAGTTTTGTGCAAGCGCTTACGCAAACTTTGCGCAGCTTCCCCGCCGGGCGTATTGTCGTCTCTTCCCCGGAGAGCACTGAGGGCGCCGTCGGCGACGGCGCCGTCAGCTCCGAGCCCCTTCTGGAACTGTGGCCGGCCCCGGCCTACTCGCTCTTCTCGCCCTTGAAGACCCCCGCGATCTTCGCCCCGAGGCCCTTGACGTTCTCCGTGACATCCTCCGCGAGGTCCTTCGCGTGCTGGCCGACGTCCCCGGTGAAGAACTCCTTGACGTTCTCCGCAGCTCCCTCTGCGAGCTCCTTGCCCTTCTCGGCGGCCTCTCCCGCGAGCTCCTTGCCCTTCTCCACGGCCTCTCCCGCGAATTCCCGGCCCTTCTCCACGGCGGCGTCGAAGCCCTCCCTGGCGCGTCCGGTCCCGTTCGTCTCGCTCATCGTTCCTCCTTGCAGACGGTGCTTGGTGTGCCTTGGTCTGGTGCTGGTCCTGGATGTTCGGTCTGGTGCTGGTCCCGGGTGATCGGTCTGGCGCTGCTGCGCGTTGGTCTGGTCCTGCTCCTGTACAGGTCTGGCCCGCTCGGCGACCGCCTCAGCGGACCCGCTCGGCACGGCTGAGACGTGCGCGGGCGCCCGAGGAGATGTGCACCAGGACGGGAACGGAGACGCCGAAGACAAGGTCGAGGCGCTCGACGAGGACCTCAGCCTCTGCCGCGAGCTCGCCCGGATCCGCTCCCTGCCGGGCCACGATCCGGAGCCGGAGCGCGGTGCTCCCTTCGAAGTCGATGGCGGCCACGGAGGCGCCGAGCACATCCTTGCGGTGGCCGAGCCCCGCCCTGAGGGCCTGCCCCACGGCGGAGGCGGCGAGTGCCACGCGGCCGGGCGCCTCCCCGGGGAGGAAGGATCCGTCCGGCGCAGACCCGCCGTCGGGCCCGGTCGACGCCACGAGGTCCTTGCGGCCCGTGCCCTGCTGGGACATCCACCAGACCATCGCGAGCGCCATGAGCACCGTGGCCAGCATGGCGGCCAGCCACGGCCAGCCCACCGAGGTTCCGGGGATCCGTGCGCCCTCGAGCGCCCGGCCCAGTTCCCCCGCAGCGAGCGGGGTCCAGCTCTGCCACCACGCGGCCACCGCAGGGACCGTGGCCAGAAGGACGGCCAGCAGCCCGGCGGCGAGCAGCACCAGTCCGGCCAGCAGGATGAGCACACGGTTGAGCACGCGCGGCGTCCCGTTCATGCCCCGACCACCCCCGTCCCCTCGACCCGGACGCGGAGCTGCGGGTACGGCTCGGGGCCCAGCCGGTCCAGCTCCGCCTCGGTCGCCGCGAGCACCTCCTCCGCGCGCACGGGGATGCCGGAGGTGGGCCTGACATTGACCACGGCCTCGCGCTCCGAGAGGACCACCGTGACCTGCTCGCGCCGCACGACCGCCGCGGCGCGGGCCTGCCGCGCGAGCGCCGAGGCCAGCACCTCGTCGTCGACCACCACGGCCACGCGCCGCCCGCCGAGGGCGCGCCGCCCCCGGCGCCCCGGGACCAGCGCGAGGAACACGAGGAGCAGCCCCACGAACGCCACGAGGGCCCCGGCGAGGCCGAGGAGGCCGCGGTTGGCGCCGTCCGGCAGCCCGGTGACCCATGCGGCGGCCGACTCCGGCGCCACGACCCAGGCCGGCTGGCCCATCACCTGGAGCGTCGACTCGAGGAGCACGTAGACGCAGGCGAGGATCACCGCCGCCGCGACGAAGCCGGCGGTGTAGGCGCGCGAGGACGTGAGCTCGCGGCGGACCGCCTTCCCGAGCCCGTGGGCCGGCAGCGTCGGATCCTGGGGCGAGGCCTCCGGCATGGACCTGTTCTGGGGATCCCCTGGGACCTCAGGCATGGAACACCTCCCCCACTTCCGGGACAGGATGCGCTCCCGGACCGCCCACGGGCACCACCTGCCCGGTCGCGCCGACGCGTCGGCTCACCCGGACGCCCGAGATGCGCACGTCCACACGGCTGATCTGCGCGCCGCTCAGGGACGCCACCGAGTCGAGGACCCGCCCCTTCGCCGCCGCAGCCCGCTCCCATACCGTGCCGCCCCACGGCTCCAGATCCCGGGCGCCCGTCACGGACGCGAGGGGAGGCACCGCGATCGGCGCGACGAGCGCGAGGGCGAGGAGGCCGGCGTCGTCCGTCCACTCCGCGCGCACCTCGGCCGGCTGCACGCCGAACTCGGCGGCGACGGCGGCGCACGCGAGGCTCGTGAGCGCCTGCGTGCCCACGCGGTTGTGGCCCGCGAGGCGGGAGGCACCGGGGGCCGACGGCGGGGAGCTGGGCAGGGGGGGAGGGCCCGGCTGGGCGGGGCCGGGGCCGGGGGCCGGCAGCGCGGGGTCCACGGCGCTCACGAGGACGAGCGCCGCCCGGTCAGGGCCTCCCACACGCGGCGCAGGTCGAGGCGGCCCTCGGCCACCCGGCCGAGCACCGCGCCGGCCACGATGAACACGAGCGAGCCCAGGAAACCCCACACCCCGAACTCGAACGACATGAAGGCGAGGAACGCGCCGAACGCCATCCCCACGACGACCGGGTTCACTGGACCTCGATTCCGGACGGCTTGGCGCCCTGCCGCGGCTCGCCGATGAAGACGTCCGCGATCTCGACGTTGACTTCGATGACCGTCAGGCCCGTGAGCTCCTCGACCGCGCGGTACACCGCGGCCCGGACGCTGTCCGCGAGGGCCTGGAGGGGAACGCCGTACGCGGCGACGAGGGTGATGTCCACGGCCGCCTGGGTCTGGCCGACCTCGGCCCGCACCCCCGAGAGGTGGTCCGACTGGCCGACGGCGTCGCGGAGCGCGCCGAGCGCCCGGCTCGGGGCGGTGCCGAGCGAATGGACGCCGGGCACCTCGCGCGCGGCCGCCCCGGCGACCTTCGCCACCGCAGCCTCGTGGACCACGGTCCGGCCCGCGGCCCCCGGCGGGAGGGAGGCCCCCCGCGGAAGGCCCGGGTGCGCTCCGGCGCCCCCCTCGACTCCTGGTACGTGCCCCACCGCGTCTCCCGTCGCCGTCGTCCGAGCCGCGCCCACGCCCTGCGCGGCGCTGCTCCCGCGCCGGCGGGCGCGCCGCCGGTGCCTGATGTGCTCCACCTTAGTACCCGGGAGCGGCGGTGGGAGGTTGCGCGGGGGAACCGGTCGGGGAACGCCGAAGGGCCCCCGCTGCTGCGGGGGCCCTTCGTGGGTGGTGGCTCCGACCGGCGTCGATCCGGTGACCTTTCGATTTTCAGTCGAACGCTCTACCAACTGAGCTACAGAGCCTCGATGATCGCTCATCGAAAGGCAACTGGTCGAGACCATGTCGCCGAAGCGACCCTGACGGGACTTGAACCCGCGACCTCCGCCGTGACAGGGCGGCGCGCTAACCAACTGCGCTACAGGGCCTTGATGTTCCCGGGGCTACCCCCGCTCACAAGACCTAAATCCTACCAGAGCCTCAGGCCCGGTCAAAATCAGCTCCTGCGAGTACCCCCAACGGGATTCGAACCCGTGTCGCCGCCGTGAAAGGGCGGTGTCCTAGGCCACTAGACGATGGGGGCCAGGACTTCCACGGGACCCCCGCACGGGGCATCCCAGTCGAAGTGGACTTTCAAACTATAGGGCCGCCCGGCAGTACCACACAAATCGCTAGAGTGGGCCGCATGGACCCGGCGTGGATGGACGAGGACGAGTTCGAGGACGCCGTGGACGCCGCGCTCGCGCAGATCCCGGATGGCCTCGCGCGGCGCATGGACAACGTCGTGGTGTTCATCGAGGACCGCTACGAGCCGGGCCCCCACGAGGATCCGGACACCGTGCTCCTCGGCCTCTACGAGGGCACGCCCCTCACCGAACGGGACAGCTGGTACGCGGCCGGCTCGCTTCCGGACCGGATCATGGTCTACCGCGAGCCCATCCTTCAGATGTGCACGTCCCGCGACGAGGTGGTCGAGGAGATCCTCGTGACGGTGGTCCACGAGGTGGCCCACCACTTCGGGATCGACGATGACCGGCTCCACGAGCTGGGGTGGGGCTGAGATGGGACACGGCCACAGCCACGCCGGGCATGGCCACAGCCACGCCGGGCATGGCCACAGCCACGGCATGGGCGGCCCGGCCCGGCACCGGCGCCGGCTCCTCGCCGTCCTCGCGATCACCCTCGGGGTCGTGGTCGTCCAGATCGTGGCCGGCGTCGTTTCCGGCTCGCTCGCGCTCCTCGCGGACGCCGGCCACATGTTCTCCGACGCCGCGGGCCTCGCCATCGCGCTCACAGCGGCGTGGGTCGCGGGCCTCCCCGCCACCGACCAGCGCACGTTCGGCTACCAGCGCGCCGAGGTGCTCGCGGCGCTCGCGAACGCGCTCGTGCTCATGGTCGTCGCGGTGGTCATCGCGATCGAGGCCGTGCAGCGCCTCGGCGGCGCGGGCATGCATGAGGTGCAGACGACGACGATGCTCGCCGGCGCGGTGGCCGGCGCCGTCGCGAACCTCGTGGGGCTTCTCATCCTCCACGGCGCCCACCGCGAGAGCCTCAATGTGCGCGGCGCCTATCTCGAGGTGCTGGGCGACCTGCTCGGTTCGCTCGCCGTCATCGCGGCCGGGATCGTCATCCTCGCCACCGGGTGGGTGCAGGCGGATGCGGCCGCGTCCCTGCTCATCGCGGCGCTCATCGTCCCCCGCGCGTGGTCCCTCCTGCGGGACGTCGTGGACGTCCTGCTCGAGGCCACGCCCAAGGGCGTGAGCATCGAGAGGATCCGCGAGCACATCCTCTCCGCGCCCGGAGTGGTGGATGTCCACGACATCCACGCGTGGACCATCACCTCAGGCGTCCCGGTGTTCTCCGCCCATGTGGTCGTGGAGGACGACGTGCTCGACGCCGAGGGGCTCGACCGCGTGCTGGACAGGCTCGGGAGCTGCCTCAGCGAGCACTTCGACACCGAGCACTGCACGTTCCAGCTCGAGCCGGCCTCGCACCGGGACCATGAGCCGGAAGCCCACGCCTGAGGGCTGTACCCGGAACGCCGGAAGGGCGGCCTGATCTGTACCCGGAACGCCGGAAGGGCGGCCGGATCTGTACCCGAAACGAGGGGGCTAGGGGATGAGCATCGGCCCGAACTTGCCCCGGTCGGCAAGGCGCTCGTCCTCGTGGTCCGGGACCACCATGACCGGTCCCTTCGCGTGGTGCAGCACGCCGTCGGTCGTGGACCCGAGGAGCATGCCGGTGAACCCACCGCGCCCGCGCGTGCCCAGGACCAGGAGCTCCACCTCGCGGCTCACGTCCACGAGCACGTCCACCGGCGGGCCGTCCAGGAGGCTCGTCTGCACCTCGAGGTCCGGGAAATGGCTCTGGAGCCAGGCCGTGCCCGCCTTGAGCTGGCCGCGGATGTCCTCGAACAGCTGCTCCCGGTCCACAGGCGCGGGCACCCAGGCCAGCGTCCCCGTGAACTGCGGGACCGCGCACACGATCCGCAGCGGGACGCCCATGAGCATGGCCTCCTCGGCGGCGGCGAGCACCGCCACGCGGGCCTGCTCCGACCCGTCCACGCCGACAGCGATGATCCTCTCGACCGGGCGCCGGCCGTCCTTCGCCTGCTCGGCCCGGATGTGGCGGTCCTCGACCTCCTCTCCCAGGCGCTCGGCGAAGCGCAGCGGCACCGTCACGGTGGGGCAGTGCGCATGCGCGGGAAGGGCGCTGCTCACGGAGCCCAGGAGCCGGCCGACGAACCCGCCCCGGCCCCGCGTGCCGAACACGAGCAGCTCGGCGGCCTTCGAGAACTCGAGGAGCACGCCCGAGGCGTCCCCGGACTCGACGCTCGAGGTGACCTCCACGCCGTCGACCGTGCCGAGGTCCTCGAGCGCCTCGCGCAGGACCGCCTCCGCGCCGTCGCGGATCACGGTGTCGTCGAAGGTCGCGTAGCCGCCGTCCAGGCCCGAGGCGGCGAAGAGCGGCACGCTGTACGCGGTGACGACGTGCAGCGGGCGATGGCGGCGCTTGGCCTCCTGCGCGGCCCACTTGAGCGCGCAGTGCCCATGCTCGGAGCCGTCGACGCCCACCACGATCCCGGTGGGGAGATCCGACGTGTCCTCACCCGGCTGCGCCGCGTCACGCGCATCGTTCCGGGGGTCGAGCTGCTCGTCCATCGCTACCTCCTCGAGTCGCGGCACACGCCGCCGTGTTGACTCCATGGTGGCCCTTTTGGGGTGCTCCTCCAACCCTTGCCGCCGCGTGTTCCGCAGCTTCTGCGGCCGAACCCCAAGGCAGTCCGGGGCCCCGGCCCGGGACATCCGGAACCGCCTATCCACGGCCTCCGTTTTTCTGTAAGGTTCACCTCGTTGCCGTCCGCGCACCAGGCGCTCGCGCCGGGGCGAACGGCAGTGTTCTGCAAGCACGAGGGGGCCGTGGCGAGCAGTGCAGCCACCGTCCGAGCCGCAGGAGGAAAGCCGTCAATGCTCCGCACTGAGGAGATGCCCGCCGTAACCGGCGCGCGCGAGTCCACAGCCGCGGTGGTCATCGGGACCGGCCTCTCCGGGCTGGCCGTCGCCGCTGAGCTCAGCCGCCGCGGCGTCCCCGCCGTGACCGTGGACGGGCTCGAGAGCTCCTCCCCGTCCACCGCCACGAGCGCCCTGCGCATCGCCGACCTCTCGAGCGCCGAATCGGCCGAGTATCTCGACGTGCTCCGGCACCTCCGCAAGTACGCCGCGACCCACAGCCTGGACGTCCGGCACCACCGAAACGCCCGTCACCTCGCGCTCGTCGAGGGCAAGCCGGGCGACCCCGTGCGCTGGGCCGTGAGGACGGACGACGGCGTGGTGCTGGCCGATGCCGTGGTCCTCACCCGGTGCGCGCACAACCAGCTGCGGCGCTTCCTCTCCGACCTCGGCTACTCGCTCGGGGACCATCTCATGGCGGCGCTCGCCGAGATCGGGCTGTACCTCATCGGGGTGGCCGAGCTCGAGGCGCCGAGCACCCGCGAGCTCCTCCGCCAGGCGAAGTCCGTCGGCGCCGAGGTGGCAGAGCGGGTCCTCTAGCTGTCCTGGCCTTCGCGCAGCCGCTTCCGCGCCCCATACGCGAGCGTGCCGAGCAGGCCCACGGCCACAATCGCGAAGACGATGATGAGCCACGGCACGTCCGCCCTCGCCGGTGCGGGGGCCGGGCTCGGTGTGGCGGTCTCCCCCGGCTCGGGCGTGCCGATCTGGGCCCCTCCTGAGGCAAGGGACGACGACGGCGAGGCGGACGCCGCGGGCGAGGCGGCCGGCGTCGTGCTTCCCTCAGTTCCCCCGGCGCCCGCCGACGCCGTGAAGCCGAAGGTGCCCTCGATGGGGTGCGAATCCGAGCTGACCACGCGCCACACCACGGTGTAGGCGCCCGCGGGCGCACCGGCGCGGAGCCGCTGGGTCACGCTCGCGTCGACGACCTCGGCCTCGCCCTCGGACCACACCGTCCCGGCCGCGTCGGTGACCTTGACCTCCACGCCCACCCCGAGGGGGCGGTTGGTGAAGTCGAGGCGGACTTCGCCCGGCGCCCGCGCGACGGTGGCGCCCGACGCCGGGGACGAGCCTCCGAGCGCGTCGTGGGCCACGGCGGGGGCCGGCACGGCGACGAGGAACAGCGCCGCGAGGAGCAGCGCCGCGAAGGCCGCCGCGAGCCCCGGGATCGAGGCGGCACGGGACACCGGGGCGGCCCCGGGCGCGGCGGCCGTGGAGCGGTGCCGGGACAGGATCTGCATCACTCCACCCTAGTTTTCGACCATCGGTAGAACAACTGGCGGGTAGGATTGACCGCGGCCGGCTGCGTCGCCGTCCCATCCCACCCCCCTTTTTCCTGCCCAGGAGTGCGCATGGCAACGGCGATCGACCGTTACTTCAAGATCACCGAGCGGGGCTCGAGCGTCGGCCGCGAGATCCGCGGCGGCCTGGCCACGTTCTTCGCGATGAGCTACATCGTGGTCCTCAACCCGCTCATCCTCTCCGGCGCGGACGCCGCCGGGGACACGCTCGGCATCCCCCGCGTGGCGGCGGCCACCGCCCTCGTGGGCGGCATCCTGACGATCCTCATGGGCGTGTGGGCCAAGCACCCGTTCGCGCTCGCGACCGGCCTGGGCGTCAACGCGTTCGTCGCCGTCACCGTGGCCACGCACCCCGAGCTGACGTGGCCCGACATGATGGGCCTGGTCATCGTCGCCGGCGTGGTCATGTTCATCCTCGTGCTCACGGGCTTCCGCACCGCCGTGTTCAACGCGGTGCCCGAGGGGCTCAAGACCGCGATCGTGGTGGGCATCGGCGTGTTCATCGCGCTCATCGGCCTCGTCAACGCCGGGTTCGTGCGCCGCATCCCGGACGCCGCCGGCACCACCGTGCCGCTCGGCCTTGGCGACGGCGGCCGCCTCCTCGGGTGGCCCACGCTCGTGTTCGTGGTGGGCCTCGTCCTGACGATCGCGCTCGTGGTCCGCAAGGTCCGCGGCGCGCTGCTCATCGGCATCCTCGCCGCGACGCTGCTCGCGAACGTGATCGAGACGGTCTTCCGCGTGGGCCCGTCCTTCGTGCCCGGGCAGGAGCCCAACCCCGCCGGCTGGTCCCTCGTGGTGCCCGGCCTCGGCGACCTCGCGCCCGTGGACCTGAGCCTCATCGGCCAGGCCAACCCGATCGGCGCATTCACCCACCTCGGGGTGCTCGGTGCCTCCCTCATGGCGTTCGTGATCCTCCTGAGCATCTTCTTCGACGCCATGGGCACCATGGTGGGCCTGGCCCGCGAGGCCGGCAGCATGGATGAGAAGGGCCAGATCCCCAACGTGGACCGCGTGCTCCTCGTGGACGCGTTCGGCGCCGTGGCCGGCGGCGGCTCCTCGGTGTCCTCGAACCAGATCTACGTCGAGTCCGGCGCCGGGATCGGCGAGGGCGCCCGCACGGGCCTGGCCTCGGTGGTCACGGGCGCCCTGCTCCTGCTCGCGATGTTCCTCACGCCGCTGATCAACCTCGTCCCGTTCGAGGCCGTCGCGCCCGCCCTCGTGGTGGTGGGCTTCCTCATGTTCCAGCAGGTGGCGCGGATCGAGTGGACCGACCTCGGGATCGCCATCCCCGCGTTCCTCACCATCTCCCTCATGCCGTTCACCTACTCGATCGCCAACGGCCTCGGCGCCGGGTTCGTCTCGTACGTGCTCGTGCGCACCTTCCAGGGCCGGGCCCGCGAGGTGCACCCGCTCATGTGGGCCGTCGCCGCAGCGTTCCTGCTGTTCTTCGGGATCGGCCCCGTGGAGCAGCTGCTCGGCCTGTAGCACGGCCTGCGGGTCCGGTCGCCGAGCACGGCCCAGCGGGCCCGGACCGGGGGACCGGCCCGGCGGGCCCGGACCGGGGACCGGCCCGGCGGGGCGGCCAGCGCACCGAGCCCCCAGCACCGCTTGGTCCAAGGCGGAGGCAACCGGCGGGTCCCGACCAGACCCGCCGGTTCGCAGCGTTCCCGCCGGTCCCAACCCCCGCCGATGCAGGCAACCGGCGGGTCCCGACCAGAGCCGCCGGTCGGCTGCATTCTCGCCGGTTGGCAGCGTTCCCACCGGTCCACTGCGTCCCCGCCGGTTCGCAGCGTTCCCGCCGGTTCGCAGCGTTCCCGCCGGTCCCAACCCCCGCCGATGCAGGCAACCGGCGGGTCCCAACCAGAGCCGCCGGTCGGCTGCATTCTCGCCGGTTGGCAGCGTTCCCGCCGGTCCACTGCGTCCCCGCCGGTTCGCAGCGTTCCCGCCGGTTCGCAGCGTTCCCGCCGGTCCCAACCCCCGCCGATGCAGGCAACCGGCGGGTCCCGACCAGAGCCGCCGGTCCGCTGCATTCCGGCGAGCCCGTCACGCTGGCCCCGCGTTCGCCGGCTAAGCAGTCAGCGCTGTCCGGAATCTCGGACGAACGGACCGCAGAGACCCTTCCCGCAGGCGCCCTGCATGCGATGTGCTGGAGGGATGAGCAGCGCGCACGTCTCCGAGATCCCGTTCACCCCTTGGGCCGGCCGCCACGACGGCGACTCCCCCGACCATCGTCGCTGGTGGCAGGCGGTGCTCCCCTACTCGGCCGGGGCAGTCGCCGCGGCGGTGGAGCGCGCGCGTGACGCTGCGTACGACGCCGGCGAGTCGGGCCGCGCGGGCCGGGAACCCGCCGTCGTGCGCGCCCCGGCGGTGCTCCTCGGATTCGCCTGCGACGAGGGCGTGCGCCGCAACAAGGGCCGCACAGGCGCGGCGTCCGGCCCGGCGGCGATCAGGGAGGCCCTGTCCTCGATGGCGTTCCACCACGGGCGGGAGGTGTTCGACGCCGGCGACATCGCGGTGCCCCTCGGGACCCCGGACGCGCCCGGGCCGCTCGAGGACGGCCAGGAGCGCTACGGCTCAGCCCTCGCCGCGGCGCTCGACTCGGGAGCACTGACCGTGGGGCTCGGCGGTGGCCACGAGACGGCGTGGGCCAGTTATCTCGGCGTCGCGGGCTCCGAGCGGGCGGGCGGGGCACGCCTGGGCGTGCTCAACCTCGACGCCCACTTCGACCTCCGCGACGAGCCCGCGGCCACGTCCGGCACGCCGTTCCTGCAGATGGCGCGGGCCGAGGCGGCCGAGGGCCGCACGCTCCAGTACGCCGCGCTGGGCATCTCCCGGCCGGGCAACACCCGCGCGCTGTTCGACCGCGCCGACGAACTGGGCGTGAGGCACCTCCTCGACGAGTACACGACCCGGGAGACCGCCGAGCAGTTCACCGAGGACTTCCTCGCCGACCTCGACGCCGTCTACCTCACGATCGACCTCGACGTCCTGCCCGCCGCCGTGGCCCCGGGCGTGTCAGCCCCCGCGGCGCTGGGGGTGCCGCTCGAGGTGGTGATCGCCGTCGTGCGCCGCGTGGCCGCGAGCGGGAAGCTCCTGCACGCCGACCTCGCCGAGCTCAACCCGAGCCTGGACATCGATGGGCGCACGGCACGGGTCGCCGCGCGGCTCGTGGACACGATCGTGGGCTGAGGCGGACGCCTCCAGCCCGACGAGATGGTCCTTCTCCTGCGAAGTGGTCCCCTCGGACGCGCGGGAAGGGACCATCCCGCAGGAAGAGGACCATCTGGAACACGGACGGCGAAGGGACCGCACCTGTTGGTGCGGTCCCTTCCCGGTTGCGGGCGTCTCGCGGACGCTGACCGCCGTCCCGCTGTGGCGGGGCGGCGGGATCTGAGCTCAGGCCCGGCGGACGATCACGCCGTCGGACTTGAGGAAGAGCTCGGTGCCTTTGGCGCTGCCGCTGATCCACAGGACGTTCCCGCTCAGGGAGACCTCCTCGACCTGGCCGGCCGCCACAACCTGGGCGTGCCGCACGATCTCGACGGCCTCCCCGTCCCGCAGGCGGGTCCAGTTCTCGACGGGCGCCTGGTGCGCCCCGCGGCGCGTGAGGACCGCTCCTCGTGCCTTCATGTGCCTCTTCACTCCTTTGTGAGAAACGTGTGCTGGATGGGTGCTGCGAGGGTGACGCTGGTCGCGCGCGCGTGCGCGCACTCTCTTTCTATCGGCTCTTCGCGGCCCCTGCCATGTGGACCCTGACGATGGATTGGCCAATCCGCTGTGCTCTCATCCATGTCAGATGTCTGGGCGATCCGGGCGAGCAGGGTGCGGGCGTTGTGGAGCCGGGGCCCCGCACCGCCCTCGCCGGCCGCTGGCTAGCGGAGCCCGCCGACGGCCGCGTCCACGGCTGCGAGCAGGTCGCCGCTCGCGAGCACCCGGTCCGCCTCCTCGAGCTCCGGGGACATGAACCGGTCCGTGCCCGGGCCGTCGACCGTCCGGCGGAGCACCTCGAGCGCGGCGGCGCCGCCCGGGCCGGGGACCAGCGCGCCGTCGGACGCCTGGGTGCGGATGTCGATCGCCCGCGCCGCCGTCACGAGCTCGATCGCGAGCACGCGGCGGAGGTTCTCGACCGCCTTGCGGAGCTTGCGCGCCGCGTGCCAGCCCATGGACACATGGTCCTCCTGCATGGCGGAGCTCGGGATCGAGTCCACCGATGCGGGGACGGCCAGGCGCTTGCAGTCCGAGACGAGCCCGGCCTGGGTGTACTGGGCGATCATGAGGCCTGAGTCCACCCCCGGATCATGGGCGAGGAACGCCGGGAGGCCGTGCGAGCGGGCCGGGTCGAGCATCCGGTCGGTGCGGCGCTCGGCGATCGAGGCTAGGTCCGCGACGGCGATCGCGAGGAAGTCCAGGACGTACGCGACCGGGGCGCCGTGGAAATTGCCGTTGGAGCTCACCCGCCCGTCCGGCAGCACCACCGGGTTGTCGATCGCGGCATCCAGCTCGCGCAGCGCCACGGTCTCGGCGTGGGTGATCGTGTCCCGCACCGCGCCGGAGACCTGCGGCGCGCAGCGCAGCGAGTAGGCGTCCTGGACGCGGGAGTCGCCCTCCTTGTGGGAGGCGACGATCGCCGAGCCGGCGAGGACGGCGAGCATGTTCGCCGCGGCATCCGCCTGGCCCGGGTGGGGGCGCAGCGGGGCGTGCAGCTCGGGCAGGAACACCTGGTCGGTGCCGAGCAGGCCCTCGACCGACAGCGCGGCGGTGACGTCCGCCGTCTTCACGAGGGCGCGCAGGTCTGCGAGCGCCATGAGCAGCATGCCGAGCATGCCCTCGGTGCCGTTGACGAGGGCCAGGCCCTCCTTCTCGGCCAGGACGATCGGCTCGATCCCGTGCTCCCCCAGCAGCTCAGCGACGGGGCGCTCGCCCGCGCCGCCGAACCGCTCGCCGTCGGGCCCGAACGCCTCGCCCTCGCCCATGAGGACGAGCGCGACGTGGCTCAGCGGGGCGAGGTCGCCGGAGCAGCCGAGCGAGCCGAACTCGCGGACCACCGGGGTGATGCCGGCGTTGAGCAGCTTGACGAACGTCTCGAGGACCACGGGGCGGACGCCGGTGCGGCCCGAGGCGAGGGTCTTGGCGCGCAGGAACATGAGCGAGCGGGCCACCTCGCGCTCCACGGCCGGGCCCATGCCGGCGGCGTGCGAGCGGATGAGGGACTTCTGCAGCTGCGTGCGCTTCTCCTGCGGGATGTGCAGGGTGGCGAGGGCGCCGAAGCCGGTCGAGATGCCGTACGCGGGGGTCTCGGATGCGGCGAGCTCCTCGACATGGGCTCGGACGCGGGCGACGGCGTCGAGCGCCTCGGGGGCGATCGCCACCCTCGCGCCGTGGCGGGCCACGGCGACGACGTCCGCGGGCGTGAGGCCGTGGGTCGAGAGCGTGACCTCGGTGGGGAGGGTCTCGGGGGATGCGGTGAGGGTCATGTCAGGGGTCCTTGGTGGTGAGGTGTCCGAAAGTGCACAACTCGCGGCCGTTTCGGGGGCCAGGAGCCCGTTTCGGGGCCTGAGATGTGCACTTTCGGACGGCAGGAGGGGTGGGTCAGCGGCCGGCCATGGGGATCTGGACCCCGCGATCGGCGGCGACCTCGACGGCGCGCTCGTAGCCGGCGTCGGCGTGGCGGATCACGCCCATGCCCGGGTCGTTGGTGAGGAGGGCGGTGAGCTTCGCTGCGGCGAGCTCGGTGCCGTCGGCCACGGAGACCTGGCCGGCGTGGATCGAGCGGCCGATGCCGACGCCGCCGCCGTGGTGGATCGAGACCCAGGTCGCGCCGGAGGACGCGGCGGTGAGCGCATTGAGGAGCGGCCAGTCCGCGACCGCGTCCGAGCCGTCCTTCATGGCCTCGGTCTCGCGGTACGGCGAGGCGACGGAACCGGAGTCGAGGTGGTCGCGGCCGATCACGATCGGGGCCTTGACCTTGCCCTCGGCGACGAGGCGGTTGAACAGCAGGCCGGCCTGGTGGCGCTCGCCGTAGCCGAGCCAGCAGATGCGGGCCGGGAGGCCCTCGAACTCGACGCGCTCCGCCGCGGCGTCGAGCCACTTGTGCAGGTGCTTGTTCTCCGGGAAGAGCTCCTTGATCGCCTCGTCGGTGACGCGGATGTCCTCCGGGTCACCCGAGAGCGCGACCCAGCGGAAGGGGCCCAGGCCCTCGCAGAAGAGCGGGCGGATGTAGGCCGGGACGAAGCCGGGGAACTCGAAGGCACGCTCGTAGCCGCCCTTGCGGGCCTCGTCGCGGATCGAGTTGCCGTAGTCGAAGACCTCGGCGCCCACGTCCTGGAACTCGACCATGGCCTGGACGTGGCGGGCCATGGCGTTCTGGGCCTTCTTGGTGAAGCCCTCGGGGTCCGCCTCGGCCTCGCGGTGCCACTGCTCCACGGTGTACTCGGTGGGGAGGTAGCTCAGCGGGTCGTGGGCAGAGGTCTGGTCGGTGACGACGTCGACCGTCAGCTCGCCGGCCCTGTGGCGGCGCAGCAGCTCCGGGAAGACCTCGGCGGCGTTGCCCACGTAGCCGACCGACCAGCCGCGGCGCTCCTGCTTGGCCGCCAGGACCTTGGCGATCGCGGCGTCGAGGTCAGTCTCGACCTCGTCGAGGTAGCGCTTGCCCACGCGGCGGCGCAGGCGGGTCTCGTCGACGTCGACAATGAGGCACGCGCCGTCGTTGAGGGTCACGGCGAGCGGCTGGGCGCCGCCCATGCCGCCGCAGCCGCCGGTGAGCGTCAGGGTGCCGGCGAGCGGGCCTTCGGTGGAGCCTTCTGCCGGGGCTGCGGGGTGGCGGCCCTCGCTCATGAGCTTGCGGCCCACCGCGGCGAACGTCTCGTACGTTCCCTGGAGGATGCCCTGCGTGCCGATGTAGATCCAGGACCCGGCGGTCATCTGGCCGTACATCATGAGGCCCTCGGCCTCGAGGCGGCGGAACTCGGGCCAGTTGGCCCAGTCGCCCACGAGGTTGGAGTTGGCGATGAGGACGCGCGGTGCCCACCTGTTGGTGCGGAAGACGCCGACCGGCTTGCCGGACTGCACGAGGAGGGTCTCGTCATCGTCCATGTCCTTGAGGGTCTCGACGATCGCGTCGAACGCCTTCCACGAGCGGGCGGCGCGGCCGGTGCCGCCGTAGACGACGAGGCTGTCCGGGTGCTCGGCGACCTCGGGGTCGAGGTTGTTCATGAGCATGCGCAGGGGCGCCTCGGTCTGCCAGGACTTGGCCGAGATCTCGGTGCCGCGGGGCGCGCGGACGGGACGGGCTCCCGTGGTGAAGTCGGCCTTGCGGGCGGGGGTGGTCTTCTCGGTGCTCATCGTGACTCCTGCGTCGTGATGCGGTCGTGGTGTCTGATCGGCCGTTCGGCCTCTGCATCCATGACACCGCGGAAACCCGTGCGGAAACAGAGCCTTCGGAGGGGTGCTGTCCGGGATTCCGGACTTGGCTGGGCCCAGGTCACGACACGGTCCCGAACGCCCCAGCCCAGTCACCTACCGGCGCGGTCCCCGGACTGGCAGGATCATCGTGGGGCGCGGGGGAACGCGCAGGAGGGGGACCCGATGGACTGGGCGGACGGCGCGGCCTGGAAGGCACTGCTGCTCTCCGGCGGATGGGGCCGGGCTGCGAGTGCGGGCGACCCCCGCGGGCGGCGCGTGCTCGGCGTGGCAGCGATCGCCTGCGGCACGGCTGCACTCGCGGGGGCGCTGGCAGCTTCGCAGGCCATCGGCTCGGAGCTGGGCTGGTACGGGCCGCGGGAGGTGGAAGAGGTCGGCACGTGGCTCCTCGTCCAGTGGAGCGCGATGTACGGGCTCTGGGTGTGCGGCTGGACGGCGCTCGCCGGCCTCGCCTGCGGGATCGCGTCCCTCGCGGCGCGGTGGTCGCTCGGGCTCTCGCTCGCCGGCACGGGGCTCTCGCTCGGCGCAGCGGCGGCGACTGTCAACACGTACGGGATGTTCTTCTGGAACCACTTCTAGCCAGCCCCATCCAGTTGCGGGGTCACCTCCCAGCAATGCGGGGTCACCTCCCAGCAATGCGGGGTCACATGAAAGCGCCGAAACACGCCGGGCGTAGCCATTCGCTCATGCAGAGGATTGCCGTCGAACCGCCGCGCCAGCCCGAAGCCGAGGAGCTGCTGGCACTCGGCGCGGCCTACGCGCACTCCCTGTACCCGCCCGGGGCGTGCTTCCTCCTGGACGTGGCGACGCTCGAGCTCCCAGGGGTCACCTTCTATGTCGCGCGAGTCCACGGCTGCGCGGCGCTCGTGACGCCGTCGCAGGCCGGGGCGGACGCGGGCGAGCTCAAGCGCATGTTCGTCCGCGCCGAGGCTCGGGGCACTGGCGTGGCGGGCGCGATCCTGGGCCGGATCGAATCTGATGCGCCCGCAGTCGGGCTTGAACGAATCGTGCTCGAAACCGGGACACGCCACACGGCCGCGCTCTCGTTCTACCCACGCCACGGGTACAAGCCCGTGCCGCAGTTCGGCGAGTACGTCGGCGAAGAGTTCAGCGTGTGCTTCGCGAAGGATCTCCTACCGGGGAGGTGACCCCGCAACGCTGGGAGGTGACCCCGCAACGCTGGGAGGTGACCCCGCAACGCTGGGAGGTGACCCCGCATCCCTGGGAGGTGACCCCGCAACGCAGCGAGGTGACCCCGCATCCTTGGGGGGTGACCCCGCATCCTTACGAGGTGACCCCGCAACGCAGGGTGCGGGGTCAGGCGGCGCGGCCGTAGATCCTCGCCGAGAGCTCGCCGGCCACGCGCGACACACGCTTGGCCAGATCCTCCCGCCCGCCCCCCGGGGTCCTGTCGGACTGGAACGTGACGGCGATGGCCGCCGTCGGCCATCCGGCGTGGTCCGTGACCGCAGCGGCGACGGACGCGAACCCGGCCGTGACCTCGCCGTCCTCCGTCGCATAGCCGCGCTGGCGCACCTGGTCCAGCTCGGACTGGAGGGCGGAGTAGGAGCGGATCTGCTCCCCCTCCCCCGTGCGCTCGGAGAACGCCGCGGCGTTCGGGTACAGCGCGCGGACCTGCGACTTGGGCAGCGCCGCGAGGATCGCCCGGCCGCTCGCGGTGAGGTGGCTCGGGAGGCGCACGCCCACATCGGTCACGAGCGAGGGCCGGTTCTTCGCCCGCTCCTCGACGATGTAGAGGACGTCGCGCCCGTGCAGGACCGCGAGGTGGGCGCTCTCCCCGATCGCATCGACGAGCGCCGCGAGCACCGGCCGGCCCAGACGCGAGAGCGGCTCCTGGCGCGAGTAGGCGCTCGAGAGCTCGAACGCCCCGACGCCGAGGCCGTACCGCTGCTCCTCCTTGAGGTGCATGACGAAGCCGTTCTCCTCCATGACCGCGAGCAGGTGGTACACGGTGGAGCGCGGCAGGCCGAGCTGGGTCGCGATGGCGGAGGCCGGCTGGGGCCCGCGCCTCGACGCGAGGAGGCGCAGGATGCGCAGCGTGCTCTCGGCAGCGGGGACCTTGGACTTCTGGGAGGGCTCGGGCATGGAGGGGGACCTCGTCTCGGGGCCGGGCGGGATCCGGCGGGGCTCGGGCTGTCTGTGATACCGAACTCCAGTGTGCGCGCGCACGACGTCGCAGCGCACCCGCCCCACGGACCGCACCGTCCGGGATTCCAGACAGGGCGACAGTCTGCGATACGAGATGCCGACCGCCCGTGATGGCTCTCACAGGCGGCGGGATGCCGGGACAGTGGAAGGGATCCTTCCCAAAGTCGTGAGGAACTCCCATGCACCACCCCACACCTGCCGCCGGCGTGCTCAGCCGCGGCCTCAACGTCCGCCACATCCGGTTCATGGCCCTGGGCTCGGCCATCGGGACCGGCCTCTTCTACGGATCCGCGTCCGCGATCCAGGCCGCTGGGCCCGCCGTCCTCATCGCCTACATGGTTGCGGGCGCCGCCGTCTTCATGGTCATGCGCTCGCTCGGCGAGATGGCCGTCCGCCACCCCGTCTCCGGCTCCTTCGGCCAGTACGCGGGCCGATACCTCGGCCCGTTCGCGGGCTTCGCGACCGGCTGGACCTACGTTTTCGAGATGGCCATCGTGGCCCTCGCAGACGTCACGGCCTTCGGCATCTACATGGGCTTCTGGTTCCCCGAGGTGGACCGCTGGATCTGGATCGCCGCCGTCATCCTCCTCCTCACGGCCGTGAACCTGCTCAGCGTCAGAGTGTTCGGCGAGCTCGAGTTCTGGTTCACCCTCGTCAAGGTCGTCGCGATCATCGCAATGATCGTCGGCGGCGCCGCCCTCATCGGGTTCGGCTTCACGTCCTCGGGCGGCCAGGCCGGCGCTCACCAGCTGGTCGAGCATGGGGGCCTGTTCCCCAACGGCTTCGGCGGGCTCCTGGCGGCGTTCTCGGTGGTCGTGTTCGCCTTCGGCGGCGTCGAGACGATCGGCGTGACCGCTGGCGAGGCGAACGACCCGAAGAAGGCCATCCCCGGCGCCGTCAACACCGTCCCCGTGCGCATCCTGCTCTTCTACGTGCTCACGCTCGGAGTGCTCATGAGCCTGTTCCCCTGGAACGAGGTCGGCGCCCAGGGCAGCCCGTTCGTCCAGATCTTCGACGGGCTCGGAGTCCCCGGCGCCGCGCACGTCCTCAACGCGATCGTCATCACCGCAGCGCTCTCGGCCATCAACTCGGACATCTTCGGCGCCGGCCGCGTCCTGTTCGGGCTCGCCCAGCAGGGCCATGCGCCCCAGTCCTTCGGCCGCGTCTCGCGTCGCGGCGTGCCGTGGATGACCGTGGTGGCCATGACCGGCGTCCTCGTGGTCGGCGTGGTCCTCAACGCCGTCATCCCTAAGGACGTGTTCCTGGTCATCGCCTCGATCGCGACCTTCGCCACCGTCTTCGTGTGGAGCATGATCCTCGCGAGCCATGTGGCCATGAAGCGCGAGATCCGCAGGCTCGCGCTCGCCCCGAGCGAGTTCCCCTCGCCCCTGTGGCCCGCGGCGTCGGTCGCGGCGATGGCCTTCCTCGCCCTCGTCCTGGTCCTCCTGGGCTGGTTCGAGTCGACCCGCGTGGCCCTCGCAGTGGGCGGCGCGTGGATCGGCCTGCTCGCCGCGGCCTATGCGCTGTGGGTCCGCGGGGACGGACGACGCCGGCCTGCCCTCCGCGACGAGACCGCGCCGCTCGCTGTGGTCGGCGTCGAGGAGCCTGCCCGCGTGTAGTCGGGCCGCTCCGCGGTCGCGTCCGGGCGATGCGGGCCGCTGCCGTCTCCGACGCCGTGTCAACTGCGTGTCGCGCCATGGAGCGCTATTGCGGGCCGGGTTCCCAGAACCCGGCCCGCGCCCTTAGCGTAGGGGCCACGCGACCGCTCCGGCTCGCGCCGGCGCGAGCCCAGGAGGGTCCCATGCAGCAGCACCGCACCGCAGGGCAGGAAGCGCACGAGCACGTGCTGGCAGCGCTCGAGGACGCCGACGCGATCGAGCGCTCGGGCCCCGCGTGGGAGTCCTTCCGCGAGCGCCTGGACAGGCACCTTCCGGACCTCGCGGGGCTGTTCGGGCAGCTCTACGGGGACCGGGACGACTGGCTGGACCACCTCGCAGCGCTGGTCCTCGAATGCGCGGCCTCGTGGCAGCGGCGCCCGGCGGAGCTCAAGGAGCTCGACGCGCGGCGCGAGGCACGTCCGGACTGGTTCCAGGCCGGCGAGATGCTCGGCGGGGTCTGCTACGTGGACCGCTATGCGGACACCCTCGAGGGCCTGCGGGCGCGCATCCCGTACTTCCGCGAGCTCGGCCTCACCTACCTGCACCTCATGCCGCTGTTCCTCGCGCCGGAGCCGAACTCGGACGGCGGCTATGCGGTCTCGAGCTACCGAGAGGTGAATCCGCGGCTCGGGACCATGGACCAGCTCCGAGCGCTGGCCGCCGAACTGCGCGCCAACGGCATCAGCCTGGTGGTGGACTTCATCTTCAACCACACCTCCAACGAGCACGAATGGGCCCGGCGCGCTGCCGCCGGGGAAGCCGAGTTCGAGGACTACTACTGGATCTTCCCGGACCGGACCATGCCGGACGCGTACGAGCAGACGGTCCGGGAGATCTTCCCCGACGACCACCCGGGATCGTTCGTCCCGATGCCGGACGGCCGCTGGGTCTGGGCCACGTTCCACACGTTCCAGTGGGACCTCAACTACTCCAACCCCGCGGTGTTCCGGGCGATGGCGGGCGAGATGCTGTTCCTCGCGAACCAGGGGGTGGAGGTCCTGCGGATGGATGCAGTCGCGTTCATCTGGAAGCGCCTCGGCACGGCGTGCGAGAGCCTGCCCGAGGCGCACTGGCTCCTGCGGGCGTTCAACGCGGTATGCCGGCTCGCCGCGCCGTCGCTCCTGTTCAAGTCGGAGGCGATCGTCCACCCGGACGAGGTCGTGCAGTACATCGACCCGGCCGAATGCCAGGTCTCCTACAACCCCCTCGAGATGGCGCTGACCTGGGAGGCCCTCGCCACACGGGACGTGGCGCTCCTCTCGCAGGCCCTCGAACGGCGGCACAACCTCCCCGAGGGAACGGCCTGGGTCAACTACGTGCGCAGCCACGACGACATCGGGTGGACGTTCGCGGACGAGGACGCCGCCGAGCTGGGCATCAACGGCTTCGACCACCGGCGCTTCCTCAACCGCTTCTACGTCAACCGGTACCCCGGCAGCTTCGCGCGGGGAGTCCCGTTCCAGGACAACCCACGCACGGGTGACTGCCGCATCTCCGGCACCACGGCGTCCCTGTGCGGGCTCGAGGATGCGGCGGGCTCCCCTGACCACCCCTCGGTGCGCCGCATCCTCCTGGCCCACTCGGTCGCCGCGAGCACGGGCGGCATCCCGCTGCTGTACCTCGGCGACGAGGTGGGCCAGGTCAACGACTACGCGTACGCCGAGGAACCGGGCCATGAGGCGGACTCGCGCTGGGTCCACCGGCCGCACTTCCCGGCGGAGCGGTACGCCCGGCGCAACGACCCGTGGACGGTCGAGGGCACCATCTACGCGGGCCTGCAGAAGATGCTCGCCGTCCGGGCGCGCACCCCCGAGCTCGCCGGGAACACGCTCATCGGCTTCGACACGGGCAACCGCCATGTCCTCGGCTACCAGCGGCCCGGGGAGGAGGGCGCCGCCATCCTCGTCCTCGCGAACTTCGGTGACGCTGCGCAGCACGTCTCGGCCCACACGCTCTCGGGCTTCGCGCCGCACGCCGAGGACCTCTTCACCGGGCTCACGGCCCTCCTCTCGGACGGCGTCACCCTCCCGGCCCAGGAGTTCGTCTGGCTCAGGGCCCACGCGGCCCGCACGTAGCAGCGGCCACAGGAACGGGCGTCCCGAACGACACAACTCAGGGCCGGATTCCCCCCGAAAGGGGTGGATCCGGCCCTGAGCTGTGCAGTTGTGGACCGTTCTGCCAGCGCGGCTACCGGGCCGACCAGCCCCCGTCCATCGTGTAGGACGCGCCGGTGACCATGCCGGCCTCCTCGGAGGCGAGCCAGCACACGAGCGAGGCCACCTCCTCAGGCTCCACAAGGCGCTTGACCGCCATCTCGGTGAGCATGACCTTCTCGAGCACCTCGGACTCCGGCATCCCATGCGTGGCGGCCTGGTCCGCGATCTGCTTCTCCACGAGCGCCGTCCGGACGTAGCCGGGGTTGATGCAGTTGGACGTGACGCCGTGCTCGGCGCCCTCGAGCGCGGTCACCTTCGAGAGCCCCTCGAGCCCGTGCTTCGCCGAGACGTAGGCGCCCTTGAAGGCGGAGGCACGGATCCCGTGGACCGAGCTGAGGTTGATGATGCGGCCCCAGCCGCGCGCGTACATGTGCGGCAGAGCGGCCCGGATGAGCAGGAACGGCGCCTCGAGCATGAGCCGCTGGATGCGCCGGAACGCCTCCGGCTCGTACTCGTGGATCGGGCCGACCTTCTGGATCCCGGCGTTGTTGACCAGGATGTCGCAGTCCAGCACGAGGTCCTCGAGCGCCGCGGTGTCGAGCAGGTCCACGGCCCAGGGGGTCCCCCCGAGGTCCGCGGCGAGCTTCTCGGCCGCCTCGCGGTCCAGGTCCGCGACCACCACATGCGCTCCGCGTTCGGCCAGCGCCCGGGAGGCGGCGGCGCCGATGCCCGCCGCTCCCCCGGTCACCAGTGCCCGGCGTCCTTCCAGGCTCACGCGCCGGCCCGGGTCGACGGGATGGACGACGGCGCGGCGGCGCCGGTCGTGCGGGCGGCGTCCTCGGCGTCGAGGGCGTGGAGGGACGCGCCCTTGGTCTCGCGCATGGAAAGGACGGCGATGGTCGTGACGATGCCTGCCGCGAGGAGGTACACGGCCGTGGGCCACCAGGACCCGGTGCTCTTGAGCCACTCGGTGGCGAAGACCGGTGCGAGCGAGCCGGCCACGATCGAGGTGACCTGGTAGCAGATCGAGACGCCCGAGTAGCGCATGCGCGTGGGGAACATCTCGGACATGATGGCCGGCTGCGAGGCGTACATGAGGGCGTGGAACGCGAGGCCCACGATGATGGCGAGGAGGATCACGAACACGTTCTGGGTGCCGAAGGCCGGGAAGGCCCAGAAGCCCCACGTGCCGCCGAGCACTGCGCCGGCGAGGTAGACGGGCTTGCGGCCGAACTGATCGGCGAGCCGGCCCACGATCGGGATGAACACGAAGTGGGCAACGTGGGCGATCGCTATGACGCCGAGGATGGAGGACGTGTTCATCTTGAGGCCCGTGCCGAGGTAGACGATCGAGAAGCTCACCACGAGGTAGTACATGATGTTCTCCGCGAAGCGCAGGCCCATGCCGGTGAGGATCCCGCGCGGGTAGCGCTTGATGACCTCTCCCACCCCGTAGCCCACGGCCTTCTCGGACTCCATCTCGGCCTTGGCCTTCTCGAAGATCGGGGCGTCCGTGATCTTGGTGCGGATGTAGTAGCCCACGAGGACCACGACGGCGGAGAGCCAGAACGCCACGCGCCAGCCCCACGCGAGGAAGGCGTCGTTCGTGAGGGTCACGGACATGAGCCACAGGACGGCGGTCGCCAAGAGGTTGCCCACCGGGACCGCAGCCTGGGGCCACGAGGCCCAGAAGGCGCGCGAACGGTCCGGTGCGTGCTCGGCGACGAGGAGCACGGCGCCGCCCCACTCGCCCCCGAGGGCGAGGCCCTGCACGAAGCGCAGGAACACGAGCAGGAGCGGTGCCCACAGGCCGATCTGGGCGAAGGTGGGCAGGCAGCCCATGAGCACGGTGGCCGCGCCGATCAGGAGGATGGTGATCTGGAGCGTGGCCTTGCGGCCGAGCCTGTCACCGAGGTGGCCGAACACGATCCCGCCGAGCGGGCGCGAGACGAAGCCGACCGCGTAGGTCAGGAACGCCGCGATGATGGCGTCGTACTCGTTGCCCATCTTGGGCAGGAGCACCTTGTTGAACACGAGCGCCGCGGCGGTGGCGTAGAGGAAGAAGTCGTACCACTCCACGACCGTTCCGGCCATGGACGCGGAGACGATGCGCTTGAGGACTGACGGGTCGGTGTGGCCATCGTGGCCGGCAGAACGCTGCGTTGCGCTCATAGTTCCCTCCTGTGGGTGGGTGGTGCCCCCTACTGGTTCTCCCAGCGGGCAGATGTGACAGTGATCACGCTCCCAGCCACTATTCCTGTGCATTGACGTCTGCTCAATGGCCAAAAGGGCAGTGCCCATGTGCAGAATTGCACATGACGTCCGTTCCCTCCCGCTCCCCAGCACCAAGTCCGGACCAGCTCCTCGTGCTCCTCGAAGTCTCCAGAAGCGGGAGGTTCACCACCGCGGCGGAGACGCTCGGGCTCAACCACACCACGGTGGCCCGCAAGGTCGCGGCCCTCGAGAAGTCGCTGGGCGGACGCGTCCTCGCCCGCGCCGCGGGCGGGTGGGAGCTCACCGAGCTCGGCGAGCGCGCGGTGCGGGTCGCCGGCGAGGTGGCTGACGCCGTCGGGCGCCTGGGGCCCGCCGGCGACGCCCCGGACCCCGTGGCAGGCGTGGTGCGGATGACGGCGACGGACGGCTTCAGCGCCTACATCGCCTCGCCCGCGGTCGCAGAGCTGCGGGCCGAGCACCCGCACCTGAGCGTCGAGCTCATCACCGTGACGCGGCGGGCCACGCAGCAGCGCTCGGGCGTGGACATCGAGGTGGTGGTGGGCGAGCCGCAGGTGCACCGGGCGCAGGCGTTCCGGCTCGGGGAGTACGCCCTCGGGATGTACGCCTCGCGGGACTACCTGGCCCGCCGCGGCACCCCCCGCACGCCGAACGAGCTGGCCTCGCACGGTCTTGTGTACTTCGTGGACTCCATGCTCCAGGTGGACGACCTCGACGCCCCGCGCCGGCTCGCCCCGCAGATGCGGGACGGACTGACCTCCACCAACGTGTTCGTGCACGTGGAGGCCACGCGGGCCGGCGCCGGGATCGGGTTCCTGCCGTGCTTCATGGCGGACCGGCACGAGGACCTCGTCCGGCTCCTGCCCGAGTACTTCAGCGAGCGGCTGCCGTACTGGATGGTGCTGCGCCCGGACTCACTGCGCCAGCCCGCGGTCGCCGCGGTGGTCGAGGCGCTCCGGCGGCAGGTGGAGGCGGAGCGGCCCCGGCTCCTCGGGCGGGAAGCAGGCTAGGAGCAGTCGGCGAAAGCGGCGCGGACGGCAGATCCGAGCGACTCGGCGCTCGGGTCGCTGAGCAGCACCGTGTCCTCGACGATTCCGACGAGTCCCTCCCGTGAGCCGCCATTGCGGCTGGGCGCCACCTTGACGGAACGTCCCTCGCGCTCGATGTGCACGTGCAGGAGGCCCCGCGCGTAGGCGGACCACGAGCGCAGGCCGAGGGCCTCCAGCACCGGGCTGAATGGCGAGGGTCCGCGCAGGTTCGGCGTCCGCACCTGTGACCGGGAGGCGTCCAGCATCCGGAGGACAGCGGCGCCCAGCTCCTGGTCAGACGAGGCAGGCGCCAGCAGCTCGAACTCCCCGTTGGTGATCCAGAAGCCGTCCCTGGTCTGGGAGCTCGAGTAGACGACCAGACGATCACCGCGCAGGTCCGCGGCGGCAACGCTGATCGGGCTCACCCCCCTGCTCCGCCGTCCCCACATCGTGCCCTGCCCCTGCTACCCGTGCGGGAGGTCGAGTCGGGGCTGCACGGCGCCGATCCAGGCGCGCACCTGGGCGTCCTCCCAGAACTGCGCCGGGACTGCCCCGCCGAGCAGCCTCCGGCGGAGGGCGGGCGAGCCCTCGATCGGATGGTCACTGCCGGCGAGGACGATGTTGCCGAAGCGGCGGCCCTTGAGCATCGCCGGGTCGGAGACGAGCGCGACATGCCGGAACACGGCCGCGATCGACGCGGCCTCCTCGCGGGCCGTGGCCATGTCCGGGGAGCTGCCGATGTTCGCCACGAACAGCCCGCCGGGCGCGAGAAGGCGGGCGGAGGCCTGCGTGAACTCGACCGTCGTGAGCGGATACGGGGTGTGGGAGCCGGAGAACACGTCCCGGATCACGAGCTCGCGGGTCTGCGGGGTGAGGGACTCCGTCACGGAGCGGGCCTCGCCCACGCGGATCCGGAGCAGAGGCGCCTTGGGAAGGTCGAACCACGCGCGGACGTACTCGGCGAGCTGGCCGTCCAGCTCGACGACGACCTGGCGGCAGTCCCGGTAGCGGGCGGCGAGGTAGCGGGCCATCGAGCACGCGCCGCCGCCCTGGTGCAGGACCCGCAGCCGGGGCGCATCCGGGGCCTCAGGCGGGAACACGTCCTCGACGAGCGCGGTGATCCAGCGCATGTACTCGAAGTCCAGACGCAGCGGGTCCCCGATGACGATGTGCGAGCTCTGGACCCCGTTGATCTTCAGGAGCCAGCCGTCCGGGGTGTCCCCGTCCGGGACGAGTTCCGCCGTGCCCGTGCTGATCGGGTAGGTGCCGGCGGCCGGGCCCGCCGCGGCAGCTCTCTTGTCCATGCCGCCAACGCTACAGCTCCGCGCAGGTCTGGGCCTGCGGGCGTTTACAGCTGGGCGGGCGTGTGCCTAGCGTGAGGGGATGGCACACAGCATCAGTGGCAAGAGAGTGGCATTCCTCCTGACCCACGGCGTTGAGCAGCCCGAGCTCACCGAGCCGTGGAAGGCCGTCCAAGACGCAGGCGGCCAGCCGGTCCTCATCGCACCGGAGAAGGGCGAGGTCCGGGCGATGAAGGGCGACTGGGAGCGGGGCGACTCCTTCCCCGTGGACCAGACGCTCGACGAGGCCGACCCTGCGGACTTCGACGCGCTCGTCCTGCCGGGCGGCGTGATCAATGCAGACCACCTGAGGACGGACCGGAAGGCCGTGGCCTTCGCCACCCACTTCAAGGACACGGGCAAGCCGATCGCGGCCATCTGCCACGCACTCTGGCTCCTCGCCGAGGCAGACGTGGTCAAGGGCCGCGAGCTCACCTCGTACAAGTCCCTGGCGACGGACCTGAAGAATGCCGGGGCAACCTGGGTGGACCGCGAGGTCGTCACGGACCGCGGCCTCACCACATCCCGCCACCCGGGCGACCTGCCGGCGTTCTGCAGCACGATGATCGAAGAGATCGCCGAGGGCCAGCACGCCCCAGGGTGACCGAAGGGGCGCCCACACAAGGCAGGACGACGGCGGCGGAGGCCTGGCCCCGCCGCCGTCCCATGCTCCGCGCTACACGGCCTCGAGCACGCTCACGTAGTTCGCGATCCCTACCCCGCCCATGTTCTGCACCGCGGCCCGGCGGGGGTTCGGCAGCTGCATGGCCCCCGCGGTCCCCGTGAGCTGCATCGCGGCGAGGACGTGCTGCGAGACGCCCGTCGCGCCGACCGGGTGGCCCTTGGCCTTGAGTCCACCGGAGACGTTGACCGGAAGCCTCCCGTCCCTGTGCACCCAGCCTTCCTCGATCGCCCGCGCGCCCTCACCGGCCGCCGTGAGCCCCATCGCCTCGTACATGAGCAGCTCGGCGATGGTGAAGCAGTCGTGCACCTCGGCGAAGTCGACGCCGTCGAGGCCGACGCCGGCCATCGCGAACGCGCGCTCGAAGGACAGACGGGTGGCGGCGAACGCCGTCGGGTCGCGCCGCTCTGCGGGCAGGAAGTCGTTCGCGTGGCCGAAGCCGGCGAGGCGGACCGGCACCGTCGCCGCCCCAGCGGAAGGCGCGACGCTCAGCACGACGGCCGCAGCGCCGTCGGACACGGGCGAGCAGTCCGTGCGGCGCAGCGGGTCGGCGACCATCGGGTTCTTGTCCGACACTGTCCGGCAGAACTCCTCGCCGAGGTCCTTGCGCAGCTGCGCGTACGGGTTGTCCACGCCGTTGCGGTGGTTCTTCGCCGCGATCGAGCCCAGGACGTCGCCGAGGCTCCCCAGACTCGCCCCGTACCGCTTCTCGTAATGCTTCGCGACCTCCGCGAACAGCGCAGTGAACCCGGCCGACGACGCCTGCCCGGCCATGTCGTAGTCCGCACCCAGGAGGGCCGCGCCGACCTTCTCGGCCCCGGCCGGCGTCATCATCTCCGCGCCGATCACGAGGACGTTCCGCGCCGTGCCCGCGAGCAGCGCCTTGGCGCCCTGCTGCACGGCGGCCGAGCCCGACGCGCACGCGTTCTCCACCCGCGTGGCCGGCACACCGGCCAGGTCCGGGGAAAGCTGGAGCGCGAGCGAGGACGGGAAGGCCAGCGGCATCATGCCGGCGTTGAACTGGCCCACGTAGACCTCGTCGACGTCGCCCGGCTCGAGCCCCGCGTGCGCGAGGGCCTGGCCGGCGACCTGCACGATGAGGGACTCGAGCGTCTCCTCGGACAGCTTGCCGAAGCGGCTGTGCCCCCAGCCGGTGATCAGAACGTCCTTGCCGAACTGCTCCCTGAGGCTCATGCGAGCACCCCTTCCTCTGCATCTTCACGGACGACGTCGAAGTCCGGCTCGGTCTTCTCCCACACCTCTTCGAGGGTCACCCCGGGGGCGAGCCGGCGCAGCACGAGGCGAGGCCCGCCGTCGTCCTCCACGTGAGAGGCGACCACGTCGAAGACGGCGAGGTCGGTGATGATGCGGTCCACAACCCGCTGGCCGGTGAGCGGAAGCGAGCACCGGTGGACGATCTTGGGCGAGCCGTCCTTGGCCAGGTGCTCGGTGAGCACGATGATCCGCGGCGTCCCGGCGACGAGGTCCATCGCCCCGCCCATGCCCTTGACCATCTTGCCGGGGATGGTCCAGTTGGCGAGGTCGCCCTCGCCCGAGACCTGCATCGCGCCCAGCACGGCGACCTTGACGTGCCCGCCGCGGATCATCCCGAAGGACGTGGCGGAGTCGAAGATGCTGCCGCCCGGCAGGACCGTGACGGTCTGCTTGCCGGCATTGATGAGGTCCGCGTCCTCCTCCCCCTCGTACGGGAACGGGCCCATGCCCAGCAGCCCGTTCTCGCTCTGCAGCACGACCCGCACGCCCTCGGGCAGGTTGTTGGCGACGAGGGTCGGGATGCCGATGCCCAGGTTCACGTAGTCGCCGTCGTTCAGTTCCTCGGCCGCGATCGCGGCCATCTCGTCCCGGCTCCAGGCCATGGCTCCTCCTCGGAAGTTGCTGAAGGTCTCTGTCTCAGACGGCCGCGGGCTCGCGGCGGGGGCGCACGGTGCGCTGCTCGATGTCCTTGACCCGCGGCCGGGCCTGGACGAGGTGCTGGACGTACACGCCCGGGGTCACGATGTGGTCCGGGTCCAGGTCGCCGGGCCCGACGACGACCTCCGCCTCCGCGATCGTGAGGCGTCCCGCGGTGGCCACCACGGGATTGAAGTTGCGGGCGGTGTAGCGGTAGACGAGGTTGCCGTCCGTGTCCGCGGTGTGCGCGTGCACGAGGGCGACGTCCGCGACGATCGCGCGCTCCTGGACGTACGTGACGCCGTCGAACTCGGCGTGCGGCTTGCCCTCCGCCACCATGGTGCCCACGCCCGTGCGGGTGTAGAACGCGGGGATCCCCGCGCCACCGGCGCGGAGGCGCTCTGCGAGGGTGCCCTGCGGCGTGAACTCGACCTCGAGCTGCCCGGACAGATACTGCTCGGCGAAGAGCCGGTTCTCCCCGACGTAGGAGGCGATGACCTTGCGCACCTGCCCGGACTCGATGAGGATGCCCAGGCCCTTGCCGTCAACGCCCATGTTGTTGGAGACGACCGTCAGGTCCTCCACCCCGCTGTCCCGCACGGCCTCGATGAGGTCCGCCGGGATGCCGCTGAGCCCGAAGCCTCCGACGGCGAGGGTCGCGCCGTCGCGGAGCGCCCCGGCCTCGAGCGCCGCTGCCAGGACCTCGGCCGTGTTCTCTCTGAGCTTGCCCATCCGCCGCTTCCTTTCCGCCTGCCACCACTTTGTGGACAGGGTCTCGTGGTCATTCGAGGCTAGGAAATGGGCGGCCGTAGGACAACGGCACGCTGGTGCTGAACCTCACAGAGTGGACAGCGGGCGCCGCCATGTCCACAATGTGGAGAGTTTCTGCGTCGCCCCGGAAGGAGAGCCATGGAAGCGAGGGGACCCGTACAGGGGGCGCAGGTGGTGGGCCGGGTGGCCCGGCTCCTGCGGCTCGTGGGCGCGAAGTCCTCCGGGGCGCCCACAGCGCGGCTCGTGCGCGAGTCCGGCCTGACCCGCCCCACAGTCCACCGGCTCCTGAGCTCCCTCGCGGCCGAGGGGCTCCTGGACCAGGACCCGCGCACCGGGAACTGGGTCCTCGGGACGGAGATGTTCGTGCTCGGATCGGCGGCCGCGGCGCGCTTCCCCTTCGAGGACCTGGCCCGTCCGAGCCTGCGCCGCCTCGCCGAGCAGAGCGGCGAGAGCGCGTTCTACAGCGTGCGCCGCGGTGCCGAGACCGTGTGCCTCCTGCGCGAGGAGGGCAGCTTCCCGGTCCGCTCCTTCGTGCTGCGCGAGGGCGTGAGGTTCCCGCTCGGCGTCGCCTCCGCCGGGACGGCGATCCTGGCCTTCCTCCCGGACGAGGAGGGGGACGGCTTCCTGGACCGCTGGGAGGAGCATGCCGGGGACTTCGCGGCGGGGCACACCGAGCAGACCGTGCGCCGGCAGCTCGAGGAGACCCGGCTGCGGGGGTACTCGGTCAACCCGGGACTCGTGCTCGAGGGCAGCTGGGGCATGGGGGCCGCAGTGTTCGACCCGCACGGCTCCCCCGTCGCCGCGGTCTCGCTGACCGGCATCGAGCCCCGCTTCAGGCCGGAGCGGCAGGAGTTCCTGGGCCGGCTGCTCATGGAGGAGGCGCACCGGATCAGCACGCGGCTCGAGCGCGGGACCGGCTAAAGGCCAACCCGCTGGGCAGGGCGCTGGCCCACGGCCCGGACCCCTCGGATCAGGGTGCCGGCCGCACCATGCGGATCTCGACGAGGGCCCGCCCGCCCATCTCGTGGACCTCGCGCGCGCCGTCCGGGGCGAAGCCGAGCTTGGCGTAGAACGCCCGCGCCCGCGGGTTCTCCTCGAAGACCCACAGGTACGCCGGGCGGTGGCCGATCACCCGCTCGACGGCGGCCTGGCCCGCGCCGCTCCCGTGCATCTCCTTCAGGAGGTACGCCGTGTAGAGCTGCTCGGGGGCCGGGGGCCGCTCGTCCAGTGCCGGTCCCGCGCCCGCGAAGCCGACCACCCTGCCCTCGCGGCGGACCAGCGCGAGGCGCAGGCCGGCGTCGTGCGCGAGGGACCGCCGCCAGCGCTCGGCGCGGTCCGGGGACTCCGCGAGGTCCCCGGAGAGGAACTCCGCGGGCAGGAGGTGCGTGTAGGACTCACGCCAGCACTGGTCCTTGACGGCGAGGACCTCCTCGATGTCCTCGGGCGCCGCGTCCGCGATCTCGAAGTCCATGCCGCAACGCTACGCCGGGCCCGGGCGCACGCGCAGGTGCGGGCGCAGCGCTAGCGGACCACCGCGAGCGCGAACCCGTCCCAGCCCTTCGATCCCGCCGTCTGGATGACCGTCGCGTCGAAGAGCGGCCCGCCGAGGAGCTCGAGCGCGGCGAGGATGCCCGGACCGTTCTCGGGGTCCCGCGACGGGTCGAGGACGATCCCCTCCCACACCGCGTTGTCCAGCACCACCACCGTGCCCGGCCGGCCGAGCCTCACCGCCCACTCGAGGTACGCGGCGTCGTTCTGCTTGTCCGCGTCGATGAACACGAGGTCGTAGGGACCCTCGAGGCCCGGCAGCGTCTCGAGGGCGGCGCCCACGTGCACGGTCACGGCCTCGGCGAGGCCGGCGGCGGCGAGGTTCTCGCGGGCCACGGCGGCGTGCTCGGGAAGGTACTCGAGGGTGTCAAGGTGCCCGCCCTCGGGCAGGGCCTGCGCCATCCAGATGCTGCTGAACCCCGCGAGCGTGCCGATCTCCAGGACCCTGCGCGCCCCCGAGATCCGCACGAGGAGGGCCAAGAGCCTGCCCGCGGTCGGCTGCACCTCGATGGCCGGCATCCCGTGCTCGACCGCGGCGCGCAGCGCCCGCTCGTGCTCGGGCCCGGGCTTCACCACCGTCCGGGTGAGCCAGCGCTCAACGTCGATCCATTCTGGTTTCGCCGCGTGGTCGATCATGGGCGCCAGTGTGGCCGTGCCCTCCGCGCGGGCGCAATGGCCCGCACGGCTCATTGAGCGCTACTGGGAGGCCCCGGCCTGTCCTGCCTCGCCGGCCTGCTCCGCGATCGCCTTCTCGAGGCGGTCCACCTTCCCCGTGATCTCGCCCGTGTGCCCCGGGCGGATGTCCGCCTTGAGCACGAGCGACACCCGCGAACCGTACCGCCCCACCGCCTCGGTGGCCCTCTTCACGACGTCCATGACCTCGTCCCACTCCCCCTCGATCTCCGTGAACATCGAGCTCGTGCGGTTCGGCAGCCCGGACTCGCGCACCACCCGCACGGCGGCCGCGACGGCGTCGTGCACCGAATCGGTCGGCACCCCCTGGCCGGGGTCGGGCTGGCCGGGCGCGGGACCGGAGGGGGCAACGGAGAAGGCGACGATCATGCCGTCAGTCTCCCACGGCCCGGGAACGGCGGGGCCTGTCTGGAGTCTCGGCTGGGAGCCCACCACCGGTTGTGGACGGAACCACGCGCCACGGCGTGGGGTTCCGTCCAGAAGACGTGGTGATGATCCGGCGCAGCCGGGACATCGAGGTCACCGGACGAGGACCGTCACACAGGGGTCCAACAACCCTGTGCTGCCCTACTGTTGGTGCATGCAGGATCAAGCGTGGCGCAGGCCCCTGCGCGCCGACGCGGCGCGCAATATCGAGAAGATCATCAGCGCCGCGCTCGAGTGCTTCCGCGAGGAGGGGCCGAACGTCTCGCTCAAGACCGTGGCCGCCCGCGCGGGCGTGGGCCCGGCCACCCTGTTCCGGAACTTCGCGGACAAGGACGCGCTCGTCCTCGCCGCAGTGGAGCGCCGGCTCAAGGCCAAGGTTGACCCGGTCGCGGAGCTGGCCCTCGAGAACCCGGACGCCGCGAGCGGCCTCGTCGAGGTGCTCAGCGCGGTCATGCAGGTGGCCAATGAGGAGCACCACCTCCTCGCCGCGGTCGCTGGGCGCCGGCAGCTGCTCGTGGGGATCGCCGGGAAGATGTTCGAGTCGCTCGGGATCCTCCTCCAACGCGGCCAGGCCCAGGGCACGCTCCGCGAGGAACTGCGGCTGCTCGACCTGGTGCGCATCGTGGCGATGCTCATCGGCGTCGGGGACACGGTGGAGCCCGGGTCCACGGCGTGGCGCCGCTACGTCGCGCTCCTCGAGGACGCCATCCGCACCCACCGCGAGAACCGGCCGCTGCCCCCGCTCGAGCACATCCCGGACGTGGACGTCATCCCCTGAGCCGCTGAAGCGCCCGGCGCGCTGCTCAGCCCCAGCCGGCCAGCCGCAGGAGCGCGGCCGTCCCGGCGCCGACGATCACGACGACGAGGAACGGCGCCCGCAGTAGGAGCGCGGCCGCCGCCGCGACGAGGGCCCCGAGGCGCGCGTCCAGGACGAGTGCCTGCCCGGACCCCACGGCATTGACCGCCGTGAGGGAGGCGAGCAGCCCGATCGTCACCGTGCCGGCGATCCGCAGCATCCGCTCGTTGCCCATCCAGCGCCGCGGCACGAGGTAGCCGAGGAACTTGAGCGCGTACGCCGCCGCGCACGCCACGAGGATCCAGGCCCACAGGCTCATGCGCGGTCCTCCCTCTCGTGCGGGCCGGCATGCCCGTGCGGGTGCGGGTACGGGTCGAGGTCCGGTTCGAGGCCCTCGACGCCGAGCCCGGCCTCGTCCGTTCCGGTTCCGGCTGTCCCGACCCCGGCCTTGCCGGCCCTGGCCTCCGCACGCGCGGCCTCGCGGGCGTGGCCCAGCCAGCCCAGGAGCGCGGCCACGAGGGCCGCGACGAGGATCGGCACGCCGGGCGGCACGAGCGGGACGGCCAGCACGGTCGCGAGCGCGCACACCACGGCGATCGCCACCGGCTCGCGGCCCCGCAGCCGCGGCCAGAGGAGGCCGAGGAAGGCGGCAACGGCGGCGCCGTCGAGCCCCCACTGCTTCGGGTCGCCGAGCGCGTTGCCGGCGAGCGCCCCGACCGCCGTGAAGGCGTTCCAGAGGACGAACACGCCCAGGCCCGCGATCCAGAAGCCGCGCCGCTGCTCGGTGGGGTCGTCCTGCCCGACGGCGGTCGCGACCGATTCGTCGATCGTCACCTGGGCGGCGGCGAACCTGCGCCAGCCGCGCGGGGCGAGGAGCGCGTTCATCTGCATGCCGTAGACGGAGTTGCGGACGCCCAGGAGCGTGGCGGCCGCCGCGGCTGCCGCCCCTGAGCCGCCGCCCGCCACGACGCCGATGAAGGCGAACTGGGACCCGCCCGTAAACATGAGGATGCTCAGGGCCATGGTCTGGGGGAGGTCCAGGCCTGAGGCCACGCCGAGGGCGCCGAAGGAGACGCCGTAGAGCCCCGTGGCAACGGCGATCGAGATGCCGATGCGCGCCGCCGGCGAGTGCCGCAGAGCGACCGGGGACCCGCCGTCGTGCGCGCCCTCTGGGCCGCCCCCCGCCGGGCCCGGGGAACCGGGCTGCTCAGCCAACCGCCGCCCCCACCTGGGCGAGGACCTCCGCAGGGCGGTTCGTGGTGATCTCGTGGATGCCGGCGGCGAGGCAGTGCTCGACGTCCGCGGGCTCGTCCACGGTCCAGACCCGGAAGCGCAGCCCCGCCTCGAGCCACGCGCGGACGCGGTCGGGGTGCTCCCTGACGTAGTCGATGCCGGGGCCGGCGATCCGGGCGCGGCCGGCGTCCAGGATTGCCTCGGCGTCCTCCTGCGCGGCCTTGAGCACGTTGGCCACCGCCCCGCCCGTGAAGGGGCCGAGGGCCGTCGCGGCGCGGAGCTCCTCCACCGTGACGTCGTCGAGGAGCATGCACACGTGCTCGGCGGGGACCCGGTCGAGGAGGAAGGCCACCGACTCGGCGTCGAAGCTCATGAAGCTGATCTGGAGGCTGCCGAGCCGCGAGGTGGAACGGTCCCATCCGCGCGCCTCGAGGATCTCGAGCACACGCTCCTCGAGGCGGAGCCGGTAGGGGCTCGGGTGCTTGAGCTCGATCGCGAGGCCCATGGGGCGCCCTGCGGCGGCGAGGAGGTCGAGGAGCTCGGGCAGGGTCAGGAGCTGCTCGCTGCGCGCGCCGTACTCGTCCGGGATGCGGGCGCCCTTCCACGAGGAGAAGTCCAGCTCGCGCAGCTGCGCGAGGGTGCGCTCGGCCACGGGCCCGGTGCCGGTGGACGTGCGGTCCAGGCTCGGGTCGTGGAGGAGCACCACGTGCTGGTCGCGCGTGAGGTGGACGTCGCATTCCACGCCGTCCGCGCCGTCGGCGAGGGCCTGGAGGTAAGCGGCGCGGGTGTGCTCGGCGAACCGGGCGCTGGAGCCGCGGTGGGCGTAGACGAGGGGGCGCGGGGAGGTCATGGCTCCACCGTACCCAACCCGGTTTTGCACGATACCCCTCAGGGTATTAGGCTGGTACCCAAGATACCCCCGGGGGTATATCGCAACGAGAGGAGAAGCCATGCTGCTCGAGCGCATCTACGACCAGGACCTGGCCCAGGCGGGCTACTTCATCGGCTGCCAGGCCAAGGGCGAGGCCGTCGTGGTCGACGCCCGCAGGGACATCGCGCCCTACCTCGAGCTCGCGGCCGCGAACGGCATGCGGATCGTGGCCGTCACCGAGACCCACATCCACGCCGACTACCTGTCCGGCACCCGCGAGCTTGCCGCCGCCACCGGCGCGGCCATGTACGTCTCCGGCGAGGGCGGCCCTGACTGGCAGTACGGGTTCGAGGCGGAGCGGCTCCATGACGGGAGCACCATCACGCTCGGCAACATCACGGTGACCGCGCTCCACACGCCCGGCCACACGCCGGAGCACCTCGCGTTCCTCGTCACGGACGGCGCGTTCGCGGACCAGCCCGGCTACCTGCTCTCCGGCGACTTCGTCTTCTCGGGCGACCTCGGCCGCCCGGACCTCCTCGACGAGGCGGCCGGCGGCGTGGACACCCGCTTCGAGGGCGCACGCCAGCTCTTCCGGAGCCTCAAGGAGAAGTTCCTCACCCTCCCGGACCACGTCCAGGTGTATCCGGGCCACGGCTCCGGCAGCGCGTGCGGCAAGGCCCTGGGGTCCATCCCGTCCACGACCGTGGGCTACGAGCGCCTGTACGCGTGGTGGGCCCCGTACCTCGCCGCGGATGACGAGCAGGGCTTCATCGACGAGCTCCTCGACGGCCAGCCCGACGCCCACGCCTACTTCGGGCGCATGAAGCGCCAGAACCGGCAGGGCCCGGCGGTCATGGGCGAGCGCGGGGACGTCCCGCAGCTGCCGAACGAGGAGATCGCGGCCGGCCTCGCCGCGGACGCCATCACGTTCGTGGACACCCGCCCGAACGCTGAGGTGCACGAGGGCACGGTGGCCGGCTCCCTCAACATCCCGGCCGGCGGCAAGTCCGCCACCTACGGCGCGTGGGCCTACGACCCGGAGACGGACTCCCGCCCCCTCGTCCTCCTCGCTCCGGACCAGGACGCGGCCCGCGAGATGTGGGACCACCTCGTGCGGGTCGGCATCGACAGCGTCGCCGGGTTCACCCCCAGCCTGGACGGCCTTCCGCGCACGACGCCGAAGCTCGTCTCCCCGGCCGACCTCGCCGAGGTCGACGCCGCCCTCGTGCTGGACGTGCGCAACAAGTCCGAGCACGCCGCCGGCCACATCCCCGGCTCGGAGCAGCTCAGCGCGGCCCGGGTCCTGTGGCACACCGACCGGCTCCCCTCCGAGGGCACGATCGTGACGTACTGCCAGAGCGGCGTGCGCAACTCGGTCGCGGCGAGCGCGCTGCGCCGGGCCGGGTACGACGTCGTCGAGCTGGACGGCTCCTACGCCGGCTGGGAGGCATGGAAGGACGCGCACGCGCGGGTCTGACCCTGCCTCCCCCGACCAGCCCCTCCCTGTCCCTTCCCGCAAGACGGGCGCTGGACCCGTCCCCCCTCGGGCCCAGCGCCGCCCCCTGCCCCACCGAAAGGAACCCATGGCCTCCCCGTCCACGACCTCCCCGAACCTGGCCCCTCCGAACCTGGCCTCGCTCAGCCCCGAGACCCTCAGGCAGTGGATCGACGCGCACGAGGACCTCATCGTCATCGACGTCCGCTCGGCCGCCGAGTTCGAGACCATGCACATCCGCGGCTCCTACAACGTGCCGCTCCCGCTCCTGTCCGAGCACACAGAGGACCTGGCCGAGCGGCTCGGCAAGCGCGTGGTGCTCGTGTGCCAGTCCGGCGTCCGCGCCGAGCAGGCCCGCCAGCGCCTGAGCGGCTCCGGCGTGGACAGCGCGGCCGTGCTCGAGGGCGGCGTGCCGGCCTTCGCCGCCGCCGGCGGCGACGTGGTCCGCGGCGCCCAGCGCTGGGCCCTCGAGCGCCAGGTGCGCATGGCGGCCGGCGGCCTCGTGCTCGCAGGCCTCCTGGCCGGCAAGTTCGTCTCGCCGAAGCTGCGCGGCCTCAGCGGGGCCATCGGCGCAGGCCTGGCCTTCTCGGCCGCGACGAACACGTGCGCCATGGGCAACGCGCTGGCACGGATGCCGTGGAATAAGGCGGCTTCGGAGCCCACCGCGGCAGACGCCATCGGCCAGATCCCGGTGCGCCAGCGATGACCACAGCGCTCGTCCTCACCCTGCTCCTGTCCGTTGCCATCGGGCTCTCGCTCGGCCTCCTGGGGGGCGGCGGATCCATTCTGACCGTCCCGATCCTCACCTACGTGGCCGGCCTCGACCCCAAGGAGGCCATCGCCGCCTCGCTGTTCGTGGTCGGTGTGACGAGCGCCGTGAGCGTGGTCAGCCACGCCCGCAACGGCCGCGTGAAGTGGCGCACCGGTCTCGTGTTCGGTGCGGCCGGCATGGCCGGCGCGTTCGCCGGCGGCCTGGCAGGCGGGCACATCCCGGGCACCGTCCTCATGGTCGCCTTCGCGCTCATGATGGTGGCCACCGCCGTCGCGATGATCCGCGGCCGGCGCAGCGGGAAGGGCGCAGCGCACCAGGCGCACGACGCCGAGCTCCCCGTCGGCAAGGTCGTCGTCGAGGGCGTCGTGGTCGGGCTCGTGACGGGGCTCGTGGGCGCCGGCGGCGGGTTCCTCGTGGTCCCGGCGCTCGCGCTCCTGGGCGGCCTGCCGATGCCGGTCGCCGTGGGGACCTCCCTCGTGGTCATCGCGATGAAGTCCTTCGCGGGCCTCGGCGGATACCTCACGAGCGTGAGCCTCGACTGGGGCCTCGTCGCCGCCGTCACCGCGGCCGCCGTGGTGGGTTCCCTCCTCGGCTCGCGCCTTGCCGGCCGCATACCGGAGGCCGCCCTCCGCAAGGGCTTCGGGATCTTCGTCCTCGCGATGGGCGTGTTCGTCCTGGCCCAGGAGCTCCCGGCCCCGGCGGGCCTCATCGTGGGCGCCTCGGCCGCCGTCCTCGGGGCCGCGGCCCTCGCGTGCCGTTTCCTCGTGCCGAGCTGCCCGCTCCGCCCGGCCCCGGCGGGCTGAGCCCTCGCCTCCAGTCCGGTTGTGGGGGGGGGGGGGGGGGGGCGGCGGGGCCCCCCCCCGCCCGGGGGCGCCCCCCCCCCCCCCCGGGGGGGGGGGGGGCCCCCCCCCCCCCCCCCGCCCCCCCCCCCCCCCCACAACCGGACTTCGGAAGCGCGGCCATCTGGCCGAGCGGGCGCGCGGGTAGGGTGAGCCTATGGCGACGGACCTGAAGACCCAGCCCACCGACGTCGAACGCGCCGCCGCCCTGGCGCGCATGAAGGGCATAGCCCTCGCCCTCCTGATCGGCATGGCCGCCGTGTTCGCGGCTGCGTTCGCGTTCCAGGACCGGTACCCCTGGCTCGAGTACGTGCGCGCCGCCGCCGAGGGCGGCATGGTCGGCGCGCTCGCGGACTGGTTCGCCGTGACCGCGCTCTTCCGCCATCCCATGGGCGTGAAGATCCCCCACACCGCCATCATCCCCACGCGCAAGGACGCGATCGGCGCATCCCTGAGCGGGTTCGTGCGGGACAACTTCCTCTCGGCGCAGATCGTCCGCGAGAAGCTGGACTCGGTGGACATCGCCCGGAAGGCCGGCGCCTGGCTCGCCACCCCCGCCGGAGCCCAGCGGGTGGCAAAGGAGGGTGCCGCCCTCATCCGCGGCGCGTTCACGGTGCTCAACGACGACGACGTCCAGGCCGTGGTCGAGTCCATGGTGCGCCGCCACCTCGTGGACCCGCCGTGGGGCCCGCCCGTGGGCCGGCTCGCGGAGCGCGTGTTCGACGCCGGGCACCACCACCAGCTCGTGGACCTCCTCGTGGACCGGGCCGCGGACTGGGTGGCGGCGAACTACGAGACCGTCACGCGGCTCGTGACGGAGCGGTCGCCGTCGTGGGTGCCCAAGCTCGCCAACGACCTCGTGGGCGACAAGGTCTACCTCGAGCTGTCCAAGTTCGTCGCGGCCGTGCAGGCCGACCCAGACCACCAGGTCCGCCGCTCCATCGACGTCTACCTCAAGGACCTCGCGCGGGACCTCCAGCATGACCCGGTGATGATCGCCCGCGCCGAGGGGATCAAGGCGCAGGTGCTCGGCGACCCTGAGGTCCGCGAGCTCGCCGGCCGCACGTGGTCCACGGTCAAGAACGCGCTGCTCGACGCCGTATCCAACCCGCACAGCGAACTGCACCACCGCTTCACCACGGCCGTGCGGGACTTCGGCGCGCGCCTCACCGAGGACGCCGAGCTCGCCGGGAAGGTCAACGCCTGGATCGGGGACGCCGCGGGCTATCTCGTGGACACCTACCGCGGGGACATCGCCGGGGTCATCGAGGACACCGTGGCCCGGTGGGACGCGCAGGAGACCTCCCGGAAGATCGAGCTGCAAGTGGGCAAGGACCTGCAGTTCATCCGCATCAACGGCACCGTGGTGGGCGCCCTAGCGGGCCTGCTCATCTTCGCCGCGGCCCACGCCGTGTTCGGCTAGGCCTCTCCCAGGCGGGCCCGCCGCTCCTCGATCTCCCGCTCCACGGCCTGCTCGGGCGTCTCTGCTGCCGTGCCCGGGCGCACGTCGGCAGGCTGCGCATGCGCGGAGAGCCGCCCCTGGCCATCAACCGATTCCGGTTTCACGTGAAACTCTCCGAGGAGCAGGTCCGGGACCGGGCCGAAGGCCTCCCGCGTCGACTTGATGACAGCCCGGCCCATCGCGAGGTTGCCCGCGCCGCCCACCACGGCCCCGACCCCGAACGGCACGACGCGTCCGAGCATCGCCAGGCCCTGGCGGCGCACGAGCCACGCGAGGAACCGCTTCTTCACGCGGGTCTGGATGCCCTTGACCACCGAGGACGGGAGCGAGCGGTTGAGCGCATCGCCCCATGCCCCCTTCGGATCGCCCGCGCGTCCGAGCGCGTGGCCTCCGAGCACCGAGAGCAGGGCGGTGCCCTCCTCGCCCAGCATGATCGCCATGACAGTGGTCCGCGCACGCTCCGGGTCCTCGAGGTGGATCCCGTGCAGCTCGGCCACCGAGGCGGCGTAGAGGGCCGTGGCCTCGAGGAAGCCGACGGTCGCGGCCACCGAGAGGCCGAGCGCGGCGACGGTCCCCACGCCCGGCACGGCCGCCGTCCCCCCGACCGCGGCACCGGCCCCGGCCACCGCCGTGAGGTAGTCGCGCTCGAGCTGGGCAGCAAGCTCGGCAGGCGTGGCATCCGGCCGCCGGCGGCGCATCCGTCTGAGGTTGGCCGTGACGAGGGGGCGCTGGACGTCCACGGCACGCAGGAGGATGCCGTGGAGCCGCGGCGTGGCGCGCCCCTGGGAGTCGAACATGGCCTTGCGGGCAGTGTCCTGCGCTATGCGCAGTGCAGCGTTCTTCTTCGCCATGGACCCCAGCGTAGCCCCGTGCGCAAGCCCCTTCCGGGGCGGCGTGGGGGGATGTTTAGGGGGTCCAGAAGCGGGCATTGATCCCCGTGAACCCGCAGCCGGCGGGTCCGAATGCGCTGCCGCAGCGCGTCCGAGCGACAGAAGGAGCTCGTCATGGGTATTGGTGCCTCGATCTTCCTCATTGCCGTGGGTGCGATCCTCGCGTTCGCGGTGACCCCAGGACTCATCCCGTTCATCGACCAGACCCTCATCGGCTACATCCTCATCGGGGTCGGCGTGCTGGGCCTCATCATCTCTCTCGTGATGATGAACTCCGGCCCGCGCCGCCGCGTCACAGAGTCCCGCAAGATGGTGGACCCTGAGACCGGCGACGCCGTGACCCGCCGCGACACCCGCGAGGTCTAGCTCCGACCGACGCCCAGCAGCGCCAGAGCGGATCGGGCCGGGGGGGGGGGGGGGGGGGGGGGCCCCCCCCCCCCCCGGGGGGGGGGCCCCCCCCCCGGCTCCGAG
>NZ_JBDFRB010000003.1:118560-135627 GCF_039615075.1 Sinomonas halotolerans | reverse complement strand
TGCGCCGCCCCCCGCCCCGCCGCGCCCGCGGGGTCGGGCCGGGGGGGGCGGCATTGCGCCGTCCCGCCGGGCCGATCTGCGTTGCGCCACCACTCCCGCACCTCGATGTTGTTTTTCTTGGTTCTGCGTTGACATCCCAACACAGACGCAGATACAGTCAATCAATCCCAATTTGATGTGACAGGCGCCACAGGCGCCGACAACGGCGTCGAGGAGTAAGAGATGTTCGCGGAGGAGCGCCAGCGGCTCGTTGCCGAGCGGGTGGCCGAGGCTGGCCGGGTCAGCGTGACCGAGCTCGCCGAGAGGTTCTCGGTCACCACCGAGACCGTCCGCCGCGACCTTGCCTCCCTTGAGACTGCGGGGGTCCTGCGCCGCGTGCACGGCGGGGCTGTACCGGCCGAGCGCGCCAGCACGGCGGAGGCCTCGCTGTCCGAGCGTCAGGTCCAGAACCTCGCCGAGAAGCGTCGGATGGCCGAGGCCGCCGCAGCACTCATCGTCTCCTCTCGGGCCGGCAGCATCCTGCTGGACGCGGGCAGCTCCACCGAGGCCGTCGCGGACTGCCTGCTCTCACACCCCGACGGCGCCCCGGAGCTCGTGGTCATGACCAACGCCCTCCCCATCGCGGACAAGCTCGCAGCGGTCCCCGGCCTCGCCGTGCACCTGCTGGGGGGCCGCATCCGCCCCGTGACCCGCGCGGCGGTGGGGCAGGCGGCGATCGACGCCGTCGAGCGCCACCGCCCCGACCTCGCGTTCATCGGGGCCAACGGCGTGCACGCGGACTTCGGGCTGAGCACCCCGGACCCCGAGGAGGCCGCGGTGAAGGCGGCGTTCGTGCGCTGTGCCCGCCGCGCCGTCGTGCTCGCCGACCACACGAAGTTCGCCGTGGAGGCGCTCGTGCAGTTCGGCCGCCTCGACGCGATCGACACCCTCGTGACCGACCGTGCCCCCGAGGGGGAGCTCGCGGCAGCACTCGACGACGCCGGAGTGGAAGTGATGGCCCCATGATCGTGACCCTGACCGCCAATCCGAGCCTCGACCGCACGGTCGAGCTCGGCGCCCCCCTCGAACGCGGCGAGGTCCAGCGCGCCGTCTCCGTCAGGCAGGAGTCGGGCGGCAAGGGCGTCAACGTCTCCCGAGCCCTGAAGACCTCAGGCCTCGCGACCCTCGCGGTGCTCCCGGGGGACGCGGAGGACCCGGTGCTCGCGGGCCTGCGGGCCACCCAGGTGCCGTTCGCGGCGCTCCCGATCGGCGCGCCCCTGCGCTCGAACGTCGCTCTCACGGAGCCGGACGGCGTGACCACCAAGGTCAACGAGCCCGGCCCGGAGCTCACCGCCGGGCAGGTCCAGGACCTCGTGGCGCTCCTCGTGGATCGCTCGCGCGGGGCCTCCTGGGTGGTCCTCGCGGGCTCGCTCCCGCCCGGGGTGCCGGCGGACTTCTACGCGGCCGTCGCCGAGAGGCTCCGAGCAGGCGCCGCGGCCGACGGCGGGCCGTCGCCGAAGATCGCGGTGGACTCCTCGGGTGGTCCGCTGGCGGCCTCGCTCGCGGGGCGCCCGGACCTGCTCAAGCCGAACGCGGACGAGCTCGCCGAGCTGGCCGCGGCGGTGGGACTGCCCGACGTCGGGTCCCCGGCGGAGCTCGAGGCCTCGCCGGAGCTCGCGGCGAAGGCTGCTCGCGCCCTCGTGGACGCGGGCGTGGGCGCCGTCCTCGCGACCCTCGGCTCGAAGGGCGCAGTCCTCGTGACGCCCGAGGGCGCGTGGCATGCAACGCACGCACCGATCCGTGCCGTGAGCACGGTGGGTGCTGGTGACTCCTCCTTGGCCGGCTACCTGCTGGCCGAGACGCACGGGGCGGACTCTGTGGGCCGTCTCCGCCAGGCCGTGGCACACGGTGCCGCTGCCGCCTCCCTCCCGGGATCCACAGTCCCGTCGGAAGACCAGACCGATCCCTCTGCCGTGACCGTCACGGCCATCTGAGAAGGACACACCATGACCGAACTCCTCAGCACCGAGCTCGTGGTGCTCGACGCCTCGCTCGGCGCCGAGTCCGCGGACGTGATCCGGCACCTTGCCGGTCTCGTCGCCGATGCCGGCCGTGCCACCGAGGTGGAGGGCCTGTTCGCGGACGCGTACGCCCGCGAGCAGAAGACCGCCACCGGCGTGCCCGGCGGGATCGCGATCCCGCACTGCCGCTCCACCGCGGTGACCGTGCCCTCCCTTGCCATGGCGCGTCTCGCGCAGCCGGTGGACTTCGGTGCCAAGGACGGCCCGGCAGACCTTGTCTTCTTCATCGCGGCCCCGGAGGGCGCGGACCAGGAGCACCTCAAGCTCCTGGCCAAGCTTGCCCGCAGCCTCATCAAGAAGGACTTCACGGCAGCCCTCCGCGCGGCCGGCAGCGAGCAGGAAGTCGTGGCCCTGGTCAACGACGCCCTCGGCCTCGGAACCCCCTCAACCACTCCGGCCACGTCGGGTGCTGCGGCCATGGCGGCGCCAGCCGCCGGAGCCGCTGAGGGGGCCGCGGGAGCGGCTTCGGGCGTCCGCGTAGCGGGCGGCGGCCCCCTCAGCGGCGGAGGCGGCGAAGGCGACCACACGCCCGCGGGCATCAAGCGAATCGTCGCCGTCACCGCCTGCCCCACCGGGATCGCGCACACGTACATGGCGGCCGACTCCCTCGTGGCCGCGGGCCAGGAGAGGGGGATCGACGTCCAGGTGGAGACCCAGGGCTCCGCCGGGGCAGCGCCGCTGCCGAAGTCGGTGATCGATGCGGCGGACGCCGTGGTGTTCGCGGTGGACGTGGACGTGCGGGACAAGGAGCGCTTCGCGGGCAAGCCGTACGTGCAGGCTCCGGTCAAGCGCGGGATCGACGAGCCGGGCGCCATGCTGGACGAGGCTCTCGCCGTGGCTGCCGACCCGAACGGCCGGCGCGTGCGCGCCGGTGCGGGGGGCGCGTCGTCGTCCGCACCGGATGCGGAGCGGCACGAGTCCTTCGGCGGCAAGCTCAAGCGGGCGCTGCTGACGGGCGTGAGCTACATGATCCCGTTCGTCGCGGCCGGCGGCCTGCTCATCGCCCTCGGCTTCCTGCTGGGCGGCTACGACATCACCGGCTACGCGGACAAGATCGTCGCGGAGAACAACATCGGGAACCTGCCCACGGAGTTCGGCCCGCAGGCGTGGGGCCCGCTGGGCGCGTACCTGGGCGCGGTGCTGTTCAAGATCGGCGCCCTCTCGATGGGCTTCCTCGTCCCGGCGCTGGCCGGCTACATCGCGTACGCGATCGCCGACCGCCCGGGGATCGCGCCCGGCTTCACGGCCGGTGCCGTGGCCGGGTTCATGGGTGCGGGCTTCCTCGGCGGCATCGTGGGCGGCCTCCTGGCCGGCTACGTGGCGCACTGGCTCGCGCGGCGCCCGGCTCCGCGGTGGCTGCGCGGCCTCATGCCGGTGGCGATCATCCCCCTCGTCGCGTCGATCGTGTCCTCGGGGCTCATGTTCGTGGTGCTCGGCGCCCCGATCGCGGCGCTCACGGCCGGCCTGAACTCGTGGCTGTCCGGCATGACGGGCGCGGCGGCGATCGTGCTCGGCGTCATCCTGGGCCTCATGATGTGCTTCGACCTGGGCGGCCCGGTGAACAAGGTGGCCTACTCGTTCGCGGTGGCCGGCCTCGGAACGGCATCCCTGGACAACCAGGCCCCGTGGATGGTCATGGCGGCCGTCATGGCGGCGGGCATGGTCCCGCCGCTCGCGATGGCGCTGGCCACCGTGCTCGACCACAAGAACTTCACCGCGGCGGAGCACGAGAACGGCAAGGCCGCGTGGCTCCTGGGTGCGGCGTTCATCTCCGAGGGGGCCATCCCGTTCGCGGCGGCGGACCCGCTGCGCGTCATCCCGGCGTCGATGCTCGGCGGCGCGGTGACCGGCGCCCTGTCCATGGCGTTCGGCGTGACGTCGAAGGCACCGCACGGCGGCGCGTTCGTGTTCTTCGCGATCGACAGCTTCCTCCTGTGGATCGTGGCCATCGCAGCGGGCGTTGTCGTCACCGCGCTGGCAGTGGTGGGCCTCAAGCGCTACGTTGTCAGGAAGGCGCCTGAGGCCGCCGAGCCCCAGCCGGTCGCCGTCTGACGCACCAGCGCATTCCCAGCCCCCTGACCCGGGGGCACACGATGAAGGCGGTCCCCGAGACGGCCTGAGACGACGCAGTCCGGAACAGACCCCGGGCGGCTGAAGAAGGAGAAGCATCCACATGGCTGAACGCACCGCCACCATCGGCTCCCGCGTGGGGCTCCACGCCCGCCCCGCCGCGATCTTCGCGGAGGCGGCCGGCGACACGGGCCTCGAGGTCACGATCGCCAAGGCCGGCGAGCCCTCCGACGAGGCCATGGACGCCTCGAGCATCCTGTCCCTCATGAGCCTGGGCGCCGAGTACGGCCAGCAGGTGGTGCTCCGCGCCGAGGGCCCGGGCGCCGACGAGGCGCTCGCGAAGCTCGTGACGGTCCTCGAGACGGACCACGACGCCGAGTAGGCCCACGGATCCCCGAGACGGGCCAATGGGCCCTCACGGGCCACTCAGTGACGGCGCCCCGCACCCTCCCCCGGGAGGAGGCGGGGCGCCGTCCTGCGTGGACCGGCTGGCGCCGATCGGGCGCTGGGGCGCGGGCGGGCCGAGACCGATAGGTAACGAAACGATAACTGTATGCGCCCTTACCACCTCCGCCTGCGGCGAGGCTGGAAGCTGGCCGAACTCGCCGCCGTCGTGCGTCGCGGGATCAGCGCGAGAATGGCGATCCGCGGGGTCTCCGGCGGCGCGCGGGCGGACCTGCGCGTGGGCTCGGCCGGGCGCGCCCGGCGTGAGCTGGGCCACAGCACAAGGCGATACCTCGCTCTCAGTTGGCGTTTCCGGCCGCTAGACTCGATACCTATGTCACGAGACCACAGTCAGATGACCGCCCCTGTCCGCCCCCGGCGCGTCGTATTCCGGAAGCGCCGCCTCCGCGTCGACGACGTCACCGTCGTCGACCGCCCCATGCTCAAGAGGGCACTCGGCGGAACGATCGTCGGCAACACCATGGAATGGTTCGATGTGGGAGTCTTCGGCTACCTCATCACCACCATGGGCCCGGTGTTCCTGCCCGAAGCCGACCCCTCGGTGCAGACGCTCTTCCTCCTCGGCACCTTCGCCGCGACGTTCATCGCCCGCCCAGCCGGCGGCGTGTTCTTCGGCTGGCTCGGTGACAAGATCGGCCGCCAGCGCGTCCTCGCGGCGACCCTGATCCTCATGGCCGCGTCCACCTTCGCGCTCGGCCTCCTGCCCGGGTACGCGCAGGTCGGCATCTGGGCCGCCGCGCTCCTCGTGGCCGTCAAGCTCGTCCAGGGCTTCTCCACCGGCGGCGAGTACGCCGGCGCGACGACGTTCGTGAGCGAGTACTCCCCCGACAAGCGCCGCGGCTTCTTCGCGAGCTTCCTCGACATGGGCTCCTACCTGGGCTTCGCGCTCGGCGCGGCGCTCGTCTCCGGCCTCCAGCTCGGCCTCGGCCAGGAGGCAATGGAGGCGTGGGGCTGGCGCATTCCGTTCCTCATCGCCGGCCCGCTGGGCGCGATCGCGATCTGGTTCCGCCTCAAGATCGAGGAGAGCCCCACGTTCCAGGCCGCCCTTGAGGCGCAGGAGAACACCTCCAAGGACCTCGCCGCCGATGACGAGGCCGTGGCGAAGGGCCCGCTCGGGATCGTCCGCGCGTACTGGCGCCAGATCCTCGTCGCCATGGTCCTCGTGGCCGCCGCGAACACCGTGGGCTACGCCCTCACCTCCTACATGCCCACCTACCTCACGGTCTCGAAGGGCTATGACGAGATCCACGGCACGCTCCTGACCATCCCCGTGCTGGTCGTCATGAGCCTCTGCATCCCGCTCACGGGCAAGCTGTCCGACCGGATCGGCCGCCGTCCCGTCCTGTGGATCGGTGCCCTGAGCACCGTGGCGCTCTCCATCCCGGCGTTCCTGCTCATCGGCGTCGGCTCGGTGTGGGCCACGCTCGCGGGCCTGTCGCTCATCGCGTTCCCCGTGACGTTCTACGTCGCGAACCTCGCCTCGGCCCTTCCGGCCCAGTTCCCGACCGCGAGCCGCTACGGCGCCATGGGCATCGCGTACAACTTCGCGGTGGCGATCTTCGGCGGCACCACGCCGTTCATCGTGGACGCCCTCATCCAGGTCACGGGCAACGACATGATGCCCGCGTACTGGCTCATGGCCACGTCCGCGGTCGGCGCCGTGGCGATCTGGTTCCTCCGCGAGTCGGCCCAGCGCCCGCTCCCGGGATCGCTCCCGAGCGTCGCCACCGACGCGGAGGCGCGTGAGGTCGTCGCCCGCCAGGAGGACGACGAGCGGATCGACCTCGAGCACATGCCGCTGACCGAGGTGCCGGTGGCCCTCGCGGACGACGGCGCGGCGCTGCAGCTCCCGCTCGACCACCCGGCTGCCGTCGAGGCCGCCGAGCGCGAGGGCGTGGACCTGGGCGCGACCGCGCTCGAGGCCCGCGTGACCGGCGAGGAGCCCGTGGCGTCCGGCCCGATCTCGGGCCAGGTGCCCGCGGTCGCCGGCGCTGGGGCCAGCGGGGCCCGCTGATCCCGCTCTGATCCCGCGCGGGGCGCGTCTCCCCGTGAGCTGTGTGCTCGTGCTCGTTTCCCGGCCTCTCGAGGCCGGGAAACGGCGTTTAAGCGGCCGTTCCGCGGCCCTAACGAGCAGGACCAACCGCCGGACGGGTGTGGCTAGGCTGGCCCCATGACGAGCCCGCCGCTGAAGATCGCCATCCTCGACGACTATCAGGGCGTGGCCCGCGAGCTCGCGGACTGGTCCCGCCTCGAGGCCGCCGGCCATGGGGTCACGGTCTTCCGCGAGCATCTCGGGCCCGACGACGCGACGGTCGCCTCCGCGCTCCAGCCGTTCCACGCCGTCGTTGCCATGCGCGAGCGCACCCCCTTGCGCGCGGAGCGGCTCGCGCTCCTGCCGAACCTCAGGCTCATCGTCTCGACGGGCCGCCGCAACGCCTCGATCGACCTGAGGGCGGCCGCGGAGCGCGGCATCACCGTGTGCCACACGGGCTACCTGCCTGCACCTGCCGCCGAGCACACGTGGGCGCTCATCCATGCCGCGACCCGGCGGCTCGACGCCGAACTGGGCAGCGCGGAGCTCCGCCGGGAGGGCTCGGGCTGGACGCACGACGCCGGGTGGCAGCGCACGGTGGGACGCGGGCTCGAGGGGCGGCGCCTCGGCGTCGTCGGCCTGGGCAGCCTGGGCTCGCGCGTGGCCCGCGTGGGGCTCGCCTTCGGGATGGACGTGGTCGCGTGGAGCCAGAACCTCACCGACGAGCGGGCGGCCGAGGCCGGCGTGCGGCGCGTGGAGAAGGATGAGCTCTTCACGGGCTCGGACATCGTGACCCTGCACCTCGTCCTCTCGAAGCGCTCCCGTGGAATCGTCGGCCCGCGGGAGCTCGCGCTCATGAAGCCGGACTCGGTCCTCGTCAACACCTCGCGCGGCCCCCTCGTGGACGAGGCGGCACTCGTCGAGGCGCTGCACGCGGGCCGGATCGGCTGCGCGGCACTGGACGTGTACGACGTCGAGCCCCTCCCCTCCGACCACCCCCTCCGCACTGCGCCGCGCACCGTCATGACGCCGCACATCGGGTACGTCACGCGGGAGCAGTACGAGGTGTTCTACCGCGACGCGGTCGAGGACATCGAGGCGTGGGCGGCCGGCGCCCCGGTCCGCGTCATGGACGTCCCGCACCCGGCCGGCCGCTAGAGGCCGGCCCCGGCTACCGCCGCGGGCGCCGCGCTGGCCCGCCCAGCAGCGCGTCCGGCAGCACCCGGGAGGCGAGCACCACGGCCTTGTAGAGCACCGAGGGCACGGACACGGCCTTCCCCGCGGCACTGTCCCGCAGCCCGTCCCGCACTACGCGCTCGGCCCGCAGCCACGTCCACCCGGGGTACCACCGGGTCTCCATGCCCATGCGCTCATGGAACTCGGTCCGCGTGAAGCCCGGGCACAGCGCCGTGACGGCCACTCCCGAGCGGCGGTAGTGCACGTTGGCCCAGCGGCTGAACGCGACGAGCCACGCCTTGGCGGCCGAGTAGGTTCCGCGCGGGAGGAAGGCCGCCACGGATGCGACGTTGATGATCTGCCCCTCCCCCCGCGCCAGCATGCCCGGGAGCACTGCGTGGCACAGGCTCATGGCCGCCTCGACGTGGAGGCGGAGGTGGTGCACCTCGTCCGTGAGCGGGTTGCTGTGGAAGTCGTGCAGGAGGCCGTGGCCGGCGTTGTTCACGAGGATCCCCACCGGGCGGCTCGGGTCCTTGGCGCGGACGACGACGGTCCCCAGCCCGAGCGGGTCCGTCAGGTCCGCGGCGAGCACCTCGATCTCCACCCCGTACCGGGTCCCGAGCTCGCGCGCGGCCCCCTCGAGCCGCTCGCGGTGCCGGGCCACGAGCACGAGATCGTGCCCCTGGGCTGCGAGCTGCCGCGCGAACTCCGCCCCGAGGCCCGAGCTCGCGCCGGTGATGAGCGCCGTCGTCATGCGCTCAAGCCTAGCGACCCGCCACCGCCGGCCACCGGGCTCAGCCGCGGAGGGTCGCGAGGACGTCCCCGGCGACCGGCACTGCGGAGGTCACGCGGACCGTTTGGCGGGAGCGAGGACCCTGATGACCGCAGAGTCGTCGGCGGCGGCGAGGCCCTGGGCCTGCCCGATGAGGTAGAGCTGCTCGGCGGCGGCCGCGACGGGCGCGGCGAGGCCCACGGTGCGCGCGGCCTTGCCCACGATCCCCATGTCCTTGACGAAGATGTCCAGGCGCGAGAGGACCTCCGCGCCGTCCTCGGTGTAGGCCTCGAGCATGCGCGGGCCGCGGTTGGAGAGCATGAAGGAGCCGGCGGCTCCCGCGCCGAGGGCCTCGAGGGTCTTGGCGGTGTCGAGCCCGAGCGCGTCGGCGAGGGCGAGCGCCTCTGCGGCGGCGGCAATGTGGACGCCGCACAGGAGCTGGTTGACGGTCTTGAGCGCCTGGCCGTCGCCGGGCCTGTCCCCCACCACGGTGAGGGTGGAGGCAAGCAGCTCGAGCACGGGGCGCGCCTTCCCGAGGTCCGACGGCGTCGCGCCGACCACGATGAGCAGGTCGCCTTCCCCGGCACGCACGGGCCCGCCCGAGAGGGGAGCGTCGACGAGCCCGATCCCGCGCTCGGCGAGGCGCTCGACCGCGGCGGGGACCGCGTCGGCGCCCACGGTGCTCGTGAGGATCACGACGGCGCCGGGCGCCATCGCGTCCGCGACCCCGTTCTCGCCGAAGAGCACGGCGTCGAGCTGCTCGCCGTTGCGGACCGCGAGCAGCACGGCGTCGGCGCCCGCCACGGCCTCGCGGCCGGAGGCGAAGGCCGCCACTCCGGCAGCGGCGGCGAGGTCGAGGCGCTCCTGGGCGATGTCGAAGCCGTGGACCGTGAGGCCAGTGGCGAGGCGTGTGGCCATGGGAAGGCCCATGGCGCCGAGGCCGAGGACCGCGACGGTGGGGACGTCCGCGCTCCCGGCCTGGGCGGCGAGGGCGGGTGCGGGAGCGGCAGAGGTGTCGGGCACGGGTGTTCTCCTATGAACGGTCTGGGGGAAGGCTGCGGAATCGAGGGATCAGAACGTGGCGCTGAGGGTCCGGGTCACCGCGGCGAGCGAGTCGTCGTCGCCCACGTTCCCCGCGAAGACGATGTAGGGGATGCCGCGGGCGGGCCCGTCCACGGGCTCCCACAGCGAGACGATGCCGGGCAGCATGGGCCCGCGCACCACGGCGCGGCGGATCTCGAGGCCGTGCGCGGCGACGTCCGAGGACGTGATGCCGCCCTTGGCGATGACGAACCGCGGCGGGGTCGCCTTGAGCACGGTGTTGACCACGCGCACGACGGCGGCACTCACCGTGCGCGCGATCTCGAGGCTCTGTGCCGGGTCGTCGGCCTTGACCAGGCGGCGGCTCGTGTGGACGATGACGTCGCCCTCCACAAGGGCGCGCACGACGGCGCCGATGGTCGCCTCGAGGTGCGCCTCGGCGCGGGCCGGGTCGAGGAGCTGCTCGACGTCGATCTCGACCGTGGCCGCTGCCGAGTGCTGGGCCGTGAGCCGCTCGAGCTGGCGCGTCGTGAGGCCCACGTGGGAGCCGACCACAATGAGCCCGCCGGCGGCGAGGTCGCTGCGCCGCCCCGGCCTGCCGTAGACCTCCTCGGCCGTGAGCGGCTCGCGGACGTCCTGGCCGATCCGGCCGCGCACGAACGGCGGCCCCACGCGGTACAGGAGGGACTTCCCGCGGCGCTCGGCCTCCTCGAGGCCGAGGGCGAGTGCGCGGAAGTCGTTCTCGGTGGCGATGTCCGCGACGACCGGCCTCGAGTGCACGGCCGGCTCGAGGGCGTCCGCGATGGCCTCGGTGCCGGCGCGGACCGTCGCGAGGTCGAGCACGATCACGTCCGCGGCCCGGCAGCGGCCGGCGGACTTCTCCTCGATGTAGTCCGGCAGGTAGGAGGTGGAGAACCCGAACGTCGCGTCCCGCGCGAACTCGGTCTCGCTCACCGGGGTGAGCCCAGCGCCGGTGGGGCCAGCGCCGGGGACGCCGGGCTGGGAGCCGGGGGCCGGCGTCGTGCGCATGTAGTGCGCGCCGCCCAGGGTGACGCGGCCGGCGTCGGGGAAGGCGGGGACGATCACGACCCCGTCCACGGCGCCGCCGCCCTGGGCCGCGATGCTCTCGGCGAGCACATCGGTCTCGAGCGGGAAGTGGCCGCGGAGCGTCGAGTCACTGCGGCTCACGAACCCGAGCTGCACCCCTGCCCCGCGGGCCGCGTCGAGCGCGGCGAGGACCACTTGGCGGTTGCGCTCGGCGGCCTCGGCGGGGGCCAGGGAGCGGGTGTTGGTCAGGACGTAGACGGCGGCCGGGCGGACTGCCTGTCCGAAGGCCCAGCGGAAGTCGTCCGCGTCCCACCGGGTGAGCACGGGGAGGTCCGTCACGGACTGCGTGCCGGTGGGGTCGTCGTCGAGCACCACGAGGATGCGGCCGGAGGCGGCGACGGCGTCTGCCACCTCGCGGGCGGGGACGTGCCGCTCTGCGGGGTAGGCGGCAACGGCGTCGGCTTCGAGCAGCATGGCAACACTTCCTTGTGCGAGGGCGCTTAGTAAGATGTCTGACATCTAATGGTTCATCAGAGTGACACACAACCCAGCGGGGCGCAAGGGCCCCCCGTAGACTGATCGGAACGCCCGCGCCGCGGGCACAGCGGAACGGGCCGTGCGAGCGGCGGGAAGGGGTGTTCGGTGGCACGGAAGTCGCTCGTGGTAGAGGTGGCGGACGAGCTGCTGGACCGGATTGTTGCCGGGGAGTTCGCGCCCGGCTCCCTCGTCCCGGGCGAGCTCGAGCTCAGCGCCCGCTACGACGTGAGCCGCATGACCGTCCGCGAGGCCGTCAAGACCCTCACAGCGCAGAACATCCTCCGCGTGGAGCGCGGCCGCGGCACCTACGTGAACCCCGTGAACCGCTGGAGCTCCCTCCACGCCGTGCTGCGCGCGACGAACGAGGGCACCGACGGCGCCACCTCGGCCGTCCAGCTCATCGAGCTGCGGCGCATGCTCGAGACCGGCGCGTGCGGGCTCGCCGCCGAGCGCATCTCGGACGAGGACCTCGCCGCGCTGGACGCCTTCGTCGGCACGATGCGCTCAACACACGACGAGGGCGATCTGGAGCGGTTCGTCGAGGCCGATCTGGCGTTCCACGACGTGATCCTGCACGCCTCGGAGAACGCTTTCGTCGCGGTCCTGCTCGAGCCCCTCAGCCGGGTCCTGGCCCAGCACCGTTCCGAGACCTCTGCCGTGCCGGAGATCCAGGAGCACGCGATCGAGATGCACGAGGCCATCGCCAAGGCCCTGCGCAGCCGCGACCCCGAGACCGCCCGCGCCGCGATGGACGCCCACATGCAGCAGACCCTGGACGACCTGCGGACGTACGTCCTCAAGGGCTGAACGCAGGCTCCGGCGCGCGCCACGCTGGCCCGAAAGCGGGACCATCGATCCTTGCGCGGGGCAACCCCCGGCGTTACTTTGGCGCTTGCCCGAAAGGTTCTGGGCTCCCGCGAGGAGGCGGTCACCATGGCAGAGAAGCGCTGGTCGGTGGGCATTGTCATCGACGAACACGAGGGGAAGACGAGGGCCACGGCGCAGCTGCAGCCCGAAGGACGCGAGGCGTTCGCGGGCGTGGGCCTGGCCAGGCTGAACCCGACGGACGCGGACGTCCCCCTGATCGGCGACGAGCTCGCGGCGGCACGCGCCCTCGCGGACCTCGCGCACCAGCTGATCGAGGCCACCGCTGCGGACATCGAGGCGTCGACGCACAATTCCGCGCGGCTCGAGGGCTGACACGCAGGGATGTCCATTCCGGCGGGCCGTCGCCGACCCAGCGGCCCGCGACAGCCCGACCCGCCACCCAGCGGCCCGTCACAGCCCCCTTCTGGTCGGGGCGGCCCGGTCGTCGATCTCGGCGGTGAGGGCATCGATGCGCCCGAGCGCGGCGTCGAGCCTCTCGACCGACGACCACAGGTCCGGATGCTGCTCCCGGATCTCCTCGAGCGCCTTCCCGGCCGAACGCAGCGATGCAAGGTCATAGCTGACGTTGGTGCGGGCCCCCGCGACCGCGGCCCGCAGGGCGCCGAAGGCGACGACGACGTCAGCGATCAGCGCCGGGTTCCCGTCCGCCGCGAGCCACGCGAGGTCCTCGATCGCGCCCACGGCGTGCTCGCCGAGGACCGCAGATGACGTCGCGGCCTCCACCGAGGCACGGCGGATGGCCTCTTCCCTCTCGGGCCCGCGGTCCATGCGGAAGGCCGCCCCGAAGGCCCGGGACGCGGCCGAGTCCTCGTCCGCGAGCGCAAGGGCGGCCCGCCGGAGGGACTGCGCCCGCTCCCGGACGGCGGCAGCCTCGTCCCGACCGCCGCCGTCCCCAGCGCCCTCGGCAGGCTCGGTGTAGCCGGCAACCATGGACATGAGCGAGGCCGCGACGGCAAGCATGACGCCCGCCCCTGCGCCGCCGCCCGGCGAGCCGGTGGACTGGGCGAGCGCCTCGGTCCACTCGTCCACTGTCGAACCGCGCGTGCTGACGGCGCGCGGAGTGCTGGCGGCCTGCGACTGCTCCATGCCCCAACCGTTCCCCGGGTCGGCGGCTGCGAACCATCGCCCGCACCTTCCACCGATCCTGCACCTTCCACCGATTGCGCACAGGCCCGCTGTGTGTGTGACAATCGTCACGACATGTAAATTGTCGACAAAATGACGAGAAGACACAGGAGGGTTCGTGCTGTTCACTGATGAGGAGTACCGCGCCCGGCTGGCTGCAGCACGCAAGCGCATGGCCCGGCAGGGCCTGTCCGCGCTGATCGTGACCGATCCGGCCAACATCTACTACCTGACCGGGTACAACGCGTGGTCCTTCTACACGCCCCAGCTCGTGTTCGTGCCGGCGGACGGACCCATGGTCCTCTTCACGCGGGCCATGGACGCGGGCGGCGCCTTCCGCACGTCCTGGCTGCCGCCGGAGAGCATCGTCGGATACCCCGAGCACTACGTGCACAGGCCCACGGTCCACCCCTTCGACTGGGTCGCCGCCGCCCTCCGCGAGCGCGGGCTCGTCGCGGCCGCGGCGGGCGGCTGCGTGGGGCTCGAGATGGACGCGCACTTCTTCTCGCCGAAGGCGTACCGGTCCCTCGTGCACTCCCTTCCGGAGTGGACGTTCGTGGACAGCTTCGAGCTCGTCAACTGGGTCCGCTCGGTCAAGTCTGCGGCAGAGCTCGAGCTCATGCGCAAAGCCGCCCGGGTGTGCGGCGGCGCGATGGAGACGGCCGTCGAGACGATAGGCGTGGGCGTCCGCCAGTGCGACGCGGCCGCGGCGATCAGCCATTCGCAGATCACGGGCGCGGAGGAGGCGGACGGCGACTATCCCGCCATCGTGCCCATGCTCCCCACAGGCGAGGCGGCGGACACCCCTCACCTCACGTGGAGCGACAGCCGCTTCGAAGAGGGCCAGGCTGTCGTCGTCGAGCTCGCGGGCGCCCACCGGCGCTACCACGCGCCGCTCGCGCGCACTGTCATGCTGGGCAAGCCGTCCCAGCGCCTCTCCACGCTTGCCGGCGCGGTGGCGGAGGGCATCGAAGCAGTGCTCGACTCGGTGCGTCCCGGGACGCCCGTGCGGGACCTCGCCCGGGCCTGGAACGACAGCCTCGCCAGGCACGGCCTCGAGAAGCCCTCCCGCATCGGCTACTCGATCGGCGTGGGCTTCCCGCCGGACTGGGGCGAGCGCACCGTGTCCATCCGCTCCGAGGACGAGACCGTCCTGGCAGAGAACATGACCTTCCACGTGATCGGGGGCATGTGGATGGACCACTACGGCTACGAGCTGTCCGAATCGATCCGCGTGGCGCCCGACGGTGTCGAGGTGCTCACGGGCTTCCCCCGCGAACTCATCCAGAAGGGGCTGTGACCATGTCGACTGATCATCTCGCCACCCTCGCGCCCGCGCTGCCGCTCGCGGCGCGCGCCGAGCACCTCGTGGGGTCCGTCATCGACTCCAGCACGTCGCTGCTGGCATCGATGAAGCACGACATCGTGCGGTTCGCGATGGGCTCGCCGGCCGATGAGGCGGTTCCGCTCGAGGAGTTCCGCAGCATCGCGGACGAGGTCCTGGGGTACGGGTCCATGACCTACGGCGCCACCGAGGGCGAGCCCGAGCTGCTCGACGCCCTCGTCGGCTACCTCGCCGGCACGGCAGACCCGACCGACCCGGAGCGCGTGACGATCACGGCCGGCGGCATGCAGGGCCTCGACCTCGCGTGCAAGATCTTCCTCGATCCCGGCGACCTCGTGGTCGTGGAGAGCCCCACCTACACGAACGGCAGCGCCACGGCGCTGAGCTACGGCGCGCAGCTCCTCGAGGCACCCCTCGACGAGAACGGCCTGATCGTCGAGGCCCTCCCCGAGCTCGTCGCGGCGACGGGCCGCACGCCCAAGGCGGTCTACACGATCCCGAACTTCCAGAACCCCTCGGGCGCCACGCTCTCCCTCGAACGGCGCGAGCTCCTCCTCGAGCTCGCACACCAGTGGAACGCCGTCATCATCGACGATGACCCGTACGGCCTCCTCCGCTTCGAGGGCGAGGACCTCCCGAGCTTCCAGTCCCTCAGCCCGGGGGACCCGCTGGTCTTCTCCGTGCGAACGTTCTCGAAGATCCTCGCGCCGGGCCTGCGCGTCGGCTGGGTGGATGCCCACCCCTCCCTGCGCCAGCTCGTGGTCAATGCCAAGCAGGCCATGGACACATGCACGAACGTCCCGGCCCAGCACCTCGTCGCGGAGTTCATCCGCCGCGGCAGGCTGGACAGCCACCTTGCCGGGCTCCGGACAGAGTACCGGCGCCGCAAGCAGGCCATGCAGGAGAGCATCCGGCGCCATCTCGGCGGCCTCGTGACCACCACGGACCCGGAGGGCGGGTTCTTCCTCTGGCTGACCCTCCGCGGGGACGCGGCCCGGATCTCGACCCGCCGCCTGTTCGAGACGGGCCTGGCGGAGGGCGTCGCCTTCATCCCCGGGCCGGCGCTCTCCGCCGAAGGCCGGTTCGACGACGCGCTCCGCCTGTGCTTCGCCACGAGCACCCCCGAGCGCACGGACGAGGGCATCCGCCGCCTGCGCCGCGCGATCGACATCGAGCTCGCGAAGGTGGCACCGTGAACCCCGTCGCGGTCTCGATCGAGGACCGGGTCCTGGCCCTGATCACCGAGGACGAGCTCGTCTCGCTCACCGAGGCCCTCGTCGCAGCCGGCGGGGAGAACCCCGGGGGCACCGAGGAGGCCACAGTCGCCGTCCTCGAGGCATTCTGCCTCGGGGCGGGACTCGAGACCCTGGCCGAGGAGGCCGCCCCGGGCCGTCCCAACCTCACCGCGGTGCTCCGCGGCGGCGACCGCCCGGGGCTGCTGTTCCTCGGGCATTCCGATGTCGTCCCCGCGGGAGAGGGCTGGGACCGGCCCCCCTTCGAGCCGTACGTGCGGGACGGCCGGCTCTTCGGCCGTGGTGCCACCGACATGAAGGGCGGACTTGCCGCCGTCGCGGTGGCCCTCAAGGCGCTCAAGGCCGCTGGCGTGGATCTCCCGGGCGACATCACGCTGGCCTGCACTGTCGACGAAGAGGACCTCGGGATCGGCATCCGCGCCTACACCCGCGCCCACCTCGGCGAGCGCTTCTCGGGCTGCGTCGTCGCCGAGCCGACGGACCTCGGGACTGTGGTCGGCTGCCGCGGCGACAGCTACATCGACGTCACCGTCCACGGCAGGTCCGCCCATTCGGGACGGCCCGCCGATGGCCTCAACGCCATCGATGCAGCAGCCCGCATCATCGCCCTGGTCCGGGAGGACCACGAGCGGCTCCAGCAGGACCAGGATGCGCTCCTGGGCGCCGGCAGCTGGAACGTGGGGCTCATCGAGGGCGGCACAGGGACCTCCATGGTGGCCGGCGAGTGCCGCCTGTCCCTCGACCGCCGGCTCATGCCCGACGACAACGCCGCCCGAATCCTCGAGTCGCTCCGAGAGCGCATTGCCGAGGCTGGCCTCGAGCGGGACGGCTTCGCCGTCAGCGCAGCAGTGACGATGGAGATGCCGGGGTTCCGCACACCCGAGGACCACCCTCTCGTCGCGGACGCCGTCGCCGCGCTGTCCGACTGCGGCGTCGCGAGCGGCATCGGCGGCTGGACGGCCGCGTGCGACGGCGGGTTCATCGCGCGGGACTTCGGCGTCCCCACCATCGTGATGGGCCCAGGGGGCCTCAACGACCAGGCCCACCAGGTCAACGAGTCGGTGAGCATCGCAGAGCTCGTGGCCGCGGCCCGCGCCTACGCGCTCCTGTGCCTCCGGCACAGCAGCCCTGCCTGAGGCCCCAGCAGCGAGGAGCCCCGGGCGGGGAGCGGATGTCCGCTCCCCGCCCGGGGCTCCCCTGTTCCTGCCTGTGCGCCTGAGGCGGCGGGCGGCGGGGGCGCCCCCGCCCGCCGCGGT